>CAZSRY010000035.1:0-9546 GCA_964609475.1 uncultured Dehalococcoidia bacterium
GCAGGCGCGTCGGCTGTCGGCGGCTCTTGCCCGAACTGCGAAGGAGCTTGGCCGCCAGCTAATCATTGCCACCCATAGCGCTGATGTGGTTCGGGGTGCTCTGGAGGCATCGCAGAAGGTATCCGTTTGCCGAATAACTCGAGAGACCACTCCGGACGGGGACGTGAACCACGCCTCACTGCTGGAAAGCGAACAGTTAGCAACACTGTGGTCGAAGCCGCTTCTTCGTTCATCTGCCGCATTCGACGGATTGTTTCACGAAGGCGTCGTTGTTTGCGAGGCTGATGCGGATTGCCGCTTCTATGAAGCGATCTTGCGGCGTATGGAGATACAGGGGCGCATTGATCGTGCAGCAGACCTGTATTTCGTCCACGGGGGAGGAAAGGGGCAGATCGCCACTCTGGCGCGTGCTTATCGGAGCCTCGATACACGCACGGCTGTAATAGCCGACCTGGATCTCCTGCACAACAAAGACGAAATCGCCGACGTAGTCGACGCCTTGGGTGCAGACTTTGCAGACATGTCAAGTCTCTTCAACGCCGTGCACCACGCACTGTCGTCCAGTCCGCCCGTGACTTCCTTGAAGAATTTTCTCTCCGCCATGAGAGCGACCCTTGAGCGGTTGCAGGAGCAGGATGCGCTCAGTGCTGGGGACCGGAGGGAGCTCCAGCGGCTTCTGGAGGAAACGGCTGATTGGAGCGAAGCGAAGAGACACGGCATCAAGAAACTGCGGGGTGGTGCCCTCCAGGATGCTGAGAAACTGCTCGATGAGTGGGCTAACATAGGCCTTTTCCTTGTTCCCGCGGGCGAACTCGAGTGCTGGTGGCCGGAAGGCCCTGCATCAAAGAATGAATGGTTTCTAGCCGCCATAAAAAAGGTCATAGAGGACGAAAGGTCGCTCACGCAGGCGACAGACTTCATGGCTCGGGTATGTCGTTGGTTTGACTATGAGATGTCGTGATCCCATTATAAGCCCCGGCGGCGGCGGGTAGCTGCTGGCTAGCTGCTAATAGCGCGGCGGCTCAACACATTGCGGCGGCTCTAGCGTCTGGCTATACTTGATCCTGGCGCGGGGGTAGCTCAGTGGTAGAGCTCCTGCCTTCCAAGCAGGCTGTCGCGGGTTCGAGTCCCGTCCCCCGCTCCAGCTTGACAACTGCAACGGCAGTGTCATAATCGCCGTGCTTACAGCTCGCTGCTGGTTATCCCCGCTGCTTGATGACGTTTCGCAACAGTTCAAAGGCGAGCATCGCGAGGAGTAGGGACACGCACGAGCGCGACCTCCACTGGCGCGACTTCTACGACCGGTGGGCCCCACGGTACGACTGGGTCCTACGGATCTGGGCGCTGCTGGCGGGCTTCTCGGACGCGAACGAGCGGCGGAAGATGGTCAGCCGCCTGGAGCTGAAACCGGGGCAGCACGTGCTGGAGGTGGGCGTGGGCACCGGGAGCAATCTGCCGCTGATGGCAGAGTGCGTAGGCCCAGGCGGGACGCTGCTAGGGCTGGACATCTCCGTCGGAATGCTCCGGCAGTGCGAGAAGAAGGTCCAGCGCCACCGTCTGAACGCCAATCTGACCGAAGGCGAGGCGGCGCACCTGCCCTTTGCTGATGACGCGTTCGACGCAGCGCTCCAGTTCGGCGCCATCAACGAGTCCCGCGACAAGCAGCGGACGATCCAGGAGATGATGCGGGTGGCCAAGCCTGGCGCCAAGATCGTCATCGGCGATGAGGGCGTGAACCCCGACAAGCCCGCTTCACTTCGAAATCGGCTGATTTCGCGCCTGAGCCCCCTCCATGAGCACAACCCACCGACGGACTTGCTGCCGCCCGAAGCGAAGGATGTCCACATGGTCTGGTTCCGCGCCGGCCGCTGCTATCTCATCGACTTCGTCAATCCGTAATAGGAGTCTTGCTCTTGAAACCTTCCTTCTTGCGGATGAGAAGACTTTACCGTCTTCTCATTGCCGGTAAGTATCAACCCTATGTTTTCGAGGAAGCTACCCCAGACCTTCCAAATAGTCTCGGTGACATCGGACTCTATCTCCACATCCCTTTCTGCAAACAGATCTGCCCATTCTGTCCTTACAATAAGGTCTTGCTCTACGGTCAGGATGTGGACGCATACGCAGAAGCAGTCAAGAAAGAAGTCGAAATGCACCGGGAGAGGCTGGAAGCCTCAACGATCACTTCACTATATATTGGGGGAGGCACTCCATTGGCCTCCCCAAGGCAACTTCTGGACCTGATAGCTTTCTTGACGTGCTCTTTCCGAATTGGCCCAGAAATTGGAGTGGAGGTTCACCCGAGTGATGCCAGTGTGGGAAACCTCTCAACTCTTAGAAGGAGTGGCGTGAATCTCTTAAGCCTTGGCGTGCAAAGCTTCCAAGACGATCTCCTGCAAAGAATCTCCCGACCATATGACGCAGAGAACGCCAAAGAGGCCTTGGCCAATGCTATGAGTGCTGACTTCGACTCGGTCGATGTGGACCTTATGTTTGGCCTACCCGGCGAGACCGAGGACCAGCTTGAGCATGATGTGGAGTACGCCTTCAAAGCGGGCATTGGGCAGTTGTCGGCGTATCCTTTGATTGTATTCTCATTTACGAAGATGGCGGAGATTCTGGCCAGAAGTAGCACTCCGAAGCCAAGCTGGTGGCAAGAGAGGAAGATGCTTCAGATCATCGAGGAGCTTTCGAAAACCTACGGCTATGAAAGAACCTCGATCTGGACATGGACGAAGAAGGAGAAAGCACAGTATACCTCAGTTACCAGGCAGAACTTCGTGGGCTTCGGGGCTGGAGCGGCGAGCCGCTTCAGCAACGTTTTCTATTCCAACACCTGTTCCGTGAGCGAGTATGTAAAGGCCGTTGACACTGGAAAGCTGCCAATCGCTCTTTGCACCTCCCTGGACGAGAAGGACCAGATAGCCTGGTGGCTGTTTTGGGCTGCCTACAGGATGTCGATTGGCAAGCAAGAGTTCAAACGTGTGTTCAATCGCGAGCTAAATGGGAAGTTTAGGCTCTATCTGAAGACGCTCCAATACTTGGGGATTCTAAAGGAGGAGGGCACCGAGTACCGGCTGACTGACAATGGTGGCTTCCTCTTTCACTTGGTGGAACAGGGCTATTCGCTGGACTTTCTTGATGGAATGTGGGGCACCCTTTCTTCAGAAGCTTGGCCGAAGAGGTTAGTGCTAGGGTGAGCCATCAGCCTTCGAATAGGCGAAAGGGCTCTCCCCGATCATGCAACACGAGGAAGATAGCTTCGGAGAGATCCAACGGAGCTCCACTAAGCTTCCCAGGCAGAGGGCGCTCTTCCGCTTGCAGACTGCTCCCTAGTCGGGACACAATCCGGTCGTCAGATGTCACGCGGGCAAGACCGGAGGAACTAACCACAGCCGCTTCCTGCGACGCCCGTTCTGTGCTAGCATCTGGCGGAGACAAAGGGCCTGCCCTCTTGGAGACAGGGGGCCAAGACGGGCCGAAAACGGCCCTTGGGGCCTGAAATAGACTCAGCGGAGTGGACATAATCCTTCCAAGCGGGCTGTCGCGGGCCTGCCCGCCTGTGGAGGGTTCGAGTCCCGTCCCCCGCTCCAGATATGAAACCGAGGGCTCGGTCGAAAGGCCGGGCCTCTGCTCTTCAAGTAGAGGTTCACACGGCTGCATCATGAGTATGAGTAGGTAGCAGCGTGGACAGCAGGGGGCGGATGGGTTTTTGCCGCCCCACAACTTCCTCGTTGGTACCGCTGCCGATGGTCCATCGCCACCGTAGGACGCTTAGCCCCCAGGCGTAGAGCTACTCTAGATGAAAGCTCTGAATCACCTCGTCCAGGGCTGCCTCATCCTGTTCAAAAGTGGCAGGCATGCTGAAACCCATGATCCAGAAAACCTGAGCTCCCTGAATTACAATCACATACTTGCATTTGAGAGTGTAGCCCTCCCCCGTGCCGCTGAACACGATCTCGTAGGCTGGAGTTCCGTCGTCCAGCGTTATCTCGCCTTCGGAAGCCAACTCATAGTCACCCCAGACTTGACCCATCCCCTGGCTTAGATGCGGCCCATAGCCGGCAAGGGTGGTTCCCTCCTCCACTGGCTGCACAGCAACACTGACTCTGGGGAGTCCCTCCACAGATGCGAGGGCGACGACTTCCTCGGGACGACTTGTAGAAGTCTCCATCCATCCAGCGGGG
Organism: uncultured Dehalococcoidia bacterium; assembly: GCA_964609475.1. Lineage (GTDB taxonomy): Bacteria > Chloroflexota > Dehalococcoidia > DSTF01 > JALHUB01 > CAZSRY01. Next base: position 4,188 of record CAZSRY010000035.1, read on the forward strand.
TAGCTTATGGAGAAGCCATGCTCAGCGCTCGTGGAGGTGCCTGCCGGGCCGGCAGTGGGGGGGACATAGGTGTAGGCTGGCAGGAACCTGAAGCTATCGATTACGGCACCTACTAGCTCCTCCTGCTGATCAAAAACGGCAGGCTCTCCCCTTACTCCAACCCAGAAGCCCTGCTTCTCCCGCACCAACACGACGTACCTGAACCTCTCGACCTTCCCGACCCCGAGGTCTCCCTTGCCCACTATTTCGTAGCCGGGCGTGTCTTCACCTATGGTAACGTCACCCTCCGAGATCAGCTCGACATCGGGCGTAGCTTCCATATATGTTTTGGCTTCTGACACAGCGTCGGCCAGGGCGATCTCTTCGGTCCTGTATTCCACCGACACATCTAAGGTGAGATGTCCTTCAGGGTCTCTGAACTCGATAGAGAAACCCAGCCCTGCCGTCCGTTCGCTCTCGATCCACCCCTCAGGATATTCGATGGAGAAGCCGTGCTCCATGTTCTCATAAGGAGTCATGGGTGTTGAGACTTGCTCGCCCTCGCCGCCACCGCAGGCGCTCAGCACCGCCAGACAGAGGGCAGAGAGAAAGGCGGTAACCAGGCTCGCTATCCGCATTGTCCTGCTTCCTTTCGCCGCGTCCTTCTTCTCATTGTCCAACCTGGCGTCTCTTAGGCGTCTATTGACTGACACCCTCGTTTGGGCACGCGTTACCCCTAATCCGGCGATCCCATGCTACGCGCCGGCACAAGCGTTGGCAGGTCCGCCTTCTGATGCTGTGAGGCGGCAAAACTGCATCCGTATCTAGAGGTGCCATTCAACCCTCTGCGTGCCGGGCAGCGGGTCGCGGGCCTGCCCGCCTGTGGACCGGGGGCGTCACGGTTTGTCAAGCCCGCTAGCTTATGATATATTTTATAGGACCCAATCCTCCGGCCACTTCAACTCGAGGGGACAGTGCAAGAGAGGGGCCGGACGGCGCTGTGGCGGGACGGGCCGACGCGATTGAGGGAGATCCAAGGACGATTGGCTGCGGCAGGATGCCATTGGATCGCCGGTCATGCGAAACGAGGCTCGCTGCACATGAAGGGGGAAAGCCATGAAGATCTCGCTCACGTCTGAGGCGGTCGAGCTCGTGCGGCGCCGCGGCAGCGTGATGGCTCTGGACTTCATTCGTCCGCTCACGTGAGGCGCCCATGCCGAGGTGTCGGTCGACACCTACCTCAAGGGCAAGAATACGTTGGGCTACGCCTCCTTTGCACAAGACGACGTCAAGATACTTGTTCCTCCTCGACTCCTTCGCTGGGTGAGCCGGATCCAAATCGACGCCAAGCGATTCCTTCTGTGGCGCTCCTTCGATATCGAAGCGGAACTCAAGCAGCCCCGGTCGTGTCGGCGTTGAGGTGTGGGGTGGCGGAACCCCATTCGTATCTGGAGCGCTGACACTCTGAGCTGTCCGGGCCAGCCCTGAGACAATACGCCACCCGCGCAAGTCCCGTTCGAACCCTCGATTTCGCCGTCAACCCCCTTCGTGCCGGGCAGAGGCTGAGCCTGTGGACCAGCGGCGTCGCTGTTCCTGTCCGAACGCCCGGAATGGTATACTTGGCGCCGACGCTTCCCCGCCGCAAACGCTTTTCCGCGTGTCCCCCGCCGGCACGGGGGTTCCGAGGGTTAGCTCATGTTCGATACGTCGTCTGTCCTGGCTACTCTGCGCGGTCGCAGCCGCCGCGAGGCGCGACGGCGCATGGCGACCTTGCTGCTTGTGGCCGTGACCGTTGTCTTCAGCCTGTTTGTGTGGGGCCTGAAGCCGCTCCAGTCCTGGGACTGGGCCCTCTCCGACGGGCTGTTCCACGAACAGGATGGGTCGGCCAGCATTGTCATCGTGGGCATTGACGACGAGACCCTGGAGGCCTACGGCCGTCTGGGCGACTGGCCCCGCTCTCTGCACGCCTACGCCGTCGATAACCTGCGCGCGGCCGAAGCCAGAGTGATCGTCTTCGACCTGCTGCTCATCGAGGAGTCAGAGGAGGATGAGACGCTGGCCGCAGCCATCTCTGGTGGGAACGTCGTACTGGCCACTATGGGCGTCGACCCTATCGATGAGCAAGGTGACATGCCGACCTTCGGCACCGTTCTGGCGCCGGCACCGACGCTGGAGCAGGCATCGCCCTATGTTGCCCACGCCCTCTTCCCGGAGGACGCCGACGGTGTGGTACGCCGCGTGCCCCTCGCTATCCGCGACGCTGCCGGCGTCCAATACCCTGCCCTGGCCGTCGCCGCCATGTCTCTGCAGTTGGGTCGTGACCCGCCCGAGGCGCTCCCGCTGGGGAAGGGAAGCGTGAACCTGCTGGGCCGCGACATCCCCCTGACTGGCGGAGACGCCATGCGCATCAACTTCGTGGGAGGAGAGGAGAGCTTTCAGTTCATCTCCTACCGCGACGTGATCGATGGCACCTTTGATCCTGACCTGGTCCGCAACAAGATCGTTCTGATAGGGGAGACGGCGAAGGGTACGGGCGACCGCCATCAAACGCCTATCTCTTCCGTCCCCATTGCCGGCCTCTACCTGCACGCCAACGCCCTGGATACCCTGCTGCGAGCTCGTTTCTTGCAGGAGGCCGGCGCCGGCGACACCCTGGTGAGCATGCTGGTGCTGGGGGCGCTCGCGGCCCTGGCCCTGCCCAGAATCAACCTCCGCTGGGGCCTGGCGTTGACGCTGTGCCTGGGGTTCGTCTACTTGTTTGGTGCCTGGGCTCTCTTCGATCGAGGCTGGGTGCTGGCGATACTGACCCCGGTCATCCTTATCGGCCTGCTCTACGTCGTGAGCCTGGCCCATCGCATTACCTCAGAAACCCTGGCACGGCGGGAGATGCGCGATCTGTTCGGGCGCTACATCTCGCCCCAGGTAGCGGCCGAGCTCATCGAGAAAGCAGACCGAGGTGAGCTGCGTCTGGGCGGCGAGCTGCGCCTCACCACTATCATGTTCGCCGACCTTCGGGGCTTCACTCCCCTCTCCGAACGCCGGCCGGCCATCCAGGTAGTGGAGTACATCAACCGCTGCTTCGGGATCATCATCGGGCACGTAGTGGCGCATGGGGGAATGGTCAACAAGTTCGGCGGTGACGCTATCATGGCCGTCTGGAATGCTCCCCAGGATTGTCCCGACCATGCACCGGCGGCCTGTCGCGCGGCGCTGGCGGCGGCGGAGGAGCTGGAGCGGCTGGAGGAGGCGGACCCCATGCTGGCGGCGAGCGGCTTCGGTTTCGGCGTCAACACGGGGGAGGCCCTGGTAGGCAACGTAGGTTCTATGGGACGGCTGGAGTATACGGCCGTGGGGGACTGCGTGAACCTGGCGGCACGCATCTGTGGGACGGCCCCCGCCGGTGAGGTCTGGGTGGGGCCCCAGACCCGTGAGCTGATAGAGGGACGTCTTCCCAGCGACCTCCTGGGGGAGTTCACCCTGAAGGGAAAGGAAGAGCCGGTGCTGCTGTTTCGCGTCCGGCCGCCGCAGGATGGCTAAGCCACTGCCGCGAGGATGCCCGCAACCTGCGCTCGATCCTCGCTGAGTGGGGCAAGGGCCATCGCCTCACCAAGCCCTACGTTGCTCTCCAAACCCTTCTCCGTTGGGCGAAACCGCGTGTCACTTTCACCAGCCGAGGACACAACCGCTGCTGGCTCGACTACGCACCGAGACTGAGGTAGAATGCTCTGACAGCAGCCAGCAAGACAACCGAAGGAGGGAGGAGAACGATGGCTGAGAACGACAATCCGCTGTTCACCAACTTCGGCGCTCCGGTCGACGACGACCAGAATACAATGACCGCGGGCAGTCCGGGGCCTGCCCTGCTGCAGGACGTCCATCTGGTTGAGAAGCTGGCCCACTTCGACCGCGAACGCATCCCCGAGCGTGTGGTACATGCCAAGGGGGCGGGTGCCTATGGCTACTTCGAGGTCACACACGACGTGACCCAGTACACCAGGGCCAGGTTCTTGTCTGAGGTGGGTAAGCGCACCGAGGTCTTCGCGCGCTTCTCCACGGTGGGTGGCGAGAAGGGCTCGGCTGACGCCGAGCGCGACCCTCGCGGGTTCGCGGTGAAGTTCTACACGGAGGAGGGGAACTACGATCTCGTGGGGAACAACACCCCGGTCTTCTTCATTCGGGACCCCCTGAAATTCCCCGACTTCATCCACACCCAGAAGCGGAACCCGGCCACCAACCTGAAGGACCCGGATATGTTCTGGGACTTCCTATCACTTACGCCTGAGTCCATCCACCAGGTCACCATCCTTTTCTCCGATCGTGGTACGCCCAAGACGTACCGCAACATGAACGGCTACAGTGGGCACACCTTCAAGTGGTACAACGGCAAGGGCGAGTATTTCTGGGTGAAGATCCACATCAAGACCGAACAGGGTATCCAGAACCTCACCCGCGAAGAGGCCGAGCGTATGAAGGGCTCGGACCCGGACCACGCCACCCGCGACCTGTACGAATCGATCAAGCGGGGCGACTGCCCGGGCTGGAAGGTCTACGCGCAGATCATGACCCCCGAACAGGTCGAGAATTACCGCTTCGACTCCTTCGACATCACCAAGGTCTGGCCTCACGGCGATGCGCCGCTGAACCCCGTGGGCCGCATGGTGCTCGACCGCAATCCGGACAACTACTTCGCAGACGTTGAACAGGCTGCCTTCTCTCCCGCCAACTTCGTGCCCGGTATTGCCGCCTCGCCGGACAAGATGCTCCAGGGGCGCCTCTTCAGCTATCATGACACCCATCGTCACCGCCTAGGCCCTAACTACCATCTGCTGCCGGTGAACGCGCCCAAGGCCGCCCGAGTAAGCAACTACCAGCGCGATGGATTCATGCGCGTTGACTCCAACGGCGGCGGCAGCCCGAACTACTACCCCAACAGCTTTGGTGGTCCGGTGCCCGATCCCACGATGGCCGAGCCGCCTTTCGGGGTTTCCGGGAAGGCTGCGCGGCAGCGCTATACGCACCCCAACGACGATTTCGTGCAGGCGGGGGATCTGTACCGCAAGGTGATGACGGACGACGATCGGGATCACCTGATCGGTAACATCGTCGCCCATCTGGGCGGCGCTCAAGGGCGCATCCAGTTGCGTCAGACAAGCCTCTTCTACAAGGCAGAGCCCGAGTACGGCCGAGGCGTGGCTGAGGGACTCGGGCTGGATATCAGGCAGGTCGAGCGCCTGGCCCAAATGTCGCAGGAGGAGCTGGCTAAGGCTACCGCGGAATGACCCTGGCAGCGCGCGGGAGGAGGAAGATGGCAGGAAGCGACGAGCAGAAGACGGAGACCTACGATCTCGTAGTTATCGGGGCAGGCCCGGCGGGTGAGAAG
>CAZSRY010000035.1:9556-12855 GCA_964609475.1 uncultured Dehalococcoidia bacterium
CCACCCGGTAGTCCACCGCGGCAGGGCCGGGGGGTGGTCTTCTCTTCGGCTATCTTGATGCCGCAGCGAGGGGGAAGATGACAGGAAGCGACGAGCAGAAGGCAGAAACGTACGACCTCCTAGTCATCGGGGCAGGCCCGGCGGGCGAGAAGGGGGCGGCCCAGGCCGCCTACTTCGGCAAGAGGGTGGCCATCGTCGAGAGGGGGAAGGTGGGCGGAGCCGTGGCCAATACGGGCACCCTGCCCAGCAAGACCCTGCGGGAGACGGCGCTGTACCTCTCCGGGCTCAAGCAGCGCGGCCTCTACGGGGTGGACTACACCCTTAACAAGGAAGTGACTGTGGATGACCTCTTCTACCGCAAGATGTTCGTCGTCAGCAGCCACCTGGCTCTGGTCGCCGAGAACATCGCCCGGCACAAGATCGACCTCATTCGGGGCGTCGCTTCGATCGAGGACTCCCACATGGTCCGGGTAACCAGGGATGATGGGAGAACCCTCCGTCTCAAGGGAGAGTACATCCTCATCGCCACCGGCTCCACGCCTCACCGGCCTGCGGACGTCCCCTTCGACGGGGAGCATGTGTACGAGTCCGACAGCATCCTGAATCTGAAGCGCATCCCGTCGTCCCTCTTGGTCTGCGGGGCGGGGGTCATCGGCAGCGAGTACGCCACCCTATTCGCCGCCCTCGGAATCCCGGTCACTCTGGTGGACGGCGGGGAAAGGCTTCTGCCCTTCTTGGACCGGGAGATATCGGACATCCTGCTCCAGGAGATGCGCGCGCTGGGGGTGCGAGTCATATTCGGCAAGCGGGTGGAGGAGATGCGAGTGTGTGGGGACGAGCAGTGTGTCAAGGTCTCCCTGAGTGGGGGCGAGGAGATAGAGGTGCAGGCGACCCTCTTCTGCGGGGGCCGCAGCGGCAATACGGAGGGGCTCGGCCTGGAGAAGGTAGGGATGAAGATGGGGCAGCGGGGAAGGATCGAGGTGAACGAGAACTTCCAGACCAGCGTCCCCAACATCTACGCCGCCGGCGACGTTATCGGGTTCCCCGCCCTGGCCTCCACCTCCATGGAGCAGGGCCGGGTGGCCGTTTGCCACGCCTTTTGCTTCGAGTACAAGAAGCAGGTCTCCTCCCTGATACCGTACGGGATCTATACGATCCCCGAGATCTCGACGGTGGGAGAGTCGGAGGATTCCCTGACGGAGAAGGGCCAGCCCTATCTGGTGGGACGGTCCTCCTACCGGATCAACCCCCGCGGCCAGATCATGGGGGACACCTCTGGCCTGGTGAAGCTGCTGTTCAGCCCGGAGGACCAGAGGCTGTTGGGGGTGCACATCATCGGGGAGCGGGCCTCGGAGCTGATCCACATCGGGCAGGCCTGCATGTACTTCGGGGGCACCATCGACTTCTTCATTCAGAACGTCTTCAACTTCCCCACGCTCTCCGATATCTACAAGTACGCCGCCTACGACGGCCTGGGGAATCTACAGCGCTACCAGGAGGGGCAATCGGCGACGTAGCTTCGAAGGGGCGGCGGGTGGACTCTGGCAAGCCCCGCGACCCGCCAGTTGACAATACGAGCGTTCGGTGTATACTTAAGCATTAATGCCTAGGCATAAATACGCAGAGCTATAGTACCGGTTTATCCCCCGCATGTACCGGATGGCTGCGGCTGAGATCCGGTCCCGCCAGGCAGAGTGGTTCTGTAGTCTCTACTCGTCGAACGCGGGACGTAGTTGTTGGAGGTATCACTGTGGTGCGCAGACGTTTGTCGGTGCTCGGAGTGATCGCTGGGGCAGCGGTTGTCGTTGCCGTCGTATTGGTGGTCAAGTTCGTCCTCATGGGACCGTCCCCCGCCGTGGCGTCGTTCACTACCCTTTCCGTCATCTCCGGCACCGTGGAGGTCCGAGACGACGGCGCATCCGATTTTAGGCCGGCAGAGGACGGCGAGACTGTGGAGGTCGGCGATAGCGTGCGCACCGGCGCCGACTCCCGCGCCCTTATCACCTTCTTCGACGGCAGTACCATGGAGATGGAGCCGGAGACGGAAGTGAAGATGGAGAAGCTGGAGGGCGAGGGTGAGGGCGGCTTCTGGACCCGCATCGGCCAATCGATGGGGGTTACCTGGCACCGGGTGGTGGAGCTCACCGACCCCGGCTCCCGCTATGAGGTGGAGACGCCCTCATCAGTCGCTGCTGTGCGGGGCACGCTCTTTCAGAGCGCCGTGGAATTGCGCAAAGGGGTCAAAATCAGCACAATCGATGTGTTCGAGGGGAAGATGCTCGTGGCCGGCGGGGGTGTCGAGCAGACGGTGGGGGCAGGTCTGCGAGCAGTCACCGAGGAGAATAATTCACCAGAGGTCTCCGACTCGCCTCTGCCCGACGCTACCCTGGGGTTGGAGCTTGGCTCAGCGGCCGTCATGTTGCTGCGGACCCCGTATCACACCGCCGCCGGGCTGATGCCTGTCCCTGGGGCGGTGCCGCCGCAGGTCTTCCCCATCAATCAGCACCCGGGAACGAGCATCTCGGTGCCCCCCGAAGAGCCCCAGACCGTGTTCCTGCGAAATGTGGTGGAAGGGACCTACGAGGTGTACCTGTTCGGTATGGTCTCAGGTCCATATCACCTGGACATCGTCCTCCAGGCGGACGGCAGCACGGTGTGTGAGGGCGAAGTGGGGGGAATGATCGAGGAGGGCGAAAGGTGGAGGATCCCCATCGATGTGGAGGTAGGGGCCGACGGGCCTACAGCCTGCGCCATCGGCGAGCCTGAGCAGGTATTCGAAGACCCGGATATCGCCTTTGTGCTGCGCGACTCATGGCGGGACAGCTTGCCTAAGTGGCGCTTTGCCGCCGCTCTCCCGTCGACTGTCGAGCCTACGGCCACCGAGGAGAGTCCGACACCGACAGCCACTGCTGTACCCACCGACCGTTCCGCCTCGCGACCGCCCACGCGCACTCCTACGCCCATCGCGGCCGCAGCGACGGCCACCCTTGAGCCGACAGCCACTCCCGTGGCGACGGCGACTCTTGAGCCAACAGTGACCAGCACAGCTCTAAGTGTATCTAGAAGTGCCACGCGCACATCGACACCGACGGCGACATTCACGGCAAAACCGACGAACACGGTGACAGCCACAGCAACCGCCACATACACGCCGATACCAACCAACACACCCAAGCCGACGGCCACATACACGCCGACGCCGACGGACACGCCGACGCCGACATACACGCCGACGCCGACGGACACGCCGACGCCAACGGACACGCCAACGCCGACGCCAACGGACACGCCGACGCCAA
>CAZSRY010000036.1:0-12845 GCA_964609475.1 uncultured Dehalococcoidia bacterium
CCCACCATATGATCCAGTAGGGGTTGGCCACGCTCACCAGGGCGCCCGCCGGCACGAGGAGGCCGATCATGGGCAGGGGACTGCTGTCGCCAACCGCGATGTCCGTCCCACTCACCGCCGCCAGCAGTCGCTCCCGGTAGCCGTGCGCCTCGCCGCCGGAGGGATCGCCGGGGTTCCCCTCGACCGTCTCTCGCGCCACGTTCAGCTCCTGCCGCGGCGCCGTCCGCACCATGTGATAGCCCATCCACACCAGGAACGCCCCGCCCAGAATGGCGATCGCTGCCGTCCCTTTGCCTTCGCCCAGGAACTCGCTCAGCCCCAACGCCAGCCCTATCACCAGCGCCAGCTCGATGAGGGCATGCCCCGTCGCCACCAGAGGCCCTACCCAGAAGCCGCGGCGCAGCGTCTCCCGCACCGACAGCGTGAATAGGGGACCCGGCATGAGCGCCCCCGAAAGGCCGATCACGAACGAGCTGCCGAATATCGCCAATAACGCCGTCATCTGTCCTCGAACCTCGCCTCGAGCGAACAGAGGCTCCATTCCAGTTTCTCACCCGCCGATAAGCCGCGTCAACGTCTCCCCTGCTCACCGCTGGCCCCTGAGCCTGCGCGCCATTACAATGGTCATCGAGGCCCGCCGTCGCGCGCCTCCTGGACGCCTGGACGGTGCATTGTGCTGAAGGTCCTTCTCTTCGACGTTGACGGTACCCTGATCATGTCGGGCGGCGCCGGTGTCCGCGGCATGGCCCTCGCCTTCGAGGAGCTCTTCGGCATCGAGAACGGGCTCGAGGGGGTGGACCTGGCCGGACGCATGGACGCCGCCATCTTCCGCTCTGCCCTCCGCAAGCATGGGCTTCCCAGCGATGACTTTCGGGACCAGCTGGGGCGCTTCCGCGACGCCTACTGCCGGCACCTCGCCGTCACCCTGCCGGAGGCGACGGGCGGCCGCGTCCTGCCCGGCGTCCAGGAGCTGCTGACCGCCCTCCAGCAGAAACCCGACGTTCGCCTCGGCCTGGCCACCGGCAACTTCCGCCGGACCGGCGAAATCAAGCTGTCCCACTTCGGGCTCTGGCACTTCTTCTCCGGCGGTGGCTTCGGTGATGACACTGAGGATCGCAACGAGATGGTGGCGACGGCCATCCGTCGGGTCGTGGAGGATGGGGACTGCGGCCCGGACGACAACACTGTCTATGTTCTAGGGGACACCATCTACGATGTTCAGGCCGCCAGGGCCAACGGTGCCGTATCGGTTGCCGTCAACACCGGCTTCACCACCGCCGACCAGCTGCGCGCTGCCGGCCCCGACCTCTTCTTCCCCGACTTCTCCGACTGGCGGGCCGTGCTCGCCGCCCTCCGTCTCTGAGTCTCGCGGGCAAAGTAAGGGGGGTGCGTCCCCTGGCGGAGACACACCCCCGACTTTTCCGTTGCGGCCGTCGTCCTCCTGACGACGCGGTTGCCGCTCCGGCCTATCTGGCTAGCGGCCTCGGCGCGATGCTGGTGGCGGGGAAAACCGCGCCGCTGCAACAGGGGGTTCTATTTCGCCAGCCAGATTAGGTATTTCCTGATCCTATTTTACATAAGCTACCTGATTCCTGCAAGCTCCTGCAACAGGTGCCAGTACTCCAGCCTGTCCTGCTGAGTCGCCAGCAGAGTATCGCTCGGCTTGCCGTTCTTGTCAAACTGCTTGGCGAAGCGGCCCTCCGTTCGCGCGAAGTGGATGAAGTCTATCGGCTCGCCCGTCTTCGGGTTCTTATACCAGTCCTCCTTCATGGCCGGGTTTCCCTGAAGGTTGAGCCTCTCCCGTATGCTCGAACCCTGCCGCGGGTCGTAGATGAAGATCGGGAACGCCCGCGAGTCCTTCGCCAGCCTCGATTGGTGCGCCGACATGTTGTCCGCTATCTGATGCTCCGGCTGGCAACTGCAATACACGCTCACCACGGCCGGCCCCTTGAACTCATTCGCCGCCATGATCGAGCGGTAGAAGTGGTTGGCGTCGGCGGTGATAGTCTGGGCCACGAACACGTTCGGGTGCATCATCGCTATCGTGCCCATCTCCTTCCGCCGCTCCTGCTTCCCCGGTATCGCCCGCCCGAACGGCGCCATCTCCGCGTCCTGCCCGGTGTATGTTCCCGTCGAGGCCTGGCCGCCGGTGTTGGAGTACACCTGCGTGTCCAGGATCAGGACGTTGACGTCCATGCCTGAAACGAGCAGGCGGGAGAGGGCGCCGAAGCCGATGTCCAGAATGGCGCCGTCGCCGCCGATGGCCCACAGCCGCTTCTCCTGCCATCCTATCTGATCCCAGCGCAGGCGCACGCCCATCGCATCCGAGGCCACGTTCTCAAACAGGGAGTTCGTCCAGGGCACCAGGAACGGGTTGTAGGGATAGCTGGAGCCGTATACCGTGTTGCAGCCGGTGGCGGCGACGATTGCGATGCTCTCCGGCCCGTACACGAACCCCGTCGCCGCCAGCATCATGCGGATGGCCGTAGCCTCGCCGCAGCCCATGCAGGAGCCGGCGCCGCCCACATAGAGCAGCGACCGCTCCGCCAGCATCATATCCGCCAGCGCCTTCTCGCTGATGTACTTGGCGGGCGTATCGGGCAGCTTCTTGAAGAAGGCGAAGTCGCGCTTGTGCTCCTCCACCGACTGCGGCGTCTTCCGCACCATCGCCAGCGCCTCGTGGGTGCCGCACACCTCCACGCACTCGCCGCAGCCCTTGCACTTCGTTGGGTCGACGAAGATGGCGAAGAGGCCGCCCTCCTCGCCCTTCCTTTCGAGGGCGGTGTAGTACTTCGTCGTTTCCGCGAACCCCTTCCGCAGGCGCTCCCGCCCGTCGGCGTCCTTGACCCGGGATAGCCTCGTCTCCAGGTCCGACTTGCTGATCACCTTGGCCAGGATCGCCGTATCGGGGCACTCCGTGACGCACTCCATACAGCCGACGCACTTCTCGTTGTCGAAGGCCGGGAAGTCCGGCGCGATGTAGCTGAAATCGCGCAGGGCGGCCGTGCCGGGCGGGATCAGGCTGCGTGCCGCCGCCTCGTCCGAGGGCAGCTCATCGGCGCCCACGCCGCGGCGGTAGGCGCCTATCACCTTCTCCCGAAACTGCTCGCCATCCGGCAGGAAAGCGTTCCTGTGGCCCCTCTTGTCCTTTACTCTCGCCTTGCTCATCTTCGTCCATCCTTCTCATCGTGCGCGGCTGGTATCCAGCGTCTACTTCGCCATGACCTTAGGCGGTATCTCGAACACCTCGTTGAAGCCGCGGCGCACGCACTCCAGGTTGTCCTGGATCACCCTCTCGCCCCTGCCGCCGAAGTACTTGCGCAGCGACTTCTCGATTCGCTTGAACAGCTCCTCGTCGCTGACCTTGGCCTCTTTGAGGAACGGCGTGTAGCGCAGGAATATCCCCAGCAGGACGATGCCCTGCATCCTCTGAACCAGGTCGGGGCTGGTGGCCACCTCCTCGGCGATCTTGGCCGTATCCAGCGCCAGCACCCGCAGCGACTTCTCGCGGATGGTGGCCCTGGCGCCCTCCGGGATATCCGCCCACAGCTCCTCGGGCCTTGTCTTATCCGTCTGGATGAATAGCGTGCCCTTCTCCGCCAGGCCGGCCAGCGGGTTGCCCGTGCGGAAGGCCCTCACGTCATGCACCGGCACGAACTCCACGTACTTCTGCTCGCAGTGGGGGCGGATGATATCCCTGGCCAGCGTCAGGTAGTAGCTGGTGGGCAGCCCCTTCTTCTCCGCGCCGTAGCGGGGGTAGGCCTGCGCGTTCAGCCCGAACAGGTCCGATGAGATCGAGGCGATGATCTTGTTGGTGGTGATAGCGCCGAAGCCTCCCACCGAGTGCCCGCGCATGGAGAACGACTGCGGCGGCCGCACGTCGGGGTCCTCCACTATGGGCAGCGCCGTCGGGTGGTCTACGTTCAGCGTGAAGAAGCGCTTGCCGTCCTTCTTGCGCATGTTCTCGAATACGGCCACGATGTGCCCGGGCCGCACGTCGCGGCTTCCCAGGCCCGCGCAGCCGGAGTAGATCGTGGGGATCCGCTTCACCGCCGGGTACCCCGGTTGACCGCCTATCGCATCGGCGAAGGCGGCCTTGATCTCCGCCGTCAAAGGGTTCGACTGTCCCAGCGGGTTGTCCATCTTCTCCACGATGCTGAACGCCTTCAGGTGCTTCAACGCCTCTACGATCTGGGGCCCCGGGAAGGGACGGAACGCCGTCACCGTGAGCAGCCCCACCGGCAGGCCTTTCTTGTCGCGCAGGTAGTCCACGGTGGCGACGGCCGTATCCATGGCCGAGCCCATCCCCACGATGGCGTACTGCGCATCCTCCAGGCGGTAGGGCATCACCATGTCGTAGCGTCGGCCCGTCAGCTCGTAGTACTCGTCCATCGCCTTCTGGAGAGCGGCCGGCACCCTGTCGTAGAACTCGCGCTGGGCGATCTTCCCCATCATATAGCTGTCCATGTCCTGGACGACGCCGCTCATGACCGGTTGGGTGGGGTCGATGATGCTGCTCAGCTTGGCCCCCGGCGGCCCCACGAAGCGCTCCATCAGCTCCGGCTCCGGCAGGAGCACGCTCTCCACCGTATGCGTCGTCAGGAAGCCGTCCTGGCAGTTGAGGAAGGGGGTGCTGGAGTCCTCGGCCGCCCGGCGCGCTATGAGCGCCAGGTCCGCTATCTCCTGGGCGTTGCGGGCGAACAGTATCCCCCAGCCGGCGTCGGCGACGCCCATCACGTCGTCGTGCCCGGAGTGGATGTTGAGCGACTGCGACGTCAGAGCGCGGGCGCCGATGTGGAAGACGGCCGGCAGACGCTTGCCGGCGATCGTGTACAGCACCTCCTTCATCAGGATCAGCCCCTGCCCGCAGGTGAAGTTGGTGACGCGCCCGCCGGCGGCGGCATAACCCTCGCAGGCGGAGGCGGAGCTGTGTTCCGACTCCGGCTCCAGGAAGACGAGCGTCTCCCCCCACAGGTTCTTCTTCCCGTTCGACACCTCGTCCGCATATCCCTCGCCCATGTTGCTGGAGGGCGTGATGGGGTAGGCGCAGGCCCCCTGCGTAATGTGGGACTCTACCCATACCACCATCCCCGTGCCGTCGCTGGTGGAGGGAGTGCCGGGGTAGGGAAACCTCTTTGCGGTGCGATTCTTAGCCATCTATCCGATCCTCGCAGCTAGCTCAATCTCGACGAAATATGCAGCCAGTATAACCCAGCAGATCACCTTTGTTGCAAGCTGGATGAGCCTGGCGGCCGATCCAGGGTCGGCCCGCCCTTGTCACTGTCTACTCGACACAAGGGAACCGATTGTAAACCCCGTTATCTCCTGCGTAACTAGTATCGCACGGATTTCGGCACTTTGCAATGTCTAAATTCATATAAATGGGATTGGAAGCAGGGCTAGGCGGGAGCGCGCACCGCCACCTTCACCTGCGGCAGCCCGGGTTCGCCGCTATCGATGGGGAACAGGGCCGTGATCGCGCCGCCGTCGTAGTGGAGGGGGACGAACAGGACTCCCGGCAGCACGGCAGCGCTGATACGGACGCGGATGACCAGCTCGCCCCGGCCGTTGACCAGCGCTACCTCCTCGCCGTCGCTCAGGCCCAGCGAGGATGCGTCTTGAGGGCTTATCTCCGCGAACTCCTCTCGGTGCAGCTTGTCCGCCTCCGGCGAGCGGATCGCTGCCCCCTCCAGGCTCGTGAACAGCGTGCGACCGCTGGTGACCGTCAGCAGCCCGTCGCCCTCTTTCTCTTCCGGGGGACGCGCCACCGCCTGGATCGCGGCCTTCTCGGGCATGCCCGCAGGCAGGACGCGGCTCAGGCCGGAGGCCAGACGGTCATAGCGGGCCTCCTCGTAGAGCGGCGCCACCGACGCGATCTCCTCCATAACCGCCGCCGCGCTTTCGTAGTCAAAGCTGATCCCTGCTATCGATAGCCTATCGCTCAGCCTCTGTGCCAGGTCTGTCAGGGTCTCCCAGGCCGGTCGCGCCTCCCCGGCCGCGGATACCGCCGACCTGAGTCGGAGCACTCGCCGGTCGGCGCTGGTGAAGGTGCCCTCCTTCCCGTACGTTGGCAGATCCGGCAGCACCGCGTGGGCCAGCCGCGCCGTGTCCGTCAGAAGCCCGTCGATCACGAGCAGGAAATCGAGGCTCTCCAGGCCCTCCCGCACCGCATCCTTGGCCGGCGCCGACAGCAGGGGGTTGTCGCCCGCTATCACGAGCGCCCGCAGCCTGCCCTCTCGCGCCGCCGCCAGCATCGCGCTGACGTCGAGGCCCGGCTGCGAGGGCACCTCCACGCCCCACGCCTGCGATACGCTGGCCCGCGCCTCGCCGTCGGCCAGTGGACGCCGGCCGGGCAGCAGGTCGGGCGCTACCCCCATGTCGCGCGCCCCGTTCACGTTCGCCTCCGTCGGCAGGACATAGAGCGAATTCGCCGCCTCGCGACCGCGACAGACGATCGCCAGGTTGGCCGCCGCCTTCGCCGTCTCTCCGGCCGCGAAGCTGACCAGCGGGTTCGGCGCAAAGACGACCGCCAGGTGCCTCTCTCGCTCCTTGGCCGCCTCGACCAGAATGGAGGCCGCCCGCGCCATCTCGTCGGCGTCTATCCCCTGCGGCGACTCGGCCCTCTTGAGCGCGTCTATTCCTTCGATGCCCTGGAGCGTCTCCGCGACCTCCGCCGCCACCGCCCGCGCCAGGGCGTCGGCCGCCTGGGCCTCGCCGCCGGGGCGCGGCCTCAGCCAGACCGCGGCGAAGTCGCACACCTCGCCGTAGCGGGGACTTATCACTACCAGTCGTCCTCCCCCGTTCACCACCGCGTCCTTCACCCGCAGGGCGGCGACGTTGTGGCTCGACTCCAGGTCGTCGGCGATCACCACCAGCGTCCCTGCCGCGGCGATCCGGCTCATGTCCGCCGCCGTCGCCTCCGACCCGAAGGCGCCCGCCAGCGCTCCCGCCACCGCTCGCGCCGACGGCCCGGCGCTGAAGTCGACGTTATTGCTCCCCACGACGCCGCGTGCCAGCTTCTGGAGCAGGTAGTTCTCCTCGTTGCTCGCCAGCGGCGACCCCAGGAAGCCGATCGCCCCGCCGCCATCCCTTATCTCCGCCAGGCGGGAGACCGCCGTCTCCAGGGCCTCCTCCCATGAGGACGGCACAAGGACGCCGTCCTTCCTGACCAAGGGCTGGGAGAGCCATTCCCGCTCCTCGACGGCGTCGTAGTGGAAGCGCCCACGGACGCAGATCTGAGTGAAGCTGACCGGGTTCAGGGGGTCCGGCCGCACGATGACCGGCCTGCCGTCGCGCGTCCCCAGGCTCAGGGTGCAGCCCACGCTGCACGAGTTGCAGGCCGTCGGCACCCACTCATCCGCCTGCGCCACCCACTTGTTGGGGCTCTCCATGAGCGTGGCCGTGGGACAGAGGTCGATGCAGGCGCCGCAGAAGTCGCAGTTCGACTCGTGGATGGGGCCGCCCGTGCCGAAGGTGATCCGCGTCTCGAAGCCGCGGTTCGCCAGGCCGATGGCGCCCGTGTGGCGGATATCGGCGCAGGCCCGCAGGCAGCGGGTGCAGATGATGCACATCTGGGGGTCGAACTCCAGGAAGGGGTTGGCGCGGTCCGCCTCCGGCTGCTCCGGTCTCTGATAATAGGTGCGCTCCTCGCCGATCCACGGCTCGTAGTTGACCGTATCTACCAGCTCGCAGGCCGTCTGCAGCTCGCAGCGATAGTTCTTGGCGCAGGTCAGGCAGCGGTGGCTGACGACGCCGTCGCGGAGGCAGATGTCGCCCGGCATGCAGTGCACGCGCCGGTGGCATGTCAGGCAGCGATCGGAGTGATTGGCCAGGATGAGGGAGAGGACGGCGCGGCGGGCCTCGGCGATCTCCGGCGTGTTCGTGCGCACCACCATGCCGTCGGCGACGCGGGCGATGCAGGAGAGCTGCAGGCCCGGCGCCCCCTCGATCTCCACCAGGCACATCCGGCAGCCCGCATACGGGGGCAGGCCGTCGATGTAGCACAGGCTGGGGATGTAGAAGCCGTTCTCCTTGGCCGTCTCCAGGAGCGACGCGCCCTCGGCAGCCTCTATCTCCTGGCCGTCGATGGTGATCTTTGCCACTGGTTCAGGGACCTCGCTCAGTCGCCTCGATGAGCTGCTTGGGCGCCCGCTCACCATGGGGATAGGTGTGGTCGTGCTCCCGCAGGTACGCCCGCGCCAGCTCCGTCAAGACGTCCTTATCCTTGTACATCTCATCGAAGATGTAGACCGCATCCCTGTAGGTGCCGCCCGGCTGGATCGCCTGGTAGGGGCAGGCCTCCGTACAGAGCCCGCAGTACATGCACAGACGGAAGTCGATCTCGTAGCGGTCCACGTGACGGGAGCCGTCGGGCGCTGGAGACGTGGCGACCAGGATGCAGCCGTCGGGACACGCCTGAGCGCACGTACTGCACCCCGTGCAGCGCTCCTCAAACCAGAGGAGGCTCGTCCGCGCCCGATGGGGAAACGGTCGCACCTCCTCCGGGTACTGGATAGTGAAGGGCTTACGGAGCGCGTGCCTAAGGGTGACCAGCAGCCCTTTGGCAACCCCCACGCCGTACATAGATGCTCCCTCTCTAGAAGCGTCTCAACCCAAGCATAACCTGAGTGCCAATTAGGGGGAACCCTGGTTCGGAGGGGCGCCGATCGCCGCCGGACGGCGCTACAGTCGGTAGGTGGCGAAGTCCTCCGCCACCAGCACTCCCTCCATGTCGATCGCCGGCCGACCCGCGGCCAGGTGGGTCAGGACGAACGTCGTCTCTGTGGGGATCTCCTTCCGCAGCCGGCGGATGTCATCCAGGCCTATGTGAGGCTCGCAGTGCCCCTCCCAGCAGGAGCAGTCCGTCACCAGCACGTCTACGTCCCGCGCCAGCTCCCACACCCCGTCGCACATGTCCGTATCGCCGGTATAGCTCAGGCTCCTGTCCCCTACGCTGACCTTGTAGCCGAAGCAGTCCGCGACGTCCGTATGCTCCACCCGGATCGCCCGGAAGGGGAGGCCGGCGGCGACCGTCTCCTTGCCCTCTTCCGCCTCCAGATAGACGCGCCGGTACGATTTGTTGTTGTGGGTCAGGCCCGAGAAGCCGATCCCGGTCAGCCGCTCGATCAGCTCCTCGACGCCCCGTGGACCTACGATGACCAGGTCCTCCGTTCGCCGGGTCACGAACTCATAGTCCAGGAAGAGGAACGGCAGCCCGAAAAAGTGGTCGGCGTGGAAGTGGCTGATGAACACGGCACCGATGTTGAGGGTCGGGATCTGTAGCTTGTTCAGGTGGGCCAGCAGCGTCGGCGGCGCATCGAAGAGGTAGCGCTTGTTGAGAACGAAGGAACTCCAGTAGCGGTCGCCGACGAAGGCATTCCCCGAGCCCAGGAAAGTGAGTTCCAGAGGTGTGCCCTGATTCTCCGCCATAACTCCCCTCTGTCTCATCGCAAACTGAGGGCGGACTGACGCCCCTTCTGGAAAAGCGTCAGACCGCCTGCGCCGGATGGTTTCCTCTACTAGTTATACACGGTCGGCGGGTTTGAAGGAAGCGACCCGGACGCGGCCATGACGGTGCGGCTGCCGGCGGCACGTAGGAAGCTCAAGTTAGTTGCAGAAAAACAGCCCCAGCCCCTTGACAACGATAGTACACCTGTTCTATTATTTGCCGGAAGTCATTAGAACACATGTCTTAACCCCGTGAACGGAAGGGAAGGTGTAAGATATGCTAAGCGCGACGATTATCGGTCTCTCGGTAGCGGCAGGAGGCGCCTATCTCCTCTGGCAGTGGTGGTCGGAGGAGCTTGCCGAAGGGCAATAGCGGCGAGGCCGTCGTTTCTCCATTCAACCGGAGGATCGGGGTTCCCCTGCCTGGGCTTGGGCGCGAACGGTCGGCTAGAGGCCGCCGTGCTCCGCCCCCTCCAGGCCCGACAGGGCGCATTGCCCGATGCCCTTCTCCTGGACCAGCACCCTGATCCGCCCCAGCCCCGCCGAGTCCATCAGCTCCGTCACCGCCCGACGCCGGGCGTAGTACTCCTCCATCCCCCTGGCGTCCGGGCCCTGCGCCAGGGCATCGCCGATCCCCAATGCCGCCAGGAATCGCTCCTGCCTGGTGAGCCCCAGAGGCTCCAGACCCTGCTCTCGGCCCGTCCGGATGAGGGTCGTGAAGTCCACGTGCGACGTCATGTCCTGTCGTCCCAGCCGCCGGTAGGGGTCGTTGCCGGCGCTGTGGCGGTAGAAGCAGAGCAGGGTGCCGTCGCGACGCCAGGGTGCGTACAGCTCCTCCGCCCCGTAGCCGTAGTCGAACGTCAGCACGAAGCCGCGACTGAGGGCTCGCCCCACCTGCCGCATCCAGTCGATAGCCGCCAGGTTCACCTCCGCCCGGCACCCCTCCCCCGGCCACAGCCCCAGCGCCTCGAAGTAGGCCGCCAGCTCGGGGGTGGAGGGAGTATCTATCTCCTCCTGAAAGCCGCCCTCTCGCCAGACGACGTACACCTCCCGCAGCTCTCCCCCCTCCATCGCCACCCGATGCAAGGGGAAGCTGTCCACCAGCTCGTTGCTCAGGACGCACCCCTCGACGCTGCCCTCCGCGGGCTCCGATGACTCCTCCCAGGTCGCTTTGTCCGCCGTCGCCCCCAGCTCGGCCAGCGTGCGCCGTTGTCGCAGCGCCAGCTCCTCGCTCGTCTCCCGCAGTCGATAGCGCAGCGCCGCCAGGAAATCGGTCGCCTGCCTCTCCGCCCAGCGCAGGACATCGCGGCAGAGCAGCCCCGTCCCGGCGCCCATCTCCAGGATATCGAACCGCGAGGGCCGGCCCATGACCTCCCACATCTGCCGAAGCTGCTTCGCCACCAGATGCCCGAAGATGGGGTGCACCTCAGGGCTCGTCAGGTAGTCCCCCTCTCGTCCCATCTTCTCACGGGCGGAGCTGTAGTAGCCGTGCTGGGGATGGTACAGCGCCAGCGCCATAAACTGCTGAAACGTGATCCGCCCCTCTCTCTCGATGCGCTCGCGGACCGCCGCCTTCAGCAGCTCGTTCTCCGTCGTCGACTCGAACTCCTCGCTCTCTGACACGGCCCCCTCCCTGGCCGCCGCCATCTTATCCCATCGCTCCCATTCCCGCCAACGAGCGGAACGGCGCTCCTGGGAAATGCGGTCCCTCACCTATTCACACGGCCGCATGTGCTGGCGAAGATGTATAGGGCGCTGTATACTATTACTGGCATCTCTCCGGCCGGAAGGGAGCTTCAACCAAGGGATGCAATGATACTCATCTTCTTCGCTCTCCTGCTGGTTGCCCTGGTCCTTCTTCTCATGCTGGTGGTCTTCGGCTTCACCCTGAGGGCCCTCTCCAGCCTTCTCCTCGTGCCCGGTCAGTTCGCGGCCCTCTTCAGAAACGAATCTGTGCGCCGTAACGAGGCCCTCAAGCACGCCACCATGAACGTTATCGAGGAGCGCTTTGGCCCCAGCGGCCTCAACGGCGTCGCCCGCGAGAGCGGCTTTACCCTCGACGGTATCGCCCCGCTGGACATCGTTCTGGCGGCGGCCGAGGAGGGGCTGCGCCGACTGCGCGCCGGCGAGCGCCGCCTGGCCATCCACCGTCGCTGTGTCACCGCCATCGTCACTGCCGGCGTGCTCGCGGCCGTGGTCTTTCTCGGCATCCTCCTGGGCATCGATCGTCTCAGTCTCCTCAACGTCGTCCTGGCCGTCATGGTAGCGAACATGCTTGCCCCCTTCGTCGGCATGTTCCTGCAGAGGCTGCTCCCCCGCTACACCGACATCTCTCACCTTCGCATCGTTGGTCTGGCGGAAAGGCCCCTTCTCCCCGCTAAAGAGGCGTCCTCGCGCCGCCCCGCCAAGGAGCGCTTCCGGATCCGCACCGACCTCAACGAATAGCCTCCTGAGCGTGCAGCGTCGGCCCCGTCGCGCCGCCTCCTTTTGCGATCCCATGTCAACGGTTGACGGACATCGGGGCGCCCGGCAGAATGAGACGTGACGGCGGTTGAGTGTGCTATGGAACCAAGGATCAAGCTCTGGCTGGAGAAGGACGGGCGCATCGTGCTCAGCGGCTATCGCGTGCGCCTCCTCCGGCAGATCGGCGAGACCGGCTCGCTGGCTGAGGCGGCCAGGAGGATGGGGCTCTCCTATCGCCGCGCCTGGGGGAAGATCAGGGAGATAGAGACGAACCTGGGTGTGCGTCTCGTCCAGAGCGAGGCCGGCGGGCCCGGCGGCGGCAGGACACGCCTCACCCCCGAGGGCGAGCGGGTGGTCTCCCTCTACCCGCGCTTCGAGGCGGCCGCAGAGGCGGACCTGAGGCGCAAATTCCTTGAGATTTTCGGCGAGGGGGGCTAGTTTTTTGGCGCGGCGTTATGCTAGAGTCAGCATAACACATCAACAAGGAGGTACATCGATGAAGAACACAATGCGGCTGGCCATGCTCCTGGCGGGACTGCTGCTCGCGGTCCTGGCTCTAGTGGGCTGTGGGGAAGAGGAGGAGGTCAAGCAGACACCGACGCCGGAGACTGTAGCGACGGCGACAACCGAGGCGGCAGCGGCAGAGACGCCGGAGGCGGCGGCGGAAGAGCCGACGCCTGTCGTGCGCAGCGGCCCCAAGGACGTCATCCTGGCGACGACCACCAGTGTCCAGGACACGGGCCTGCTCGATGTCCTGCTTGCCGTGTTCAACGAGGAGACCGGCTACAATGTGAAGCCGATCGCCGTCGGCACCGGCCAGGCGCTGGCGATGGGAGAGCGCGGTGACGCCGACGTCATGATGGTTCACGCGCCACCCTCCGAGAAGAAGCTGATCGACAACGGGACGGCGATCGACCGCCGGCTGGTGGCGCACA
>CAZSRY010000037.1:0-12435 GCA_964609475.1 uncultured Dehalococcoidia bacterium
TCTGGTTGCGCTTGGCCAGCTCGATGATCGCCTTGGCGTCGCAGGGCTTGCAGGTCACGGCCACCTTCAGGTCGGAGGCTCCATCGAGGTATTCCTTGAGGCAGCGGGCGATGTTGGCGGAAACGCAATGCAAGGCTCCCGCCGTTGCCGCCACCTCCTGGGGATCACTGATCAGCACGGGGATGCCGTCATACCTATTGCCATCTCTTGCCTTTACGGCGAGCACGGCGTCGACCTCCTTACTGTCCAGAGCGAACTTGAGGAGGGAAGTAACCGCGCCCCCGCACTCGGCTCCGTCGACCAACGCCGGGTCCGAGGCCCAGGCCCAATAGGTATCTCCCTTCATGTCTTCACCTCTTCCTTGACCGCACACACTTTGAACTCAGGCATCTTGCACGCGGGATCGAGGGCGGGGTTGGTTAGGACGTTGGCGGAGGACTCCGAGAAGTGGAAGGGTACAAATATGGACCCCTGCGGTACACGCGTGGTCACCCTCGCCGTCACCTCTATCCTGCCCCGTCTTGTCTCTAAGACAATCGGACTCCCGCTCTTGATGCTCAACCTGGTGGCGTCCGCCGGGTTGACCTCGGCGTACGCTTCCGGCACTTCGCTGTTCAGCGTATCTGTCCTGCGGGTCATCGTGCCGGTGTGATAATGGAATAGACTTCTTCCCGTGCTCAGGATGTCCGGGTATTCACTATCCGGCAGTTCAGCCGGCGGCTTGTATTCCACCGCCTTGAAATGGCCCAAGCCGTCGGCAGTGGGGAAGCCCTGAACGAACATAGTGGGGGTGCCTGGGTGATCCTCGGAAGGACACGGCCAGTGAATGCCCCCTGCCTTCTTCTCCAGCCTCTCGTAGGTGATCCCTTTGTACTGCGGGACGCAGCTTCTGATCTCTTCGAATATCTCGGCTGCGGAACCAAAGTCGAACTTGTCCTTGTAGCCCATCCTCTCCGCCAGCCTGCAGATGATCTGCCAATCGGGCAGAGCCTCGCCGGGAGGGTCGATGACCTTGTTTATCTTCTGGACTCTCCTGTCTACCCAGGTATGGGTGCCTTCCCGTTCCACCCAGCAGGCAGCCGGCAGCACCACATCGGCGTGCTCGGCCGTCTCCGTCAGGAAGATGTCCTGAACCACAAAGAAATCGAGATTGTCCAGGGTCTTCTTGACATTCATGGAGTCGGGGGCAGACATGACGGGGTTGACGCCCACTGCGTAGATAACCTTGCACTTCTGAAGTATGTCCATGTAGGTGAAGCCAGGCTCAGTGGGCAGGTTCTCTACCCCCCAGGCATCCTGGAAGAACTCGGCGGATTCCTGGCCAACTCGCTTGAAGCCGGGGTAGAAGACGTTGAGGCAGCCCATGTCCCCCGTCCCTTCACCGCTGATCTGCCCTCGGAGGGGGTTTACTCCGGCCCCCGGCTTCCCGAAGTGCCCGGTGAGAAGGGCCAGGTCGGCGAGGGCTGTCACGTTGTCCGCCCCGGTGACGTGCTGAGTGACGCCTTCATCGTAGAGGATGCAGCCCCTCTGCGCCCTGGCGTAGGCGGTGGCAGCCTGCCTGATCACCTCCACGGGTACACCGCTGATCTCTGCCGCTTCTTCGGCTGACGTGGCGGACAGAGCGTCGCGAAGCTCGTCGAAGCCGGCTGTCCTTTCCTTTATGAACTCCTTGTTCTCCAGGCCCTCGGCAAGAATAGCGCTCATCATGCCGTTGACGAGCGCTACGTCCGTGCCCGGCTTCAGTTGAAGGTGAAGGTCACCCAGGTAGCTTGCGGTCACGGTCTTTCGAGGGTCGATGACGATGACGGTGGCCCCCTTCCTCTTGGCCCGAAGCACCCTCTTGGCTATCATGGGGAAGGTCTCTTTGACGTTGACGCCGGCGATGACTATGCAATCGGCCTGCTCGATATCGAGCTGGGAGGTCTCCATGGCGCCGGAGCCTACCGTGGGCATGAGACCCGCCACCGTCGCCGAGTGGCAGAACCTGGCGCAGTATTCGACGTTGTTGCTGCCCATGACCACGCGGGCGAACTTCTGCAAGAGGTAGCTTTCCTCGTTGCTGGTCTTGCCAGAGCCGATGGCACCAAAGGACTCGGGAGGGACACCTTTCAGCTTGTCAGCGACGAGGCTCAGCGCCTCTTCCCAGGAGGCCTCGCTCAGGGTGCCGTTCTTTCGGATCAAGGGCTTCTTCAGGCGATCGTCACTGTAGAGGAATTTGTAGGCGTTCTTCCCTTTGGGGCAGTTTGTCCCTTCGTTGACAGGGTGTTCCTTCCAGGGCTCCTCGCCCACTATCCTGCCGTCCTTCAGCACGAGGTAGATTCCGCAGCCGCAGCCGCAGTAGGGACATATGGTGGGCACGTATTGCAGATTCACGATTTCGCCCTCCTAAATGGACTCGGCCCCAGCTGCTTGAGGGTCTGGACGAAGCTCGTAACGGTTTCCGCCACCTTCGGCCCCTCGGAGGCCGAGATCCACTCCAGCCTGAGCCTGTCGCCGCCGATTCCTACAGCTTCCAAGAAGGGCTTTATGCCCGTCACTCTCCTCCTGGCGCTAAGATTGCCTCTCTGGTAGTGGCAGTCTCCCGGGTGGCAGCCGCAGACCAGGACGCCATCCGCACCTACGGCGAACGCCTTAAGCACCAGCCGTTCATCCACTCTGCCAGAGCACATCACCCTGATCACCCGCAGGTTCGGTGGGTACTTGATCCGTGACGTGCCTGCCAGATCGGCCCCTGCGAAGGAGCACCAGTTGCAGAAGAAGCCGACTATAGTCGGCTGAAATCCGTCCGTTCTTGCTTCAAGTTCATCCATGACTACACCTTTCAGATTGGGCCCTGTTCCGTGGCTATCTCAAATCCCCAGAGCCGGAGCTAGGCCCCACCGCTCACCGCCGGGGCTGTCGGGGCACGTCTGCCCCGGTGTGCCCTCTCTGGCGGCGCGAGCGGCTCCGACGGGATACGGCATGGCCGGGGGGTTGAATACGGACTACAGCGCTGCTCCCACAGCGGGGGCAGACGGGTAGCCCACCTGATACGAGGACTTCAAAGGCGACCGACCACTCGTGGCCGTCACCAGCACACCTGAGGGGCTGCCGGGCCAAGCCGAAGTCGCCGCCCTCGATGCACAGAGCCTTCCCGCCGCTGAGCGCATCAGCCGTCTTCCGGTACGCCGAATGGAGCACCCTCTGGAAGGTAGCGCGCGATACATGCATGCTGTCGGCGCATTCGTTCTGATGGAGCCCCTCCAGATGCTTGAGGCGCATTGCCTCCACTTCCTCGACCGTCAGGCAAACATCCTCAAGGCCGCGAACCGATATGCCCGCTGGCTTGAAATATCTCACCGTCGGTATTAGGGTGACCCGACGCCACTTCTTAGGTCTTGCCATCGTGTTGAATGGATATTATGAGCCTATGCCCATAACACTCTAAGCAAGCGGCCATCTATTGTCAAGCTCTGGGGCCCCGGAACCCCAACCGTGCCTTGGCGCATCAAATGGCCGGATGCTCATGACTGTCGTGAAGCCGAACGGGATTCCCTGACAGAAAAGCAGAGGCTCTGCCTTTCGACAGAGCCTTCCAGATCCGAGAGACGGCCGCCAGATGAGACCGAAGCAAACGCCGTTGCCCCATCTCAGTACTTCGAGACGTTCAGCTCCTCCATCTTGCCGGTCACCAGAAATACCACCCGCTCGCAGATATTAGTGACCCGGTCGGCGATGCGCTCCAGGTTGTGGGCCACCCAGATCAGGCGGGTAGCCCGCTCTATCGTCCGCGGATCACTCAACATGTACGTCAGCAGCTCCCTGTAGACTTGGTCATAGAGCGCATCGACCTCGTCGTCTCGGTCGAAGACCGCCCGTGCCCGCGCGTCATCGCGCAGCTTGAACGCCTCCAGGCTCTCCATCAGCATCTGGATGGCGATCTCGGCCATGCGGGGGAGGTCGATGTACGGCTTCAGCGGCGGCTCGTCGGCCAGCGCGAGGGCGATCTTGGCGATCCCCTCGGCGTGGTCGCCCATGCGCTCCAGGTCCACGATCATGTGCAGCACGGCGACGATGGTGCGCAGGTCGCCGGCCAGCGGCTGTTGGGTGGCGATGAGCTCCAGGCACCGCTCCTCGGTATCGTAGCGCTTGTGGTTGATCCTGATGTCATCGCCGATGACGCGGCGGGCCAACTCCACGTCGCGTTCCTTGAGGGCCTGGATGGAGCGGTCGATGGCGCTCTCCACCATGTTTGCCAGCACCAGCATGTCCTCCTGGATGCCCGCCAGTTGGCGCTCAAAAGCGGTTCGAGTCATGCCTTCCGTCCTATCTAGCCGAAGCGGCCGGTGATATAGTCCTCTGTCCGCCTGTCCCTGGGGTTGGTGAAGACCTCGCGGGTGGGCCCGTACTCGATGAGTTCGCCGGCGCGGTCCTCGGCCATCATCATCACCGCCGAGAAGTCGGCCACGCGGGCTGCCTGCTGCATGTTGTGGGTGACGATGACGATGGCGTAGGTCTGGGCCAGGTCCCGCATGAGGTCCTCGATCTTGAGGGTGGCCACGGGGTCGAGGGCGCTGCATGGCTCGTCCATCAGGATCACCTCCGGCTCTATGGCCAGGGCGCGGGCGATGCAGAGGCGCTGCTGCTGGCCCCCGGAGAGGGTGAGGGCGTTCTTGCGCAGCTTGTCC
Organism: uncultured Dehalococcoidia bacterium; assembly: GCA_964609475.1. Lineage (GTDB taxonomy): Bacteria > Chloroflexota > Dehalococcoidia > DSTF01 > JALHUB01 > CAZSRY01. The sequence continues at coordinate 4,668 of CAZSRY010000037.1, forward strand.
TTCACCTCGTCCCAGAGGGCGGCCCGGCGCAGGGCCCGCTCCACGATCTCGTCCAGCCTGCCGGTGTAGCCGTTGACCCGCGCCCCGAAGGCCACGTTCTCGTAGATCGACTTGGGGAAGGGGTTGGGCTTCTGGAACACCATGCCGATGCGACGGCGCACATCGACGGGGTCGACCCCCTTGGCGTGGATGTTCTGTCCGTCGAAGAGAACCTCCCCCTCGGCGCGGAAGCTGGGCAGAATCTCGTTCATGCGGTTGAAGCAGCGGATGAGGGTGCTCTTGCCGCAGCCGGAGGGGCCGATGATCGCCGTGATGCGCCGCCCCAACACGCGCAGGGAGATGTCGCGCAGGGCCTGGAAGTCGCCGTACCAGACGTTCAGCGCCCGCGTCTCGATGACCGTCTCATCCCCAACGGCCGTTGCCGCCGCTTCGCGCTCGGCAGACTGGGTCATGGCTCTTTCGCCCAATATCTCCTGCAATCGCTCTTGTATCATTATCTACCCCCTCGACCTCGCTTGGAAGCGGTTGCGCAGTATGATAGCGACGGAGTTCATGGTAAGGAGCACTACCAGCAGAACGATGATGCCGGCGGCGGCGTTCTCCTGGAATGCCTCCTGGGGCCGCGATGTCCAGTTGTAGATCTGGATCGGCAGGGCGGTGAAGCGGTCCATAGGCCCGCTGGGGGTGAAGGGAACGAACAGCAGGGCACCGATCATGATGAGCGGCGCCGTCTCGCCGATCGCCCGCGACAGGGCAAGGATGATGCCGGTGAGGATCCCCGGGAAGGCGGCCGGCAGCACCTGCCGCGAGGTGACCTGCCAGCGGGAGGCGCCCAGCGCGTAGGCGCCCTCGCGGATGGAGCTGGGCACCGCCCGCAGCGCCTCCTGGGAGGCGATGACGACTATCGGCAGAACGAGGAGGGCCATGGTGAGGGAGCCGGCGAGGACGCTGCGCCCCAGGTCCATCGCCCGCACGAACAGCGCCAGCCCCAGGATGCCGTAGACAATGGAGGGCACCCCCGCCAGGTTGGCGATGTTGGTCTGGATGACGCGGGTGAGCCAGTTGCGGCGCGCGTACTCCTCGAGATATATGGCGGCGCCGACGCCGATGGGGATGGCGAAGGCGGCCGTGAACCCCATCATCCAGATCGTCCCCCAGAGAGCGGCCTTGATCCCGGCCTGCTCCGGCTTGCGGGAGGGGAAGCTGTTGACGAAGTCCCAGCTCAGGCGTCCGAACCCCTCCCTGGCGATGTCCACCAGCAGCACGGCCAGCGCCGCGATGCCCACACCCGTCGCCAGGACGCACAGTAGCAGGAAGCCGAAGGCGGTGGCCTTGCGGGCGAACAGGCGCCTTCTGAAACCGGTCTCCGCGGTCGTCATTCGTAGACCTCCCGGAAGCGGTGCAGCAGATACTGGCTGGCGATGTTCAGGCCCAGGGTCATCAGGAACAGGGTCATGCCCACGGCGAAGATCGTCTTGAACTCCAGGCTCCCCTGAGGTGTATCGCCCAGGCTCACCTGAACGATGTAGGCGGTCATGGTCTGGATGCTCTCCAGCGGGTCCCAGGTGAGGTTGGGCGTCGCGCCCGCCGCCAGGGTGACGATCATCGTCTCCCCAATGGCGCGCGAGATGGCGAGGATGAACGAGGCGACGATGCCTGAGAGGGCGGCCGGCACCACTACCTTCAAGGCGACCTCGAACTTGGTGGAGCCCAGGGCGTAGGCCCCCTCCCGCAGGCTTTGGGGGACGGCGCTCATGGCGTCCTCGCTCAGGGAGGAGACCATGGGGATGATCATTATGCCCACTACAATAGAGGCGCTGGCGGCGTTGAAGATCTTCGTCCCTGGGAAGAGGACCTGGATGATGTCCTGGGAGACGAAGGTGAGTGCGAAGAAGCCGAAGACGACGGTGGGGATGCCGGCCAGCACCTCCAGGATCGGCTTCACGATGCCCCGCAGCCACTCGGGGGCATACTCGCTGAGGAAGATGGCGCTGGCCAGCCCGACCGGCAGCGCCACGACGGCCGCGCCGGCGGCCACCAGCAGGGTGGCGCTGAGAAGGGGGAGGATGCCGAAGTGGGGCTCGACGCCGCCGGGGCCGCCGCCGAGGCCGGGGATCCACTGAGTGTCGGTCAGGAAATCGATGATGGAGACCTCCGCGAAGAAGCCGACCGTCTCCTCGAGGAGGACGAAGATGATTGCCAGGGTGGTGAAGATGGAGACGAAGGCGCAGAAGAAGAGCACCCCCTGGACGAGCGCCTCGCGCCCCCGCCTCAGGCGGGCCTCCAGCGGCCCTCCGCGCCTGACGCGCGACCGCGTGTCCAGCTCTTCCATATCGATCGCCGTCATCGCTCCCTATTTCTCATTGCAGCTTGGCCAGGCCCTCCTCATACACCGAGTCCGGCGCCTCGACGTAGCCGACCTCTGTCACCAGCGCCCGGCCCTCCGTCAGGTAGTAGCGCATGAACGCCGCCACCTCGGGTTGCTCCAGGGCGTCGTCGCGCACGTAGACGAACAGTGGCCGCGACAGGGGGCTGTACTCGCCGCTTCGAACCGTCTCCCCCGAGGGGACGACGCAGCCCTGGCCGCCGTCTACGGCCACTAGCTTCAGCTTGTCCTGGTTCTCCACGTAGTAGGCGTAGCCGAAGTAGCCCAGCGCGTTCTTGTCGCCGGCGATCCCCTGCACCAGCACGTTGTCGTCGGCGCTGGCGGCGTAGTCGGGGCGGCTCACGCCCTCCTCGCCCACGATCACCTCCGTGAAGTAGTCGAAGGTGCCGGAGTCGGCGTCGGGGCCGTAGAGGGCAATCTCGTCGTCGGGCCACTCGGGCCGCACGTCGCTCCACTTTTCGACCGTGCTGTTGGGCTCCCAGATAAGCTTCAGCTCATCGACGGTCAGGCACTCCACGAAGTCGTTGTCGGGGTGAACCATCACCGATAGGCCATCGTAGGCCATCTGGAACTGCACGGCCTCGATGCCGTTGTCGGCGCAGGTCTGTTTCTCCTCGTCCTTCTGAGGGCGGGAGGCGTCGTTGAAGTCCGTCTCGCCGTTGCAGAACTTCTTGAAGCCGCCGCCGGTGCCGGAGATGCCCACCACCACGTCGATGCCCGGCTCCACCTTGCGGAACTCCTCGGCCACCGCCTCCGTGATGGGGAAGACGGTGCTGGAGCCGTCGCCGACGATGGTGCCGGAGAGACCGCTCGAATCGGCCGAGCCGTCCTCATCGCCGCCACAGGCTGCCAGCATTGTCATCGCCGCCACCAGGATGCCCGCCAGTAGGGCCAGGCTCTTGGCGGCCGCTCCCTTTGGGATGCGCATGATCGGCTTTCCCTCCTTTGTTTGCTGCTCACTGCTCGTTCTTGCTATCACGATAGTGATTCCTCTTTAACGGGCTGTTAACGCCGATGAACAACGGGTAAAAGCTGGCGGCTCATCTTCGGACAGGCGAATGGACGAGGAAGAAGACGGGGGCTAGGTGTCGGAGGACGTGGTCGCGACAGGGATGAACAAGCGGAAGGTGGAGCCCTTGCCCGGCTCGCTCTCGACGCCGACCGTGCCGCCGTGGGCCTCGACAGTGTGCTTGACCACCGCCAGGCCCAGGCCGGTGCTCCCGCCGCTGCCGCGGGCACGGTCGGCCTTGTAGAAGCGCTCGAAGATGCGCGGCAGGTCCTCGGCGGCGATGCCGACGCCGCTGTCGCTCACCTCCACCGTCACGGCGTCGTCCCTGAAGCTCGCCGAGACGCTGACGGAGCCGCCGTCGGGGGTGAACTTGATCGCGTTGTGGAGGAGGTTCAGGGCCGCACGCTCTAGTCGATCAGCGTCACCCATGACGGCCGGCAGGTCAGCGGCGACATCCAGAGTCAGGTTCAGCTTCTTCTTGTCTGCCTGGGGCCGGAGCCGTTCCACCGCCCGGCTGAGCACGTCCCCCATGTCCACCGACTCCTTGGCCAGCGGCGCCTGTCCGGACTCCAGGCGGGATAGCTCCAATAGCTCTTCCACTATCTGCACGAGGCGTTCGACCTCGGCGTCCGCCCGCGACAGGAAATCCTGCGCCGCCGCTCGGTCGTCCAGCGCCCCCGATGAAAGAGTCTCGATGACCGACTTGATGGAGGCGAGCGGCGTCCTTAGCTCGTGGGAGACGTTGGCCACGAAGTCGCGGCGCGTCTGCTCCACCCGCCTGGCCTCCGTGACGTCATGGATGACCACCAGGGCCGCCCATTCTCCGCCGGCGGCGATGGGAGCGGCCGTCACCTGAAGATACTGCCCCCTCGGCCGCTCGACCAGGCACGTCTCAGGGCGCCCTTCATCATGACTGGCCTTGAGCGCCTCCAATACCTGCTCATCGGGCATCGCCCAGGCGAAGCGGCTGCCCACCAGCTCCTCTTGGGAGTGCGAGAACAGGCGCTCGGCGGCCGCGTTTGCCAGGGCGATCTGTCCCTCGCCGTCGACGGCCAGGACGGCGTCGGTGCTGCTGTTGAGGACAGCCATCAGGCGGCTGCGCTCCTGAGAGACGGTGCTGACGAGCTCCTCCAGGCTTTCGGCCATCTGGTTGAAGGCGTCGGCCACGTCGCCCACCTCTCCCGACGGCCGCGGCCTCACCCGCTCGCTGAGGTTCCCGGCGGCGATGCTGCGAGCCGCCCCAGCCAGCCGGCCCAGCGGGCGCATGATCGTGCTGCCCAGGGCCAGGCTCAGGAGCGCGGCGGCCCCGCCGGTGATTACCACGGCGATGAGGATAGAGCGGGTGATATCGGAGAGCGAGTCGTCGATGGCCTCCGTGGGGCGCGCCACCCGCGCAACCGCCACAACATCCTCGCCGTCCCTAATAGGAACGGCGACGTAGGTGAAGTCGGTGCCCAGGGTGCTGCTGCGACGGGCGCTCGTCCCCTGCCCTGAGCGGATCGCCTCGCGGACCTCAGGCCGGTTCAGATGGTTCTCCATAGTGGAGGGGTCAGCCTGGGAATCTCCCAGCACGGTGCCGTCGGAGGAGATGATGGTGATGCGCGTGTCGGTCCCCTCGCCGAGCCGCTTGGCGAGCTCGTCGAGGGCCTGCCCCGTCGCCCCTTCATCCAGGAGAGGCCGCACCAGGTTCTCCGCCATCCGGGCCTGCGACGCCAGGTCCGCCTCTGTGTTCTCTCGGAAGTCTTTCTCCACCCTGTCGAGGACGTAGATACCGAGCGCGGCGAAGGCGGCCACGATGAGCAGGACATAGGCGGCGGCGGTGCGGAAACGGATGCTCCCCAGCATTCTAGCCATCGAATCTGTAGCCCAGGCCGCGGACGGTGATCAGCCGCGTGGGCTTGGCGGGCTCCTCCTCGATCTTCTGGCGCAGCCAGCTTACGTGCACGTCCACCGTGCGGCTATCGCCAAAGAAGTCGTATCCCCAGATCTTATCCAGTAGCTGCTCGCGGGAGAAGGCGCGGCCGCGGTTGCGGAGGAAGAACAGCAGCAGCTCGTACTCCTTGGGCTTGAGCTGCAGCGCCTGGCCACCCCGCGACGCCTCCCTCCTGCCTGTGTCCACCTGGAGATCGCCTGCCGTCAACACATCGCTGGCGGTCGCTGGTGCTGTCTCGGCGCGGCGCAGGAGGGCGCGCACCCGTGCCAGGAGCTCCCTCATGCCGAACGGCTTCGTCACGTAGTCGTCGGCGCCCATCTCGAGCCCCACCACCTTGTCCACCTCCTCGCTCCTGGCCGTAAGCATGAGGATGGGAGCGGTCATCTCGCGGCGGAGGATGCGACAGACCTCGAATCCGTCCAGATCGGGCAGCATGAGGTCGAGGATGACGAGGTCCGGTTGCTCGGCACGGGCTGCGGCGAGGCCCGATTCGCCATCGGAGGCGGTGATCACGTTGTAGCTTTCGCGCTCAAGGTTATACTTGACGGTTGCTACCAGCGTCGGCTCGTCATCGACAACGAGGATTCTCTTCATGGCGCGTCGTCCAGGCTGCGGCACTTCGGGCTCATTATATCGCGATGGTATCCGCGCTTCCATCCTCGCGGGGTTCACAATGTAGGGGACGACTGATCGCGGCTGTGGGGTGCCGGAACCTCATCCGGCCGGGGAGCGCAGCACGAACAGACGCGCGTCCGATAGAGAAGCCCCAGCCTTCCGACCGAGCCCTTCGAATTCAGCGTGTGCAGCGGGAAAGGCGAATCGAGCCCGCCACAGGCTGGCCGGCCTATCACAGTCAGGCTGGCGGCGCATGAGCATCTGCCTGGCACGAAGAGGGTAGGGAGCCTCGCTCCGTTTCAATCCCGCTAGTACGCCTGTTGGAAAACCTCGAGGACTTCGCCCGGATCACCCGTAGGACGCGCATTGAATAGAATACTTGAATCAGCTATTGCGTGAAATGCGCATAGTGCAAGGCCCTCTTCCGGTACGCCGACATCGCGCAGCCTCATCGGATGGCCCACCTTCTTCATCAGGGCTTCTACTGCGTCCGCCGCTGCCAGGGCCGCATCGCGCTCATTCATGCCTTTGGTGTCGACTCCCAGGGCCTGTGCAACCTGGGCCAGCTTGCCGGTGGCGTGATCAACGTTGAAGCGCATCACGTGGGGTAGCACGATGCCGCAGGCCGCTCCGTGGGGAACATGATGCAGCGTGCCTACCGTATGGGCCATGGAATGTGCCAGACCGACCTGGGCAACGGTGAATGACCATCCTGCCATGGTGGCTGCTATCTGCATGTTGAGCCGGGCCTTCTCATTCTTGCCGTCGGCCGCAACGAGCGGCAGGTTTTCACTGATCAGCCGTATGGCGTGGAGTGCCTGACCGTCGCACATCTGGTTCGCCATGATGCTCATGCTAGCCTCAACGGCGTGGGTCATGGCGTCCATGGCACTACCGACCGTCATATCCTTGGGCAGGGTCATGGTGAAACGGGGGTCCAGAATCGCCGCGTTGGGCGTGATCCTCGGATCTGCTATGAAAAGTTTGCGCCCTGCGGTCTTGTTTGTTATGACAGCAAGGTTCGTCACTTCGCTGCCGGTTCCCGCTGTTGTCGGAACAACGATATGCGGGGTCTGCGGCTCAGAAAGCGCATACCACCGATTGATATAGTCATTGGCCTTGCCGCCGCCCTTCAAGGTAACGCAGGCCGTTTTTCCGGCATCGATGACGCTCCCGCCTCCGACGCTGACGATGCAATCCGCCTTCACTTCGCGGGCCATATCGGTGGCTCCGTCTACGGACTCCAGGTCCGGGTCCTGCGGGATCTTGTCATAGATGCCCACGCAGAAGTCCCCGAGGGAGCTCTTGACGAGGTCTGCAAGTCCCGCCTCCCTGACCCCGGGGTCGGTAAGTATCAGCGCCCTCTGGCACCCCAGATCCACGACCACTTTGGAGATTGAAGACAGGGAGCCGTGGCCGGCGATCACACTGGTCGGGCAATTGTAGTTGAAACCGTCGATCTTCTTATTGTCCGACATGAGTGTGAAGGAGAAATTAGTGTTACGGTCAGAGAAGTAGGGCACATGGATCCTCTTGACCTGCGTGTACTCTTCTAGGCCCCACTTGCCCAATTCGCGTCCCACGCCTGACTGCTTGTACCCGCCGAAGGGGCAGTATTCTGCAAAGACATGGAAGTTGTTGATCCACATGGTTCCCGTGCGGACGCCGCGGGCCACTCGCTCGGCCCTGGCGATGTTGTTGGAGAACACCCCGCCGGCCAGGCCGTAGATGGAATCATTGGCGATAGCAATCGCCTCTTCGTCGCCCTCGTATTTGATGACGCAGACAACAGGGCCGAAGATCTCTTCCTGCGCGATGCGCATCT
>CAZSRY010000038.1:0-12222 GCA_964609475.1 uncultured Dehalococcoidia bacterium
TTTTCTCCAGTTGCTGCGCATCGACCCAGGTCAGGTGGCTATCGTCGCGGCGCAGAGTCGTCGGCGCTCCCGTCGCCCGGCAGAAGTAGATAAGGTCGATGTGCTGGTGCGGCGGCCCCTTCTCAGGGCTCTTCTCCAGCAGGATCGTGTAGGGCGCCGGCAGTTGCCGAGGGTAGGTGACGCCCATCTCTTCCTCCGCCGACAGCACCTCGGCCTCCAGGCCCGTCTCCTCTCGGACCTCGCGCAGCAGGGCCTCCAGCGGATCCTCGTCCGCCTCGATGTGGCCCCCCGGCGGCACCCACATCTTCAGCAGCGGATGCCACAGCAGGAGCGTCCTGCCCTCGTGAACCACGAAGCCGGTGACGGTGAAGTGTCTCTCCATGATGCCGTTCGCTCCGCAGGTGATTCTACCAACATGGAGGCGGGGGCGTCGAGCGGGGTGGCCTGTCAACGGATGAGGAACGGATAAACGGATGGTTGAAGCTGCGCCTATCCGTTTATCCGCTTTCTATCCGCTGTCAGACAGGTGCGCTATTTCAGGAGGGACAGGGGGAAATCCTCCAGGCTGTCCAGCACGAGGTCCGCCTCGGGCAGCGGCGGGAAGGCGGTAGAGGCGCCCCGCATCTGCACGGCGTACATCCCCGCCGCCTTGGCCGCCCCTATCCCCGATGGCGTGTCCTCCAGGACAAGGCAGCGCTCCGGCTCCACGCCCAGCCTCTCGGCGGTGTACAGGAAGATGTCCGGCGCCGGCTTGCCGTGCTCAACCATCGTGCGGGAGACGACCACGTCGAAGGAGCCGTCCAGCCCCGTCGCTTCCAGCAGGGAGGCGATCCAGTTGGGCCAGGCGGAGGAGGCCAGGGCGTAGGGGACGCCCCGCCCTCGCAGCTCTGCCAGCAGGGGGCGCACGCCGGGCAGCGGCTCCCTGGGCTCGCGCAGCAGCGCCTCCATCGCCCGGTCGTAGCGCTCCACGTACTCCTCGTACCTCCCCGGCAGGCGGAACCTGTCGATGACTGCGTTCCAGGTCACCTCCACCGTGGTGCCCATCAGCTCCACGTTCTCCCCTGCGCTCAGCTCCACGCCGTACTCTCCCAGGACCTGGTTTATGCCCGCCAGATAGGCCGGCTCGCTGTCGGCGAGCACGCCGTCCATGTCGAAGATGACCGCGCGAAAGCGACCCAATGCTATTCCTTGCTCCTGAGCTGGGGGAAGAGGATGACCTCGCGGATGGAGCGCTGGTCAGTGAGCAGCATCACCAGCCGGTCGATCCCGATGCCGAGCCCGCCGGTGGGAGGCATGCCGTGCTCCAGGGCCAGCAGGAAGTCCTCATCGAGCATCTCCACCTCCTCCTCTCCCGCCGCCCGTCGTCTGGCCTGCTCCTGGAAGCGCTGCCTCTGCTCCAGGGGGTCGTTGAGCTCCGTATAGGCGTTTCCCAGCTCGATGCCGCCGGCGAAGGGCTCGAAGCGCTCCACCAGGTCGGGGTTATCCGGCTTGCGCTTGGCCAGCGGCGATAGCGGCGCCGGATAGTCCATGAGGAACGTAGGCTGCAGGAGCTGCGGCTCGACGCAGCCCGCCAGCAGCTCGTCGACCAGCTTGGCCCAGCCGGCCTCGGGCGGGGTCTCGATGCCCAGGCCGTGCACCACCGCCCGCAGGCCTGCCTCATCGCGCCGGTACTCCTCCAGATTCAGATCGGCGTACTCTCGCAGGGCGTCGTGGACGGTCAGGCGGCGCCAGGGCGGCGTCAGGTCGATCTCCGCGCCTTCCCAGGGTATGCGGGTCGTGCCCAGCGTCTCCTTGGCGACCCAGGACACCAGCTCCTCCACCATCACCGCCACATCCTCGTAATCAGCGTAGGCCTCATAGCTCTCCATCATCGTGAACTCGGGGTTGTGCTTCGTCGATATCCCCTCATTGCGGAAGATGCGCCCGATCTCGTAGACCTTGTCCAAGCCGCCGATGATCAGCCGCTTGAGGTGCAGCTCCGTGGCTATGCGCAGATAGAGGTCGCGGTCGAGCGCCTGGTGATGCGTGACAAAGGGGTTGGCCGCCGCGCCGCCCGCCTCCGGCTGCAGGACCGGCGTCTCCACCTCCAAGAAGCCGCGCCCGTCCATGAAGCGACGGATGGCGGAGATGATCTGACTGCGCAGGGTGAACAGGCGGCGTACGTCCTCGTTGGCGATGAGGTCCAGGTAGCGCCGCCGATAGCGGGTCTCCGTGTCCACCAACCCGTGCCACTTCTCCGGCAACGGTTGCAGCGCCTTGGCGAGCAGCCTATACTCAGCCGCCTCCACCGTGATCTCATCGCTGCGGGTGCGGAACAGGAAGCCTCGCGCGCCCACGAAGTCACCCAGGTCCAGGTCGCGCAGACCGGCGTAGGCCTTGCTGCCGAGGACATCGCTCTTGAGATAGACCTGGATCTTGCCCGAACTGTCCCGAAGGTCGATGAAGGTGGCCTTGCCCATGTCCCGCAGGGCGGTCATGCGACCGGCCACCGTCACCGTCGGTGGGTCGTCGGCAGCGGCCTTCTCCTCCCACTCCGTGAAGGCCTGACATGCCTCCTGGGCTGTGTGACTGCGCCGGTAGCGGGGAGGATAGGGCTCGATACGGCGCGCCCGGATGCGCGCCAGCTTCTCCTGCCGCAGTTGGAAGCTCTCCTCGTCGCGAGCGGGCATGGCAAACCTTCGGGCCCGTGTCGAAATTAAGGGGCGGGCGACCGTCCTGTCAGCCCGCTGCCTTCTTGTCATTTGGCCCCTGAGGGCGTCAGGATATGCCTGTGATGGTGAGCCTTGTGACCCCCGCCGGTGCCTCTACCTGAACGGCGTCGCCGACGCCCTTCCCCATGAGGGCCTGACCGACGGGTGATTCGTTGCTGATCCGCCCTTCCTTGGGCTCAGCCTCGGCGCTGCCGACGATGGTGTAGGTCTCTTTCTTGCCGCTGGCCGTGAGCACGGTCACCTTGGAGCCCAATTGCACGCTCTTGGAGCGGTGAGCCTCCTCCTCATTTATGAGCTCGGCGTTCTGAATGATCTTCTCCAGGGTGAGGATGCGGCCCTCCACAAACGCCTGCTCATTCTTGGCGTCCTCGTACTCAGCGTTGTTCTGAGTACTGGCCAGCTCCTTGGCCTGGTGGATACGGGTGGCTACCTCCTGACGACGGACCGTCCGCAGGTAGTCAAGCTCCTTCTCCAGCTTGGCCAGGCCTTCTTTGGTCAGGGGAACCGGCTTCTCCGGCATTGCTCCGCTCCTGATGATGGCTGAAAAAATCGACTGAGAGGCGCCTAGCCCTCAGTCGCTGGTGGCTTCCGTTCCTATCAGCCAACTATTATAGACAACCGACGAGCCGCTTGTAAACCCCTTTGCACGCTCTTGTCAAGTTAATCGACAGGATGGGGCTCATTCTGAAGAGAGGATATCTTCGGCCGATCTGCCCTCGCAAGTGCAGGGCCTAACCTCCTTCGTCTTGGCGGTCGAAGTGCCCCGTGATAAAATGGGCCGCGGTTGAGCTGAACCGGTGGCGGGATCGCCGCTCCCTACTTCGATAGACGGCTGATGGAAGAGAGAAGTCCCAGGTTGCGACCGGTACTCCTGCTGGTCTTGCTGGCCCTCCTCGCCGGGATCGTAGGTGGTCTGGCGGGGGGGCTGATAGTCCGCCTGTCCTACGAGGATGAGGCGGCCCCTTCGTCCGCAAGCGAGCCCGGGGACGAGCGCCAGGTCGTCCTCCAGGAGGACTCGGCCGTCATCGACGTCGTGGCCCGGGCCGCGCCCTCAGTTGTCACCATCGTCAATGAGCTAAGCCCCCGTGAGGATCGGTATGGGATGCTGCTGGGGGAGGTGTCCGTCGGCTCCGGCGTCATCATCGACGAGGACGGCTTCATAGTAACCAACGAACACGTCATCCGTGGAGCGGGGCGGCTTACCGTCATTCTTCATGACGGCGAGGAGCGGTCGGCATCTATCGTCAGTTCCGACGAGCCCTTCACCGACCTGGCGGTTATCAAGATAGACTCCGGTGGCCTCGACGCCCTATCCTGGGGCGACTCCGATGCCCTGCAACTGGGCCAGCAGCTTGTGGCCATAGGCAGCGCCCTCCACGAGTTCCACAACTCCGTCACAGTGGGCGTCGTCAGCGGCCTCCACCGGCAATGGCCCCGCAACGGCGTTATCATGGAAGACCTGGTGCAGACCGACGCCGCCATCAATCACGGCAACAGCGGCGGTGCCCTCCTCAACACCCAGGGTGAGCTGATCGGCCTGAACACGACCGTCGTCCGCAGCACCGATTCGGGCGAGGTAGTAGAGGGCATCGCCTTCGCCATCTCCAGCAACCTCGCCGCTCCCATAGTCAGGGCCATCGTCGAGGAGGGAAGCTACCCGCGGGCCTTTCTGGGCGTGCAGCATCAGGACATCGACTCGATCACGGCACAGCTCGTCGACTTGCCCATCGACCGCGGCGCCCTCATTACCCTTGTCTCAGACGGTACCCCAGCCGGAGAAGCCGGCTTTGAAGAAGGCGACATAATCCTCCGTATGGGCGATATCGATCTCAATGAGGAGATGCCCTTCCTCAATGCCTTGGGACAGATCGCACCTGGTGAGACAGTAGACTTCCTCGTGAATCGGGGCGGCGACGAGATCACCCTTGAGGTGACGTTGGCCGCCCGCCAGAGGTGACGCCTGATGAACGAGCAGGGCCCCTTCGATAAGCTGTTGCATGCGGAGCCTCAGCGCGAGAACCGGACAGGCTTCGTCCTCATCGCCATCCTGGCCCTCGGTCTGCTCCTGCTCATCCTTGTTCTCCCTCCCATCTCCATCCTCAGCGACGGCGGTGACGGCAGGGGCGGCGTCAACATCAAGGCCGAGGCCCGAGGCGAGATGCCTTCCCTACCTGAAGGCCTGGAGGCTATCAGCCCCCTGTACGACATCTCTACCTCTGGGGCTGTTGAGGGACCGACCGTGATTACCCTGAACCTGCCATCGCCGACCAGCGACGCCCGTAATCTCTCCCTCTACACGTATGAGGGTGGCCAGTGGCGCCGCCTCGCGACCGCCGGCCTGGTCTTGGATGGTGCCGCTGCTCAGGGGGAGGTAGCGGAGCTGCCCAAGAACCTGGCCGTGCTGCGGCGCACCAGCACGGCCCATCAGTTGGCAGGGTGGCTGCCGGCCGGCGCCGAGCTGAGCCCCCAGGCGGCCCAGGCCCTCTCCGTTCTCAACCCCGTCGACTTCGCGCCGGCCGCCGATGGCTCCCTTATAGGAGAGGCCGCCCCCCCGTCTCAAGAAGCGGGGTTTGACGTCTATCCCAGCGTCCGCGTCCAGACGGCTCAAGACGTCGAGGCGGTGAACGCCATCATCGCCTCGCCTGACCTTCGTAACGATCACATAGACGCCGTCCTGGCGATGGTCGAGTCCGGCCCCTACGATGGCGTGGACCTTGACTACGGGGAGCTTGATGCCCTGTACAAAGACGAGTTCTCTGAGTTCGTCGCCACGCTGGCCGAGCAGCTCCACCGTCGCGGGCTCGGCCTCACGCTGACGGCGCCCCTGCCCGTCCAGCAGGGCACGGCATGGGACACTGGCGCCTACGACTGGCCGCTTCTTGCCCAGAGCGCCGATGCCATCAAGCTGGCCCCAGAATCGGACCCCGCCCGCTACTATAAGAGGATGGAACAGGCACTCGGTTACCTCATTGAGGAGGAAAAGATCACGCCCGCCAAGCTTGTGCTCGTCGTCAGCTCCTGGGGCCGTGAGAAAGGCGGCGAGGGCGTCCGGAGCCTGACTCTGCTGGAGGCGTTGGCCCTCGCCAGCGCGCTGACGGTGGATGACCCCGACAACATACGACCTGGGGACGCCGTCACCATTACCGGCGGGAACATCTACCAGGATGGTGGCGCCTCCGGCATCCAGTGGGACGAGGAGGCAGCCGCCGTGGCCTTCACCTACCCCGGCCTCGGTGGTGCCCGTACCGTATGGATGGAGAACGCCTTCAGCGTGGCCTTCAAGCTGAACCTGGCGGCACGTTTTCGCCTGGGGGGTATAGCGGTGGAGGACGTCTCGGCCAACCCTGGGGCAGCCGACATCTGGCCCGTCCTTCAGGAGTTCTTGGATACGGGAAAGGTGTCGCTGGTCAAGCCCAATGGCACCCTGCTCGTCCCCCAATGGGAGGCCGATCGCGGCAGCATGGAAGGTGGCGCCGACGGCGCGGTGGTCTGGACAGCCCCGATGGAGCCAGACACCTACCATATCACCCTTATCGTGAGCGACGGCCTGGTACGGGTGGGCCAGCGCCTGAGCCTGACCGTCAAGCCCTAGGCCGCCGTCAGGCCTGCGACGGCTCGATATCGGGGAACCTTCCCATTGACAGGTTCCGCCCACGGAGACACTATGGGCCATGAGAGTAATCGCTGGCATAGCCAAAGGATACCGTCTAAAGAGCCCCCGCGGTCGAGGTCTCAGACCCACCTCGGACCTAGTACGGGGGGCCGTGTTTGACGTGCTGGAGGCTATGGGCGCCGACTCCTCGCGGGTGCTGGACCTCTATGCCGGTACCGGCGCCCTGGGCATCGAGGCCCTGAGCAGGGGCGCTCAGTGGTGCGATTTCGTGGAGAAGGACGCCCGCTCCTGTCAGCTTATCCGCGACAACCTGGCGCATACAGGCCTGGCGGACAAGGCAGCGGTTCACTGCTGGGCGGCGGAGAGGGTCTTGACCAGACTGAAAAGCCAGTATAGCCTCATTCTGGCGGATCCCCCTTACCAGGACGAGAGGGCGGAGACGGTGCTTCAAGGTCTGGCCGCCTCTTCCCTGGTAGGGCCTGATGCCGTTATCGTGGTAGAGCACTCGCAAAGACGACCGCCGGCGCCGGCTCTGGGCCCCTGTGGGCTCGTCAACAGCCGGCGACACGGAGACACCTGCATCTCTCTTTATCGCTCAGGAGGTAAGCCGTGACTATCGCCATGTATCCCGGCCGATTCGACCCCGTAACCAACGGTCATCTGGATATCGTCCACAGAACAGCCGCCCTGTTCGATCGGGTAGTGGTGGCCGTCTACGATCTGAAGAGCGAATTCCTGTTCTCCACCGAGGAGCGGGTAGCGCTTTTTCGGGAGGCGGTCAAGGATATGCCGGAAGTAACGGTTGAGCACTTTCAGGGCCTGGTGGTAGACTTCGCTCGTGTCCAGTCGGCCACGGTGCTGGTGCGGGGTATCCGCGCTGTTACCGGCTTCGAGACTGAGTTCGACATGGCCCTCATGAACAAGAAGATGGCGCCGGAGATCGAGTCGGTCTACCTCATGGCCAGCCTCGATCACCTGTTTATCAGCGGTGCCCGCATCCGCGAGGTGGCCCGTCTGGGCTACGATGTGGACAGGCTCGTGCCCCCTCACGTGGCCGAGGCCTTGCGAGAGAAGATCTCTGTCTAGGGGTCACCTGTCTGACATAGGAGTTGAGCCATCGATATCCTACACCTCATCGACCGGCTGGAGGAGTTGGTGGGCGAGGGCATGAAGCTGCCCATCGGCGGTCGAGTGGCCATCGATAGGCGTCGCCTGCTCGACCTCATAGACCAGATGCGGGTCGCCGTCCCCGCCGAGCTGCGGGAGGCCGAGGAGATAGTGTCGCAGCGGGACGAGGTGCTGGCAAAGGCGCGGGAGGAGTCCCAGCTCGTGCTTGCCCGCGCCGAGCAGGAGGTGGAAGAGCGCCTCACCGAGAACGAGCTGGTCAAGGCAGCCCAGGCACGGGGCGAGGAGCTGCTCCAGCAGGCCGAGGAGCGAATGAGATCTCGCCTCGAACAGGCGGAGATCGTGGCCGCCCAGCAGATGGACGAGGCCGACCGCTACGCCCTGGAGATGCTGAGGAAGCTGGAGTCGCAGCTATCGGCCTTCCTGGGGAGCGTGCGCGCCGGCATCGAGACGATGGAGAGTAAGACCCAGGAGCAATCCCAATAGCCTGGGCCCCAGGCGGCACAGGGGAGAACCGGGCCCCCGTCAATGCGGACGGGGGTCTTATGCTGTCGGGCGGCGGGCCTGCGCGAGATCACTCCCCCGAGAGGAATGCCAGGATGAGCCCCTTGAACTCCTCAGCGTGATCGCCCTCCAACAGCTTGGTGCCGTGAGCGGAGCCGCTGAATACCTTCTTCTCCTTCGGCTCGGGCGCCAGCTCGAACAGGCTATCGAGGCTGACCATGGCCGAGCTGTCGCCCTCGCTGGCGATGAACAGCTTCGGTTCGCTGACCTGGCCGATCACCTCCTCGGCGTTCAGCCCTTCGAACTCGGCGGGCGCTGAGATGGCCACTACCCCGGCCACCCCCTGCCGCGCGGCCACCACCAGCGCAGCCGTCCCTCCCATGCTGGCGCCCACGAGATAGATGTTGTCGTAGCCCGCCCCGCTCATTTCCTCTATGGCCGCCTCCAGATCGAGGTCGATCTTCGACAGCTCCTGGTCGCCCTCCGACTCGCCATAGCCGCGGAAGTCGAAGGTGAGGGCGCTGTAGCCGGCCGCCGCCAGCTCCGCCGCGAAGTCGAACCAGGAGGTCTGGTCGCTGGGGCGCATGTGGGCGAGGATGACCAGCGACTCGCCGTCGCCGAACCGGTGACCGCGGATCGTCACGCCGTCCGCCGTCTCGAAGCTCACATCCTGCGATTCGGCCGTCGCCGTCGGCGACCCGGTGACGGCGGGCGTGGTCGCTGGCTCCTCGTCGCCGTCCCCGCAGGCCGCCAGGATAAGCCCAAGGATAGCAAGGAGAAAGAAAGCTCTTTGCCACATCTTGGCCCCCCCCTTACTCGCTTATGCGCTAACGTACCACCACGTTCACCAGACGCCCGGGCACGCAGATGACCCGCTGCACCTGCTTGCCCGCGATATGTGGCTTCACCTTCTCGCTCGCCAAGGCGAGCTCCTTCGCCTCCTCCTCGCTGATGTCGATCGGCACCTGGATGCGGTCGCGCAGCTTCCCGTTCACCTGCACCACCAGCGTGATCTGCTCCTCAGCGGCCAGCGCGGCGTCCCACTCCGGCCACGACTGGTTGTGGATGCTGTAGGGGCGACCGCTGCGCGCCCACAGATCCTCCGCCAGATGCGGCGCCGACGGGGCCAGCAGGATCATCAGCGTATCCATCGCCTCCCGCCAGGCGCCCTCATCGACGGGGCCCTCTTCCTTTGCCCGCGTCAGGTAGTTGGTGTACTCCATGAGCGCCGCCACCATCGTGTTGAAGCGGAACCGTTCGATGTCCTGGGTAACGCGCCGGATCGTCTTATGGGTCAGACGGCGCATTTCACGGACCGCCTTGGCGTCGCCCTTTCCGGTCATGCTTGGCGGATTAAGGACAAGGTTCCAGACGCGGCTCAGCCAGCGCGATACCCCGGCCAGCCCGGAGTCGTCCCATTCGCCGCCGTGCTCCCAGGGGCCGATGAACATCAGGTATGTCCGCACGGCGTCGGCCCCCTGGCGGCGCACGTACTCGTCCGGGGCGACCACGTTGCCGCGCGACTTGCTCATCTTGGCCTTGCCGGCGATGATCGTGCCCTGGTTGAACAGCCTCAAGAACGGCTCGTCGAACTCCACGATCCCCAGGTCGCGCGCCGCCTTGGTGAAGAAGCGGGCATAGAGCAGGTGCATGACGGCGTGCTCGGCGCCGCCCGTGTACTGGTCGACCGGCAGCCACCTGCGTGCCAGCTCTCGTGATACGGGCCGCTCCGGGTTATGGGGGTCGGCGTAGCGGAACAGATACCAACTCGAGCAGACGAAGGTGTCCATCGTATCGGTCTCCCGCTTGGCCGGGCCTTTGCAGTTGGGACAGTTGGTGTTGACGAATCCCTCGTGGCTGGCCAGCGGCGACTCGCCCGTCGGCTTGAACTCGGCGTCCTCCGGCAGCAGCACCGGCAGCTCCTCCTCGGGAACTGGCACCGTGCCGCACTGCGGACAGTAGGTGATGGGAATAGGCGCGCCCCAGTATCGCTGGCGGGAGAGCAGCCAGTCGCGCAGACGGTAGCTCACGGCGGGCCCGCCCCAGCCGCGCTCCTCCAGATGTCTGCTAACGGCCGCTATCCCCTCCTCGTTCGGCGTGCCGTCGAAGGGGCCTGAGTTCACCATCGTGCCGGGGTCGACGTAGGCTTCCTTGAGCGGCTCGCCCTGATAGCCCTCAGGGGCGATGACCGTCCTTATGGGCAGGCCGTACTTCTGGGCGAACTCGAAGTCGCGCTGGTCGTGGGCGGGCACCCCCATGACGATGCCCGTGCCGTAGGAGAGGAGCACGTAGTCGGCGGCCAGTATGGGCACCCGCTCGCCGTTGAGCAGGTTGGTGCAGGTGGCGCCGGTGAAGACGCCCGTCTTCTCCCGCTCGGTGGAGAGGCGCTCGATGTCGCTGACGCGGCGGCTGCGCTCGATGTAGGCCTCCACCTCAGCCCTCTGCTCCGGCGTCGTTATCTTCGCCACCAGCGGGTGCTCCGGCGCTATCACCATGAAGGTCACGCCGTAGACGGTATCCGGTCGGGTGGTGAAGACGCGTATCTCCTTCTCTTCCGCGCCGGGGACGTCCAGACCGAAGGCGATCATCGTGCCCTCGCTGCGCCCGACCCAGTTGCGCTGCATGGTGACGATGCGATCAGGCCATTCGATCTCCTCGAACGACAGCAGCTCGTCGGCGTACTTAGTGATGCGGAAGAACCACTGCTCCAGATCGCGCCGCGTCACCGGCGAGTGGCAGCGCTCGCAGGTGCCGTCCGGCAGCACCTGCTCGTTGGCCAGCACCGTCTGGCAGGACGGGCACCAGTTGGCCGGCGCCAGGCCCCTGTAGGCGAGGCCGTTCTTGTAGAACTGGAGGAACCACCACTGCGTCCACCTGTAGTACTCCGGGTCGGAGGTGATGACCTCCCGCTCCCAGTCGAAGATGGCGCCCATCGAGCGGAGCTGCTGCCGCATGTGGACGATGTTGTCCATCGTCCACCGGTAAGGATGGATCTGGTCCCTGATGGCTGCGTTCTCGGCGGGCAGCCCGAAGGAGTCGAAGCCCATCGGGAAGAGGACGTTGTAGCCCCGCATGCGCTTGTAGCGGGCCTGGACATCGGACGGGGCCATGGCGTACCAGTGCCCGATGTGCAGGTCGCCGGACGTGTAGGGGTACATGGTCAGGGCGTACCACTTGGGGCGAGGGTCGTCGTCGGGCGTCCTGTAGAGCCCGTCGGCGTCCCAGCGCTCCTGCCATTTCCTCTCGATCTCTGCGGGATTGTACCTATCGCTCATCGCTCTCTCTTCCCGTGTGCTTCCTCTCCCTACTGTCGTTGTCGCCTGCCGAAGAGCGCTCTCGTTGGCGGAGGCGGTCGTCGATCGCCCGCACCACCGGCCGTGCTTCCAGGAGCATGAATACCAGCACTGCTCCCAGAAGCGCTACCAGGTAGAGCTCGCGGCCGACGGCCATGCCGACAGCGGCGGCGCCCCAGATGGTGGCGGCGGTCGTTATTCCCTTTACAGTGTAGCCCTCGCGGAATATGACGCCGGCCCCCAGGAAGCCGATGCCCGTCACGATGCCGGCGGCGATGCGGTCCTCGCTGCTGCTGAGGCGCGACATCTCGGTGAACAGGGTGGAGCCCATCGTCACCAGGGCGATAGTGCGCACGCCGGCCGGCATGCCCCGCAGCTCTCTCTCCAAGCCCATGAGGGCGCCCAGGGCAGCCGCCAGCAGCACCCGTGCCACTATCTCTAGCTGATCAGCCGCGTCCATGTCTTCAACCCTTCCGATCGTCAGAACTCAAAGCCCCCCGTCCACAGGGACGGAGGGCTGCTCCGCGGTACCACCCTGCTTTCCCGACCTGCCTACCGGCAGGCAGGCGATCGGGACGCTCGGCGGCGCTGTAACGGGCGCTACCGGCGTCGGCTACTCCCCTTCACCGACGCTGCTCCCAGGCGAGTTCGGCCCCCGTTTCGCTGGCTCGCAGCAACCGCCAACTCTCTGGGCCTTGGGCCTACTACTCCTGTTCGCGGCAGTTGGCAGATATCGATTCTGGTGGAGCTGGGGGGATTCGAACCCCCTACCTTCTGTCTGCCAGACAGACGCTCTCCCGATTGAGCTACAGCCCCACCAGGGACAGACAAGCGAACAACGGTCTGCAATCCCCAGTCTATCCCAGAACGAGCGCGATTTCAAGGGCATATGTCAACTCGCGTGTGTGGCTGACGGCTCTGACTGACATTGACTTGTCAAGCGCGTCCGCCCATGCTGCCCAATCACTGCACCGCG
>CAZSRY010000039.1:0-5314 GCA_964609475.1 uncultured Dehalococcoidia bacterium
AGCTCGTAGTAGCCGCGGGCTACGTCGAGGCGGGCGAGCTGGGCGCCACCCAGCCACAACTGGATCTCCTTGCAGTCGCGCCAGTACTTCTCGACGTCGAACTCCCGCATGTAGCCGTACGACCCCATGAGCTCCATGGCCTTGTTGGTGACCATGATGGCCACGTCGCAGGCGTAGACCTTGGCCAGGCTGGCCCTGGAGAGCATGGCGTCGGAGTCGGGCTCGCCGTAGGTCTGGGGGCGGTCCATCATGTAGGCGGTCTGGAGGTAGCAGGCGCGCGCCGTCTCGATGCCGATGGCGATGTCGGCGAGCATGCCGGCGCACATCGAGTGCTGGCGGATGGGGCGCCCCTGGACGACGCGGGAGCCCGTGTATTCGAGGACGCGCTCGAAGGCGGCCTGGGCGTTGCCCACAGCCATGGCGGCGCTGGCGACGCGGCCCACGGTCAGGTTTCGCTTCATGAGCCGGGCGTCGGCGCCGGGGCCGGCGGCGCGATACGCTCTGGGGACGCGGACTTCGTCGAAGTAGATGTCGGCGTTGCGGTCGGCCTGCATGCCGGCCTTGTTCTCGAACTTGCCGAAGGAGAGGCCCTCCCAGGGCGAGGGGACGTAGATGAGGGCGATCCCCTCCTCTCCCTGATCAGGGTCTGTCTGGCAGACGACGCAGTAGATGTCGGCGATGCCGGCGTTGCTGGGGAAGCGCTTGGCACCGTTTATGACCCACTCGTCGCCGTCGAGGACAGCCCTGGTCTGGATGGGGCGGCCGTGCAGGGCGGCCAGGTTCTCGATGTCGCAGCCGGCGGCGGGCTCGGTCATGGCGAAGCAGCCCATACGCAGCTCCTCGCCGCTGAACATGTCTCCCACCATCTCCAGGACAGCCTTGTTTTCGGCGACGATGGCCGGCGCGAGGGCCCAGGTGGTTACGCTGGCAGCCACGGCGACGCCGCTGTCGCCGCGCGACAGCTCCTCCAGCACCAGGCAGGTGGTGACATTGCCTGCGCCGGTGCCCGCAGCCATTCCTCCGTGCTCCTGGGGCAGGCCGGCCCGCATCAGGCCGAGGTTGAACAGCCCCTGGAGTATGCGACGGACTATAACGTGGTCCTTGTCATCGTCGATCTGCTGACGGACGGGCATGATCTCCCGCTCCACGAAGGTCCGGACCACGTCCACAACCAGCCGATCCTGATCCGTCAGGAAGATATCAGGGTAGCTCATAATCGCCTCCAGTTCAGGTCAGACTTCCAGGAAGGAGCGGACCGATTCCTCTTCCAGGCTGTTCGCGATCAGGTCGGCTCCGGCGAGGGTATCGGGGGCGCGGTCGGCGGCGAGGCCGATGCAGCTCATGCCTGCCCTCTTGGCGGCCTCCACGCCGCCGGGGGCATCCTCTATGACCACGCAGTCGCGCGGGTCGACGTTCAGCCGCTCCGCCGCCAGAAGGTAGCCCTGAGGATCGGGCTTGCCGCGCTCCACGTCTTCGCCAACGATGAGGGCATCGAAGGCGGTCTCCAGACCCAGGCTACGGAGGACCATGTCGAGGTTCTCCCGCGGGGTGGAGGAGACTACGGCCATCTTGCTGCCGCCCTGGCGCAGGCGGCGCAGGAGGGGGATGACGCCAGGGGCGGGCGTGAGGTTACCCTTGGCCATGTCCCGAAACAGCTCCTCTTTGCGGCGCGACAGCTCCTCTACCTGCTGCGGCGGGAGGTCGCCCAGGTGCTCCTTCAGTATAGCGTCGTTCCTCAGGCCGAAGGTGCGGACGAAGTCCTGCTCGCTGATCCGCTTGCCCAGGCCGGCGAAGAGTTCCCGCCACGCCTGGAAGTGGAAGGGAGCGGTATCGACCAGGACGCCGTCCAGATCCCAGAGAACAGCCTTAGTCACGGTCTCCTCCGCTGGACCGTAGGTTCGCGGGAAGGGCTCGCCCGACGAAGTGACGGCGGGCCGCCTTGTCCGGCGACGGCAAGGCATGTCTACCACAGATCAGGCGATAAGGTCGAGGCAAGCACGTATGGCGCATTACGGGGAAAGCAGCTAGGATAGTGACGAAAGGCCGACCGTGGGACGCTGCTGAGGATGAACGCCAGCGAGAATGACCATGGAGGCCATGATGATGTACTTTCCGCCTGAACAAGTGGCTAGCGCCGGCGGCAGCGGCCGCCCTCGGCTGCGGCGTGGAGGCGTTCTCCCAATCGAGGTGCGGAGGTCAACCGCCGACCGAGCGCCGTCCCCGGAAACCGGCTCCGGCCGAACCGTGAAATCGATTCCGTGAGTAGGTACCGGGGCTTATCACGCCCATCGGTATCCTCTCGCGAGCTAGATTCAAGGAGGCAAGGTTATATGACTAGTGCGGCAGAGCGTCCAACCAAGTACTGGCCTCTCAAGAGATACTTCGAGGTACATGAGAGGTCTATCCAGGATCCGGAGAAGTTCTGGGCGCAGGAGGCACGCAAGCTTGACTGGGCGAAGGAGTGGGACACGGTGCTGGAATGGGATCCGCCCTTCGCCAGGTGGTTTGTGGGCGGCGAGTTGAACGCGTGCTACCAGTGCGTCGACCGACACGTGAAGACGTGGCGGAAGAGCAAGGTAGCGATCTATTGGGAAGGGGAGCCCGGCGACCGGCGGGTTCTCAGCTACTCCACGCTGTATCGAGAGGTCAACCGGTGCGCGTCGGTGCTGAAGAAGCTGGGAATAAAGAAGGGCGACAAGATAGCGCTCTATCTGCCGATGCTTCCGGAGCTGCCTATCTTCATGCTGGCGGCGGGCCGGATAGGGGCGACGCACACGGTGATCTTCTCCGGGTTCAGCGCCCAGTCGCTGGCGGACAGGATGAACGACATCGAGGCCAAGCTCGTCGTCACCGCCGACGGCGGATACCGCAGAGGTTCGGTCATGGCCCTCAAGAAGGTGTCCGACGAGGCGGTGGCGCTCTCGCCCTCGGTGGAGAAGCAGATAGTGGTGAACAGGACAGGCTTGGATGTGGAGATGCAGGAGGGGAGGGACTTCTGGTACCACGAGCTGCTGAAGGACGCCGAGACGTCGGTGCCGGCAGAGCCTCTACCCTCGACCCATCCTCTGTACGTCCTCTACACGTCGGGGACGACGGGAAAGCCCAAGGGCATCGTGCACAGCACCGGCGGCTACCTGGTGTTCAACCACTCGGTCTACCAGTGGGTGTTCGACATCAAGGAGGAGTCGGTGTACTGGTGCACGGCTGACGTGGGCTGGGTGACCGGCCACAGCTCAATTGTCTACGCTCCTCTGTCCCACGGGGCGGCGATCGTGATGTATGAGGGGGCTCCCGACTATCCGACACTGGATCGATGGTGGGATATCATCGAGACGTACGGGATCACCACCTTCTACACATCGCCCACGGCTATCCGCATGTTCATGCAGCACGGGGAGAAGTGGCCGAAGAAGCATGACCTGACTAGCCTGGAGCTGTTGGGCTCGGTGGGAGAGCCGATCAACCCCGAGGCCTGGCAGTGGTACTATCGCCACATCGGCAACGAGCGTTGCCCGATCGTGGACACCTGGTGGCAGACGGAGACGGGAGGGATAATGATCTCCCACGCGCCGGGGATCGAGCTGCTGCCCCTCAAGCCGGGCTCAGCCGGTTTCCCTCTGCCAGGGATCGACGCCGATGTGGTGGACGAGACGGGCAAGCCGACAGCGCCAGGGGAGAGGGGACTGCTGATCATCAGGAAGCCGTGGCCAGGAATGCTCCTGACTCTCTACGAGGACCCGGAGAGGTACAAGGAGACGTACTGGGATCGGTTCCCAGGCTGCTACTACGCCGGCGACTATGCGGTGAAGGACGAGGAAGGCTATTTCTGGCTGCTGGGTAGGGCCGATGAGGTGATAAAGGTCGCCGGGCACCGGCTGGGGACCCTGGAGATCGAAAACGCCGTGGTCTCTCATCCGGCCGTTGCCGAGGGCGCGGCTGTAAGCAAGCCCGACCCCATCAAGGGTGAAAGCATCGTTGTCTTCGCCATTCTGCGGGAGGGTTATGAGCCCTCTCCAGAGCTGGAGAAGGATATCTCGAGGCATGTTCGCACGGTGGTCGGCCCCATCGCTACGCCGGAAAGGGTGTTTCTGGTGCACAAGCTGCCTAAGACACGAAGCGGCAAGATCATGCGACGCGTGCTCAAGGCGGTGGCCATGGAGGCTCCCATCGGCGACGTGACGACCCTGGAGGACGGGGCGTCGGTGGACGAGGCGAAGAAGGCCTACGAGGAGCTGCGGTCGCAGGTCTAGGCATTACACAGCCCCATTGCTTGGGGGCAGACCGGCGCTCTCGCGGGAAGGAGTCCCAGTCTTGGCAGAGGCTGGCAAGCTGCAGCAGGCAGATGGGGCGGAGGTGCTCTGTCTCGTCGACAACGTGGTCGATGTGCTCCTGACCAGCACGGAGGTCGCAAAGAGGCCGCGTCTGGGCGGGACAGATGCGCCGAGCGAGCCAGCGAGGCTCATGGAATCGGGCCGAGCGGCGATGACACTGAGGGCGGAGCATGGTTTCTCCGCCCTCATTACGTCCCGCGTCGACGGCCAGAGCCGCAGCATCCTCCTTGACACGGGCATGAGCGTGGGCGGGCTCGTCCATAACATGGACGCGCTGCGGGTGGGCGTCGAGGCTATCCAGGCGGTCGTGCTCAGCCACGGTCACTCCGACCATACCATCGGGCTTAACGGGCTGGTGGATCGTCTAGAGGGCCGCCGGCTACCGCTCGTCGTTCACCCAGACGCCTGGTTGCAGCGGCGGCTGGCTGTTCCCGGGCAGAAGCCGTTCGAGATAGCGCTCACTAGCAGGCAGGAGGTGGCGGCGGCCTTCGACATTGTGGAGAGGCGAGAGCCCTCCTACCTGCTGGACGATACGGTGCTGGTCACGGGCGAGGTGGAGCGGACGACGGATTTCGAGAGGGGCTTCCCCAACCACGAGGCCCGACGTGACGGCGAGTGGGTGCCGGACCCGCTGATCTTCGATGACCAGGCGGTGGTGGTGAACGTGAAGGGCAAGGGGCTGGTGATCGTCACCGGCTGCGGGCATGCCGGCGTCGTCAACACTGTGCGCTACGCCCGCAAGCTGACCGGCACTGACCGGGTATACGCCGTCATCGGCGGCTTTCATCTCAACGGGCCGCCCTTCGAGCCTATCATTCCTGCTACCATCGAGGCCCTGAAGGAGCTGGCGCCGCAGGTCATCGTTCCCACTCACTGCACGGGCTGGAAGGCGATCCATGCCTTTGCGGCGGCTATGCCGGATGCGTTCGTTCAGAACGGCGTGGGCACAAGGTACGTGTTCTGAGGGCAGCCGAGAGGATAGC
>CAZSRY010000039.1:5414-12080 GCA_964609475.1 uncultured Dehalococcoidia bacterium
CCAGCATCTCTCCATCGGTAGAGAGTCCGTCAGCCTATTGGCACACCTTGCGTCTGCCGATACACATACGGATGCATCTGCCGGGAGGCCGATCGAATGGCCCAAAGCTGGCGAAGGCCGCTGCTCTGGCTGGGAATAGCCGCTCTGCTGGCAGCGGCGCTATGGTACTCTAGTCTGGCCCCGCGCTTCGGTTCCCCTGCGAACGCGGCCGATGCCTCTGTGAGCCTCGACCCCGACTCGGCGGTGATCCTGGTGGGGGAGACGACGGATGTGGCCGTGGTGATCAGCGACGCCAGCGACCTGTACAGCGCCTCGATTGATCTCACCTTCGACGCGACGGTGCTGGAGGTGGTGGATGCGGACCCCAGTCGCCCCGGCGTGCAGGTCTTCCCGGGCACTTTCCCCGGCCCCTCTGAGGGCCCCGGCGATATTGTCACCAACGTCGCTGATAATGGGGCAGGAACCGTGGACTACGATTTCACGCTGCTGGACCCGGCACCGCCGGTGAGCGGGTCGGGGGTGCTGGCAACGATCCGCTTCCAGGGGAAGGCGCTCGGCACGAGCGACCTGACGCTGGTCAGCGCGACTCTGTGGGACCCAGCGAACGAGCCGATAGCCGCCAGTAGCAGCGGCGGATATGTGGAGGTGGCGGGGGCGGCAACCGATACGCCCACCGCCACGCCGACGGCCACCCGGACAAGCACGGCCACGCCGACGACCACCACATCTGACACCGCTACTCCAACTCCAACGCGAACGCACACGCCTCAAGCAACGGCGACGCCCGTCACCCCTACGCCGGTGCCGACGTCTACGCCGCAGCCCTCCCCTCCACAGCAGGTGGTGGGGAGCCCGACGCCGAAAGGGGCGGTGGCCGCCAGCGGCGCCAGTCCAACGCCGCCCGCCGCGGCCGGGAACCTCCCCTCTGCAGGACGGGGGGAGCTGCCGTCGCAGCTGTGGCGGTGGTTCTTCCTCAGCGGGACCCTGATCATGGGGCTCGCCACCTGGGCCTTCGGCTTCCGCTTCTACGCCCGGCAGAAGGAGGCCGAGCGCTTCTGGCGTCGGTAGGCCTCTGCTGCTGGACGACGGCGCCGCCTTCCGAGGCAATATCCTTGTGGAGCTCAGCGAGGGCGACGAGGGCGACCCGAAGGTAGTCACTTTCCGCGATGTGGACGTGTTCAGCTATGTCTTCAAGGAGCCGTGGCGGTTCATGAGGAAGGGGGTGAGGGAGATGGCTGCGGAGATGAAGTACACGCGGCAAGGGCAAGCCTCGCCGCGTGTACTTCTGGTACGCAACATATCCCGCCTGTTCCGCTGAGCGCGGCTACAAGACGGTCATCCTCGGCATGTCCTAGGCAGCAAGCCACAATCTGGAGCCGAGGCCAGCAGCAAGAGACCCTGTGGCCTCGGCCCGGAGTGCCTGCCCCTGCCTGGAAGGGGCTGCCCGACGGCTAGCGCCTAAAGGCCGGCCGGTCGGCCAGGTCTTCGAGGGCGGCGTCGCGCAGCTTCTCGCAGGCAGTCTTGACCTGCGTCAGCGCAGTAGCGGACAGGTTCCCGAAGAGCTTGTCACCGACACGGGCGGCGATGGCGAATGCCTCCTCATACATCTTGACCCCGGCGGTGGTGAACTCGACTAGCCTCTTGCGGCGGTCCTTGGGGTCGCCGTGGGTGGTGACCCAGCCTTTGGCTTCGGCGCGGTCGACCAGGCCGGTGAGGCTGTTGGGCTCCTTCACCATCCAGTTGGCCAGCTCGCTGATGGCAAGGGGACGTTGTTCATAGGCGAGCAGACCAAGTAGGTGCAGTTGGGGAAGTGATATGCCCTGCGGGATAAGGGCGAGTTCCTGCACCTTGAAGATGGCGTTGTAGGCCTGGTAGAGAGCGTGCCACTCACCTAACCCCTTGACCTTGTCCTTGTCCGGTGCCTTCGGGAAACGCGCTGCACTTGTCATCTGGATAGACCTCCGTTCTGTTGTGCTACCTGCTTGGATATTCGCTGGAAAGGGCGTGCCCGGCTAGCACTCAGGCTGACAAGGTCGGGTCGGGCCCATCCCCAGGCTACCTGCCAGTATGAGACGAAGGGTCGCCCACAGCGGGCGGGGCCAAGAGCTGCTAAGGCGACCGCTTCGGATACAGAAGTCCACCTCTTTCGTACTCGAATTTGATTTGCATGTCAAGTAGCATCCTCTCTAATAGTATGCTACCATTCCCTCGATGGTGAGACACCCCGCCTGAGCAGTCTCACCAGCGAGGAGGGAAGGGATGGATACGCGCAGCATTGCAGTTGCTGAGCGGGAAGAACCGGCGCTTGTGTATGCCGCCTTCTCTATTCTGCGCAAAGAGGTGGAACGAGCGCTATCGGAGTGGAAGGTTACGGTTCCCCAGGCCCTGGTACTGATCTTCGTCGACGAGGCAGAGGGACCGGTGTCCGTCAGCGACCTGGCCCGGTTCCTGATGCAGGAGAGTCCCAGCGTCACCACCCTGCTTGACCGGATGAGCAAACGCGGGCTGGTGAAGCGGGTGCAGGACCCGCACGACCGGCGAAAGGTCGCGGTCAGCCTCACCAGTAGAGGCAAGAACGTGCGCGACCAGATTCGGCAGCCCGCATTGGAAGCCCACGAGTATCTGTTTGGCGTACTCTCGGACAAGGAGAGGGCTAGTCTCAAGAAGCTACTCCGCAAGTTCCGGCGTGGCAACATTCAACATCTGCGTGGACAGAGCTAGAGTCGGGCACAGCCTGTCGGTGGCACAAGAGCTGGTTGCGCTGCTGTTCACGATCTGGTTAACTAGGCCAGGATGGGGCGCAGGTCGCCTCCCGCTTGGTACCTGGCTCCTACCACCCAGGTATCGGCTCGCCGGGAACCAGCGGTCTGCGCCCTCTCGGACTGTCTTGGCCCGACAGATGTCATTGGGAGAGATGTTATCATAGAGATTGATAGTCGTCAATGGCTAATGATGCCCAATTTGGTATGATAACCCCTCGTCAGAGATCGGTATTGTACTAGAATCCCCCGCCTAAGGCCAGCGGCGCGCTGACATCCGTGTGCGCGGATAACCGACAAGAGGGACTACCATGACACGAGGGCCTGAGAAGACCGGCCAGCGATTCGTGACGGCTGAGGAGGCGGCGGCGGTGCTGAGGGTGACGCTGAACACGGTCTACCGCTGGTGCCGTGCCGGTCGTCTGCGGGCGCGGAGGTTCGGGCGGGAGTGGCGGATCGACGGCTCCGCGCTGGGGGAGTTTGCGGATCGCGAGGCGAGGAGGCCGGACAACCTCCTGGAACCACTCCTCCGCCACATCGGCCCTACCGGCGAGCATCTACTCGGGGTGGCGCCGGATGAGCCGGCCGAGCGCAGGTTGGAGGCGATGTTTCTGGACCTGGCTCTCGGGGAGCCGGGGAGGGCCGTCTACCTGGGACTCTGGGATGAGTCGCCCGAGGAGGCGACCCTCCGTCTCTGCGCCACTATGGCGCCTCATGGGGGGAACACGGGAGTATTATGTTTCCTACCGCTTGGGCAGACATATGAAGCGTCGGGACTCGATGGAATTCTGGACGTGTTGAAGGCTGTGACGAAACGCGCGGAAGAGGCCGGCGAGCAGATATGGGCTACCGGAACGCCACAGAGATTCTTCGGCGCCAATATGGAACGTCTGCTGGAGTACGAGCGCGCCCTCGGGGAACTGGCCGCAGGAGGATCGGCCATCGCGATGTGCACCTATGAACACACCACCAACCAGGAGCTCTTCCTGAGGTCACTATTCAGCTTGACGGACTACCATTCCGGCCTGGTCTATTTTGACGGCTGGCACCGACCCTACCTACTGCGGAAGTATATGTAGCAACGACCACGACCGGCTGCTCTCCGGAGAGCGCGATTTCCTGGTACACCTCCAGCGGCCTGTGAGCCACAGCTTCTGCGAACCGGAGGAGAGGCGCGATGAATGGAAGTTATGGGAACAGAGGCCAGCGATTCGTGACGGCTGAGGAGGCGGCGGCGGTGCTGAGGGTGACGCTGAACACGGTCTATCGCTGGTGCCGTGCCGGTCGTCTGCGGGCGCGGAAGTTTGGCCACGAGTGGCGGATCGATGCCTCTGCGCTGGAGGAGCTTGGGTATCGCGAGGCGACGAGACCGACGAATCCCCTGGAACCGGTCATTCAGCAGCTCCGGCGTGGTGGCGAGCGTCTACTCGGGCTGGCGGTGGATCGGGCCACCGAGGAGAGGTTGCAGACACTGTTCCTGGATGTGGCCCTCAGGGAACCCAAGACCGCCGTGTACCTGGTACTCTGGGATGAGTCGGAGGCGGAGGCAACCGACCGCCTTCGTGCCACTCTGGCGCCCCACGGGGCGGACACGGGAACGCTGCGGTTCCTGCACTTCGGTGAACGGTACAGGGCGTCGGGACTTGATGGGGTTCTAGAGGACACGCGGACTGCGGTGGCCCGTGACCTGGAATCCGGCGAGCGCGCATGGGTTACGGGGAAGCCACAACGATTCTTCGGCGCCAACGTGGAACGTCTGCTGGAGTACGAGCGGGCCGTTGATGGTCTTGCCGCTCGTGAGCTTGACAGGGGTGGATTGCAGCTTGCCATGACCACCTTTGAACTCAGCTACGCTAATGGGCCTCTGTTGAACATATTGGCCGAGTTGATGGAGAGCCATACGGCTACTGTCTGGTTTGACGGTTTGCACGCACCTCGCCTGTTACGACCAGTGATCTAGCAGTGGTCGCAGCGTCAGCCGCCATCGGCAGCTTTGCACTAAGGGCGTTTTGCTGGCACGGTTCTGCGGGTTGAGGCCCGCAGCTTTTGCTTCTGTGGGTCACGCGCGTAGCCGGTCCCTCGCGCACTGCGATGATAAGCCAAGCGGTCACTTTCTCCAGCGACAACCTGTCACTTGAGGGCATCTTTCATAGGCCCGGTGGCGCCCAACGCTACCCAGCGGCGGCGGTATGCCATCCGCACCCTCTCTACGGCGGCGATATGCATAGCTCGGTGGTGGTGGCCATCTGCGAGGGGCTGGCGGCGAGCGGGATCGGGGCGCTGCGGTTCAACTTTCGGGGCGTCGGCGGCAGCGAGGGCTCGTTCGGCGGTGGTGTGGGGGAGCGGAGCGATACATGGGGTGCCCTGGACTTCCTGGCGGCGGAAGCGGCGGTCGATGTTGGCCGGATCTGTCTGGCCGGGTATTCGTTCGGGGCGCTGGTGGCGCTGTCGGCCGTCGACGAGCGGGTACGGGCGGTGGCGGCGGTGTCGCCGCCGTTGAACGCGCAGAGCCTGGCGGATACGAGGCTGCATTGTCCCGCGCTGTTCGTCTTCGGGGGCAGAGACGCTATCGCCCCTGCCGATCGCCTGTCCGAGGCCGCGCGCAGGCTGGCAGAGGAGTGTCAGGTGGTGGTTATCGCCAACGCCGATCACTTCTGGTGGGGGCAGGAGGAGGCTGCGGCGAGGGAGGTCGTCGACTTCTTCCGCGGGCAGGCAGGCACACCGGGCACGGTGACTGCTTCGTCCTGAGCGGGCGAGGCGGCAGGTACGGCCGCAGTTGTTACGGTTAGCATCCTCACGCTGGGATCCCTCGTCAATAAATGAAAAGGCCCCGCCGCAGATGTAACAGCCTACTTGACATTGCGTTTATAATGTAGATAAGCGGTCAAGCCGGTATCGTAGGGGTACGGCTTGGTGGCGCTGGTGGCATTAGGTGGCGGGAACCCCAGCCGCTAGCTTGTCCAGAGAACGAGCGTTAGACCAACCCTCGTCGGTTATCCGTATCCTGGGGATGATGGCTGGCGCTATACGCTGAATGGCCCAAAGGCTTGTTCCTGTCTTGATGAGGGTCTGTCATCGATCGGCGTCGCGGCAGGCCATCAGACGAAGAGCGATCCAACACCGCTGGCAGGGAGGCGAAGCAGAAGAGAAGGGGGAGCAGCTGAAGGTCGACAAGAGCGGAGGCTGGCTATCTTGGTTCTTCTGAAGGCGTTCCGTATTGTAGGCGCTTTCGCCTTCGGGCTGCTGGTGTTGGCGGGTATCATCATTTCCGCGCTCGGCGTCGGCCGACAGGAGGACCTGTCGGCGGCGGTGCTGGACACGGGGTTCCTCAACCCGTCGGCCAATGCGGCGGACAGCGGCGGCGACGGCAACGGCTTCGAATCCAGTCCCCAGAATGCCTACACCGACGGTTCCGGCAATGCCACAAACACTGACGGCCCCGGCGACCGCCACCGCTTCTATAACTACGGCGTAAGCATCCCCAGCGGCGCTACGGTAAACGGCATCGAGGTGCGCCTCGATTGGTGGCTCAGCAGTACCTATGACACCAACAGTATGTCGGTCGAGCTTTCCTGGAACGGCGGCACGTCGTGGACAACCGCCAAGAGCGACACCCAGGAATCGACCTCCCAGCACACAGTCGTCCTCGGCGGTTCCTCAGACACGTGGGGCAGAACCTGGACAGTCGACGAGCTGAGCAACGCCAACTTCAGGGTCCGTCTGACCTGCAACTGCTCCGGCTCTTTTTGTTCCTACCGCGACTACTATCTGGATTGGGTGCCGGTGAGGGTTTACTATGAGGAGGCGCCCACGCCCACGCCGACGGACACCTTCACGCCAACGCCCACCGACACCGACACACCGGTACCGACGGATACCTATACACCGACGCCCACCGATACCGACA
>CAZSRY010000040.1:0-12046 GCA_964609475.1 uncultured Dehalococcoidia bacterium
CGATCGGCTTTCACGCCGTCAGCCGTGCCCGTGAACCCTCGCTGCTGCTGGCCGTCCTGCTGAATGACGCCGACCGCAAGCGAACGGCGGCGGCCGTCGAGCAGGGGGCCGACACGGTTCTCCTCCACCTGGCCGAGCCGGGCGAGGGCGGCGTTGAGGCGGTCGTCAAGGCCGCCGTCGATCGGCCCTGCGGCGTCTGGTCAAGCGCTCTGGACAGCGAGGCTGCCTCGCGGCTGAGGGCGGCGGGCGTCGACTACCTGGTCTTCGAGGCCGAGGATACGCCTGCCTCCGTCCTCCTGGAGGAGAAGGCTGGATATGTCCTCGTCCTGAAGGGCGAGCACGATGAAACCTACCTGCGGGCGCTCGACGCTCTACCTCTGGACGCCGTGTTCCTGCCGGACTGGCAGAGACCCCTCACTGTGCGCGGCCAGACGGAGCTGCGACGAATCGCCGGCCTGAGCCGGAAGCCGCTCATGCTGGCCATTCCGCTCTCCGCTGACGGCGCTGAGCTGGAGTGCCTGCGCGATGCCGGCGCCTCGTTGGTGCTGGTAGACGGCGATGAGGCGGGAGCCATCGAGGCCCTGCCGTCCCTGCGCCAAACGATCGAGGCGCTGCCGGCGCCGCGGCGTCGCCGCGAGGGGCGGGTGGAGGCGCTGCTCCCCAGGCTGAGGGAGGCGGTGTCAGCGGAGGAGGAGGAGGAGGAAGAGGAGGACCTGTAGGTCGCCGTCTGTCCGTGTCCTCGATCGTTCCCCATGATGAGCAGCCCGATTGCGGGAGCGGCGGTCGTGTCTGTGCGGGGTGTTATGTTATGTCTACTGCAGCCGCCTCTCCATTGGGGACCCCCTCCGGAGAGTTGAGCGCTTCTCCGCTTGGGGACTCCTCGGCGGCCTTGTCGAGCAGGGTCTGAACCGCTACTATCTGACCTCCCCGCCGGTAGACGCGGGGGACGCGGGCGGTGACGCCGCACAGTATGTCATAGCTGATGGTATCGCAGAGGCCGGCGACCTCTTCGACGGGGATATGCTCCTCCCTCTGCCGTCCGATGATGACCACTTCGTCGTCGAGGGCCACGTAGGGGATATCTGTGACGTCGGCCACGCACATGTCCATGGCCACCCGTCCGACGATGGGAGCGCGGTGGCCGCGGACGAGAACGCTTCCCCCGTTGGAGAGCTCCCGCCGCAGCCCGTCGCCGTAGCCGCACATGATCAGGGCGACGATGCTTGGCCCGCTGGCCGTCCAGGTGCAGCCGTAGCTCACACTCTCTCCCGGCTCAAGCCTCCTCAGGCGCGCTACCCGACTCTTGAGCGAGAGGACGGGTCGCAGGGCGACGCTTCTATCTACCTGCGTGGATGGGTAGCAGCCATAGGTGCCGATGCCGACGCGCACCATGTCCAGGGCCAGCTCGGGCATGTCCAGGACGGTGGCGGTATTGGCTACATGCCGTAGCCGGATCCAGGGCAGCTTGTCGGCCACGCTTGTGAATATCTGATACTGGCGATGCACGTAGCTCTTGTCGCCTTCCTCGGCGGTGGCGAAGTGCGTGAACAGGCCCTCCACATCCAGGGCCGGCAACTGGCGCAGCGACTCGGCCAGGGGCAGCAGTTGCTCCGGGGGAAGGCCGTATCGATTGAGGCCGGTCTCAACCTTGAGATGGACGGTCAGGGTGACGTCTCTGCTGGCGGCGAATCGAGCCAGAGCCAGCGCCAGTCGCTGAGAGCTGACCGTTGGTGTGAGGGATAGCTCCACCACGCGCTTGGCCTGGGAGACGGGTGTGTAGCCCATTATGAGGATCGGTGCGCTGATGCCGGCCCGTCGGAGCTCCTCGCCCTCGTCCACGCAGATGACGCCCAGGCGCTCAGCGCCCGCTGCCAGGGCAGCCCGCGCCACCGCTATGGCTCCGTGGCCGTAGGCGTTGGCCTTCACCACGGCCATGAGGATGGCGTCGCCGGCCTGTCGCTTGAGCTGTTTCACATTGTGGCTCAGGGCATCGAGATCGATGTCTGCCCATATTGGGCGACCCTGCCAGGCGGGTCCATCTCTAGCCGTAGTCTCTTCCATGCGACCTCGCTAATAGGAATAGCCTTCGGGAGCCGTAGGGCAGGAGTGTCCACTCGCTGGGCGGGTATCGCTGCGGGCGGGAAGTGAGGGCCCCTCAATGGTTGCTCAGAGCAAAGCGGAGCGCATTCACGGGATGCCGCCTGTGGCTTTGACCCCGTCGATGGGGAAGTGTAACATTAGCCCTAATCCGTGTCAACGAGGCGGAGTCCGCCGATGTGCTTCCTCCGGGCAAGCCCTAAGCGCTACAGAATTATGTCCACTATATCAGATAAGAGGCCGCATCGCTGGAGGTTATGTCTAGTGATAGCGGCTCTCGGTGTGGCTGCTCTGCTGTCGGCCTGCGAGGGCGAGGAGGCCACACCTGTAGACGTGCAGGCGACTCCATCCGCTGTGTCTACGGCTGGTGTCGCTCCGACGCCGACAGCGGTGCCGCTGGACCTGGGGCTTGCCCGTGAGTACCAGCGCAACGGCCAGTATGAGGACGCCATCGTCATCTACACGGAGATCGTCTCTCGTGGATCGCACGATCAGAGGCAGCAGGCGCGCCTCGCCCTGGCCCGGATCTATCTGTTCGACGAACGCTATGGGGAGGCCCGTGACCAGATGTCCGCCTACGTTGAGGAGGCCCCTGAGGACGCCGACCTGCGTCAGGCCCGCTTCCTGCTGGCCCGCGCGCTGGACGGCCTCGGTGAGAACGAGGAGGCCGTTGAGCTGTACGGGCGCTATCTGGATGAGGGTGGTATCGCCGCCCCCTATGCGCGGCTGGAGACGGCGTCGATCCTGGCGGCGATGGGGCGGCTTGAGGAGGCGTCGCAGGAGGCGGAGGCCGCCCTGGCCGGCGGGCTCCCCGAAAGCCTTGGGCCCGCTGCCATTCTGTCTCTGGCGCAGGCGTTCGAGGCGGCAGACGCCCCCGGCGAGGCCGGCCGCTGGTACGAACGTCTGTTCGCAGAGAGCCCCTCGACGGCGGATAAGGCGCTGGCCCTCTGGAGGCAGGGGGCCATGAAGCGGCTGCTCGATGACCCCGGCTGGACGGTCGACCTCCAGACCGTCGTTGCTACCTATCCGGCGACGTCAGCGGCGGCTGAGGCCCTGGACGAGCTCATGGAGGCGGACGAGGCCGTCGACCCCTATCTGGAGGGGCTGGTCTACTATCGTCATTTCCGCAACCAGGACGCCTTGGAGGCGCTGGGCCGTTCCCTGGAGGGGGACCCCTATGGCGCGAACGCCGTCGCCACCCACTACTACCTGGCCGCCACCTACGAGCGCCTGGGCGACGAGGAGACGGCGATCGCTGAATACGCGGCGGCATACCAGCTCGACCCGACGGACCCCCTCGCCGACGATGCCCTCTGGTGGCGGGCCCGTCTGACGGAGAACGAGTATCGCTATGATGAGGCGTCGGAGTTCTATGAGCGCCTCAGCCTGCTCTATCCTTCATCTGACTGGGCGGGCGAGGCCGCGTTCCGCGGGGGCCTGGTGCTCTACAAGCAAGACCGGTTCTTCGAGGCGGCGAACGCCTGGCGCAGCGCCGCCTCGACGGCGCCCGGCACTGAGGAGACAACGCGGGCCATCCTCTGGACGGCGAAGGCGGAGCTGGCGAATGGCGACGAGGAGTTGGGGTGGGCCCACCTGCAGGAGCTCTCCCGCGGCTGGCCCCTCGACTACTACGGCCTGAGGGCTGCCGTCCTCCTCTCAGAGGGCGAACCCGCCTCTGATGTCACGCCCACTGTGGGGGCGGAAGAGCCTGGGGAGAGCGACGACGCCCAGTCCTGGCTGGTCTCCGTTACCGGCGAGCCGCCGATAGCCGCCTGGACACTGTGGCTGGACCCGCACTGGGTCAGGGGACAGGAGCTGCTTGCCCTGGGGCTGCCCCGTCAGGCCGCCGCCGAGTTCCGGGCGCTGATGAACCTGCACGGCAGTGAGCCGATGGCCCTGTGGACGCTGGCCCGCTCCTTCCTCTGGCTGGGGCAGACCGAGATGTCGGCAAGGAGCGCCCAGCTTCTCCTGGATCAGCTTCCCTCCCAGGAGCTGCCGTCGGCGCCGCGAGAGGTGCTGCGACTGGCCTACCCGCAGGACTACGTCGATGTCATCGAATCCGCGGCTGCCGAGGAGGGCGTATCGTCCCTGGTGATGCTGGCCCTCATCCGTCAGGAGAGCTTCTTCGACCCCCTGGCGGGGTCGGTCGCCGGCGCCCTGGGGCTCACTCAGGTCATCCCCTCCACCGGCAGGGACATCGCCCGCGAGCTGGGGCAGGACGATTTCAGCAGCGAGCAGCTCTTCCGACCGGCGGTGAGCATTCTCTTCGGGGCCCATTACCTCGCCAACCAGCTCTCGACGTTCGATGGCAACCTGTACTACGCCCTGGCGGCATATAACGGCGGCCCCGGCAACGCCCTTCGCTGGCAGGCCGCCGCCGGCGACGACGTGGACCTGTTCCTGGAGGAGATGGATCTGGCTGAGCCGAGTCTTTACGTCAGGCGGGTCATGGGGCACCTGGCTTTCTACCGCTATCTCTACGGCGGTGCCCCCCAGCCATCGCTGCCGCAGTAGGGGATGGATCGTCGCGCCGGAGGGCACGCCATTTGACAGTGCCAATCCCCTAAACTATTATTAGTCCTCGGACGCAGAACCAAAGGGAGGCGACGTGCCCAAACGTACCTATCAACCGAAACGTATTCCCCGCAAGCGAGAGCATGGCTTTCGTGCCCGCATGAGTACCCCCGGTGGTCGCCGTGTCCTTCGGGCGCGTCGCTTGAAGGGACGCCATCGTCTGACCGTGGTCTAGAGCTGCGCAGCCCAGGCCCTGGGGCCGGGCCCGATGCGAAGGGAACAACGTCTAACAAGGACCAAGGACTTCGCCACTGTCTATCGGAAGGGGCGCGCCCTCAGCAACAGGCTGGTGGTGTTGCGGCTCTCGGCCAATGGCCTGGCGCGAAGCCGCTACGGAATCGTGGCGGGGCGGGCCATCGGCAAGGCGGTGGTGCGCAATAGGCTGAAGAGGCGTCTTCGGGAGGCGATTCGCTCTCTCGTCTTGGGGAGCGGCTGGGACATAGTGATCATCGCTCGTCGCCCTGCCGCCGACGCCGACTACGATCGGTTGCGGCGGTCGGTGGCGGGGCTGCTCAGGAAGGCCGGCGTCGACCGTTCGGCGGTGCCGGGCAGTGTGGAGAAGGAGGGTCAGGAGGCGTGAAGCGGCTGGCGCTGGCCGCCATTCGGTTCTATCAGGGCTCGCTGTCGGCGCTGAAGCCGCCGTCATGTCGCTTTCAGCCCACCTGCTCCGAATACGGGTATCAAGCGATAGCGCGACACGGGCTGTTGAAGGGCGGCTGGCTGACTCTGCGCCGATTGGGGCGCTGCCATCCCTTCGACGCCGGCGGCTATGACCCGGTACCTTAGGAACAGCGATGATGAGGGGGTCGCGTGCCTGTGGCCGGGCCCCTGTTTCACGTGAAACGTATCCCCCCGTCTCAGCGGGGGTCGGTGGAGGCGCGACATTCAAGGATCACGGATCGCTAGATTCCTCGCCGCGGGCCTTTTCTTCCTGACGATCGTACTGCTTCTCACGGCCTGCACTCGTATCGCTACCCCCCGGGGCTGGGCGGCCCCAGTGCTATCTGATGGTACCCTCCTGGCGTCCCTGGAGCATGACGAGCTGACGGCGATCGACCTTGAGACGAACGCCGAGCTCTGGCGGTTCCCGCCGGAGGAGGGCGGCGATGACCTGAGGCTGCTCGGCCTGTACGGCACGCCGGTGGTGTCCGAGGGCAGGGTGTTTCTGACGGCGTATGACGGCTCTCTGTACGCCCTCGACCTGGAGACGGGCGAGTTGGAGTGGTTCCAGGAGACGGGTCGCCACATCGTCGGCGGGGCGGCGGTGGCCGGTGATACGGTGTACGTCGGATCGGGGGACCACTGCCTGTACGCCTTCGATAGCGCCGGCGGCGATCCACGCTGGGAGCCGTTCTGCAGCGGCGACAAGATCTGGTCGACGCCGGTGGTGAGCAATGGCGTGGTGTACGTCGCCTCGATGGACAAGAGGCTGTACGCCTTGAACGCGGATACGGGGACGGAGGAGTGGTCGTTCAAGGGGGAGGCCGCTATCACTTCCACGCCGGTCGTGGCCGGCGACAGGGTCTACGTCGGTGCCCTGAACAATAAGTTCTATGCCCTGGACGCGGCCAGCGGCGAGCCTGTCTGGTCGTTCAGCGGCGACAACTGGTTCTGGAATCGAGCTGTGGTCACGGAGGAGGCGGTATACGTCGGCGACCTGGGCGGGCAGGTGTATGCTCTGGATATCAGCAGCGGGGAGCCGCGCTGGGAGGAGCCGTTCAAGGCTAAGGGCGCCGTGCGGGCGGCCGCCGTGCTGGTGGAGGGGATGCTGGTCGTGGCCGACGGCGATGGCTATATGTACGGGCTGGACGCCGATACGGGGGCGGAGGCGTGGTCGGTGACGGCAGGGTCTGGGGTGGCGGCGGACCTGCTGGCTGCCGGCGATATCGTGTACGTGAGCACCAAGGACGGGGACGTTCTGGCGTTGGACCCGAGCGACGGCGGTATGTCCAAGGTAGTCGCGTCGCAATAGGCTGGGGATCCATGGAAGTTATTGGCTATCTCTGGAATGTGCTTCTGGTCACCCCGATGACCAATGTCCTCATTGTGCTGAACAACGTCTGCTTCGGCAGCTTTGGGCTGGCCGTCATTGTCTTCACCATCATCATGCGGGGGATCACGTTTCCCCTGACTCTGCGTCAGCTTCGCTCCTCGCGAGCCATGTCGGCGCTCCAGCCGAAGATGCAGGAGTTGCAGAAGAAGTACAAGGACCCCAAACGCCGCTCTGAGGAGACGATGAAGCTGTACCGCGAGGCGGGGGTGAACCCCCTGGGCTGTGTCTTGCCCATGGTGGTGCAGATGCCGATCTGGATCGCCCTCTATCAGACGATCCGGTTCACGGTGGGCTCGACCCCGGAGAGCCTGATCAGCCTCTCGGAACGGCTCTACCCCTGGTCGTACATTCAGCATGCCGTGCCCCTGAGTGAGCGCTTCCTCTGGCTGGACCTGTCGCAGGGTAACCTGCCGCTGGCCCTGTTGGTGGGGATATCGATGTTCGTGCAGCAGAAGATAACGGTGCCGCCCGCTGGCGATGAGCGCCAGCAGTCTATGAACAGCATGATGCTCTGGATGATGCCTCTCATGTTCACCTGGTTTGCCCTGTCCTTCCCCAGCGGGCTGGCCCTATACTGGGTGATCTCGAGCATCGTTGGTATTGTCCTTCAGTATTTCTATGTGGGGTCGGGTGGACTTACCTGGCGCACCCTGTTCTCTCTGCAGCCGGTGCCCGCCCAGAAGGCGGCAGCGCCGGTACGGAAGCCGGCGGAGCGAGAGGAGCCCGATGAAGATGAAGAGGGGGAGGTCATAGAAGAGGCCCCCGTCAGTCGTCGTTCCAGGAAGAGGTCCCGTCATGGAAAGCGTGGACGTAAGCGCTAAGACAGTCGAGGAAGCCATAGAGAAGGCTCTGGAAGAGTTGGGACTCGAGCGTTCGCAGGTGGAGGTGGAGGTCGTCAGCGAGGGGCGGGCGGGGATACTTGGCATCGGCGGTGAGGAGGCCCATGTAGTGGTGCGCCCCAAGGCGGAGGCGCCGCTGGAGGGAGAGGAGGTGCAGTACGCCGTCGAGGTGCTGGAGACGCTGCTCTCGCTTCTGAAGGTCGATGCGACGGTTCGAGTGCGCGAGCCGGAGACCCCTGGTGACGGCGTGGGTCTGGTGAAGGCGGTGCTCGACGTCAGCGGTGAGGATCTGGGCATCCTGATTGGGCGCCGCGGCGACACCCTGGCCTCGGTGCAGTATCTGGTCAATCTCATTGTCAGCCGCAAATCGAAGACCAGGGTCGCCTTCGGGGTGGATGTGGAGGGCTACCGCCGCCGTCGCGAGGAATCGCTGAAGAGCCTGGCGCTGCGGATGGCTGAGCGGGTCAGGAACACCGGCCAGACCATGACCCTGGAGCCAATGCCACCCAACGAGCGGCGGATCGTCCACCTGGCGTTGGCTAAAGACGCCTCGGTGATCACGGAGAGCGTCGGCGAGGGAGAGAACCGCAAGGTAGCTATCTATCGAAGCTCCTAGTTTTGGCAGGTGCGACCAGCGGGTTCCCTATTGGGAGGGCCGCAGAGCCTGTCGGTCGTGGCATGACCACACCCGACTTTCTGGTGGTAGGCCACGTGGCCAAAGACATTGTGCCGGAGGGCTGGCGCCTGGGTGGCACTGCTGCCTACGCTGCCATTCAGGCCCAGCGTCTGGGGTTGAGGACGGCCGTGGTCACCAGGGCGTCGACTGGGCTGGACCTGGAGCAGCTCCTGCCCAGTATCGAGGTGCACTGTGCCCCCTCCGATACCATGACCACGTTCGAGAATCGCTATGAGGAAGGGCGGAGGGTTCAGCATGTCTGGTCCCAGGCTGGGCCGATCGGGCCGGAGCACGTCCCGGGGGAGTGGCG
This sequence comes from uncultured Dehalococcoidia bacterium, assembly GCA_964609475.1. Lineage (GTDB taxonomy): Bacteria > Chloroflexota > Dehalococcoidia > DSTF01 > JALHUB01 > CAZSRY01. The sequence continues at coordinate 8,550 of CAZSRY010000040.1, forward strand.
AAAGGCAGGGATGGTGCTCCTGGGCCCTCTGCTGGGCGAGGTGCCGATAGGGCTGGGGCGTCTGTTCGGGGGCTCGCTGTTGGGGCTCTGCCCGCAGGGCTGGCTGCGCGACGTGGGGCCTGATGGCCTGGTGATCAGGCGTCCTTGGAGTGCGGAGGCCTCACTGAGCGGCGCTGACGTGCTGGTCGTATCAGAAGAGGATGTGAGGGATGATGATAGCCCCCTCGCGCTGTGGCTGCGGGATGTGCCTATCGTGGTGGTGACGGAGGGCAAGCAGGGGGCGCGCGTGCACGCTGATGGCCGCTGGCGTCGCATTCCCGCCTTCGCCCATGAGGAGGCGGACGCGACGGGGGCCGGCGATGTGTTCGCCGCCGCATTCATGGTGTGCCTTCACGAGACCGGCGATCTGGCGGCCGCCGCCCGCTTCGCTGCCGCCGCCGCGGCTCTGAGTGTGGGCGCGCCGGGGGTGGCCGGCGTCGCTAGCCGTGACGAGATAGAGCAACTGCTGGCCGATCATGCGGAGGTTGTGCTTCGGTGAGCGCCGTTCTGGCCCTGGCCAACCAAAAAGGCGGCGTGGGCAAGACCACCACCGCCATAAACCTGGGGGCCTGTCTGGCCGGTCGTGACCTGCGCGTGCTCCTGGTGGATACCGATCCGCAGGCGAACGCCACTACCGGCCTGGGCCTGGATGCCCGCGCGGGCCGCAGCATCTATCAGGTGCTGGTCGATGACGTCTCCCTCAGGGAGGTCATCATGGAGACCGCCCAGCCGAACCTCTGGCTGGTGCCTTCGAGCGGCGATCTGGCGGGAGCGGAGGTGGAGCTGGTCTCCCTCGCGGACAGGGAGTTCCGCCTGCGGAGGGCCCTGGCCAGCGATTCCACGAGGTATGATCTCGTCATCATAGACTGTCCGCCGTCGCTGGGCCTGCTCACGGTCAACGCCTTCGCCGCTGCCGACGGAGTGATCGTGCCCGTCCAGTGCGAGTATCTGGCGCTGGAGGGTCTGGGGCGGCTCATTCACACGATGGAGCTGGTACGGCAGAACCTGAATCACGATCTGCGACTGCGGGGGCTCCTGCTCACTATGTACGACGGCCGGACAAACCTGTCGCAGCAGGTGGCGGCGGAGGTGCGGAGTCACTTCCCTAACACGTTTCAGGCGGTGATCCCCCGCAGCGTGCGGGTGAGCGAGGCTCCCAGTTACGGCCTGCCCATCCTGGCCTATGACCGCTCCTGTCGGGCCAGCAAGGCCTACCAGGCCCTGGCCGACGAGGTTCTGATAGCGCTGGGGAAGGTCCCAGCCTAGGGGAGGAAGAGATGGCAAGAGGAAAGACTGGTTTGGGTCGCGGGCTCGGCGCGCTTATTCCCACCCTGGCGCCGGCGACGGAGGCGGTAGACATCGATCTGATAGTCTCCAACCCCTTCCAGCCACGGATGGGCGTAGATACCCAGTCGCTGGAGGAGCTGGCCGAGAGCATCCGCCAGCATGGCCTGCTGCAGCCGCTCCTGGTGAGCCGGATGGAGGCGGAGAGCGGCGCCCCCACCTATCAGGTCATCGCCGGCGAGCGTCGTCTCCAGGCGGCCCGTCTCGCCGGGCTCGCTCATGTGCCGGTGGTTGTGAAGGAGACGACGCCGCGCCAGTCCTTGGAGCTGGCCCTGGTGGAGAACCTGCAGCGCAGCGATTTGAACCCCCTCGAAGAGGCGCAGGCCTACCAGCGCCTGATGGACGAGTTTGGGCTCAGCCAGAGTGACCTGTCGGCGCGGGTGGGGCGGAGCCGGTCGGCCGTCGCCAACGCCCTGCGACTGCTCGGCCTGAGCGACGACCTCAAGGCGAGCCTGGCCCGCGGCGAGATAAGCGAGGGCCACGCCCGTGCCCTCCTGGGCCTGCCCGACGATAGTCAGCGGCGGGAGGCGTGGGAGAGGGTGGTGCGGAAGGGGCTTTCGGTGCGGCAGACGGAGCAGATGGTGCGCAACTGGTCCCGCGCCGTGGCAGCGGGCAGGCGAGGTGTCGTCCGCGACCCGGACCTGGCCGCCCTTGAGGAGCGGCTGCGCTCCGCCCTCGGTACGCGGGTCGACCTGACAAAGGGCCGCCGCGGCGGGCGCATCACGATCCGCTTCTACAGTGATGAGGAGCTGGATAGCATCCTTAGCAGGCTCCTGTCTTCTTAGCAATGGAAGGGACAGTTGACATAACACCATGACACACCATCTGGAGATCGTCGAGAGGGTGAAGTCGCTGCCCGGCAGGGTTGCCCGGGAGATAGAAGGGCTGTCCGAGGATGAGCTGCGCTGGCGGCCGGGCGAGGGCCAGTGGTCGCTGAAGGAGGTGTGCGGTCACCTGCGCGACGACTCGGAGGTGTGGCGGCAGCGGCTGTACATGATGATCACGCAGACGGACCCTCTCCTCCCCCGCTACGACCAGGAGGCGCTGGTGCGCGAGCATGGATACCAGGACGCCGATTTTGCCGCCCTGCTCGGCGATTTCAAGCGGCTGCGGCTGGAGATAGCGGGGCACCTGGCGGCGCTGGCGCGGGATAACTGGAAACAGACGGGGCGGCACCGGGAGTGGGGCCGGATGACGGTGCGGCAGGGGATGGAGATGATGATCGGGCACACGGAGGGGCACCTGGAGCAGATTCGGGAGTTGAGGGAGGGGATCGCTACGGGTCGGGCGAACCCAGCGCCAGCCCGATGAGTCGATAGGCCAGCTTGGCCGCCAGATGGGCGCAGGCCGGCGGGCCCAGGTCGGGCGCCAGCTCCGTAACGTCGAAACCCACTATTCGCTTTTCCCCAGCCACTGCGGTGAGCAGGGCGATCACCTCATCCCAGAGGAGTCCCCCCGGCTCGGGCGTGCCCACGGCCGCCATCTGAGAGGGGTCGAGGCCGTCCAGGTCCAGGCTGACGTAGACGTTCGAGGAGAGTCGGCGGGCTATCCCTTGCGGCCCCTCGCTGAGGGCGCGATAGGACTGCGGCGTGAGGAAAGGCAGGTCTCGCTCCTGGATGAGGGCAATCTGGTCGGCGCTGGCGCTGCGCATCCCCACCAGGACCGCCGGGCAGACGTCCAGGATGCGCCTCATGACGCAGGCGTGGTTGTAGGGCGAGTCGAGATACTCCTGGCGCAGGTCGGCGTGGGCGTCGATGGCGAGCACCGATAGGTCGGGGATGCGACGGGCATGGGCGCGCACCGCCCCCACGCTCACCGTGTGCTCGCCGCCCAGGGTGGCCACCAGCTTGCCGTCGTCCAGAAGCTTCCCCACGATCGCCTCTATCCTCTCCACCATGGCCTGAGGGCTGCCGGTGTGCGGGGCGACGTCGGGCAGGGTATGGATGCCGTGTCGAGAGGCATCGTAGCCCAGCTCCAGGTCGTACCGCTCCAGTTCTTGGGAGGCGTCGATGATGGCGTGGGGGCCGTCGCGGGCGCCGGCGCGGGCGCTGGTGGTGGAGTCGTAGGGGATGGGCAGGATGACGGCCCGCGAGGAGTCGTACTGACCACGCTCC
>CAZSRY010000041.1:0-11747 GCA_964609475.1 uncultured Dehalococcoidia bacterium
CAGGGGGACACCCCCTGTAACCCCCGGCAGAGGGGGATTCCCCCTCTGCACTCCCCCTTCTTCCGCCCGACCTGTCATGAAGGGCGGGAGATCATGGACCCGTTCACACTGCTCCTGATCCTGGCCCGCTCATCCTTTCGGTGTCCCTGCTAGCCCGACGCGGATGTCTCCTCAGCACGCTTGCCCGGGCGGAGGTGGTCGGCGGGGGGCGCCGGATTGTCGATGAACTGGGTGAGTTGCTTGGGCACGACCTCCGCCAGCTCGTCGAGCGTCCAGCCCTCGCTCTTGTAGATGGTGCGCATCGGGATCGGCGGCTGGGCCAGAGATACGCTGCCGCCGAACACGTAGAATATCTGCCCGTTGATGTTCCAGGCCTGGTCGGTGCAGAGGTAGGCAATGAGGGGCGCGATGTACTCGGGCTCCGGCATGTCAAAGCCCATCTTCTCCGCCCGCTCGACCATGTCGGCAGTGAGTCGGGTGGCGGCCATGGGAGCGATGGCGTTGCAGGTCACGCCGAAGCGGCCCAGGTCTCGCGCCACGACCCGCGTGAAGCCGGCGATGGCGACCTTGGCGGCGCCGTAGTTCGCCTGGCCGGGGTTTCCCATGAGGCCCGAGGAGGAGGTGGTGTTGATGATGCGCCCGTACCGCTGCCGTCGCATCTGCACGGCGGCCGGCTTGGTGCAGGCGAAGGTGCCCTTGAGGTGGACGGCGATGACGGTGTCCCAGTCCTCCTCGCTCATCTTGATGAACATGCGGTCGCGGAGGATGCCGGCGTTGTTGATCAGGATGTCCAGGCGGCCCCAGGCGTCGAGCGCGGTGTTGATGATGTTCTCGCCGCCCTGCATGCTGGCGACGGAGTCGTAGTTGGCGATCGCCTCGCCGCCCTTGCCGCGGATCTCCGCCGCCACCTGGTCGGCCGGCGCGCTGTCCTGGCCTGCGCCGTCGGGGCCAACGCCGGGGTCGTTGACGACGACACGGGCGCCGTGCTCCGCCAGGAGGAGGGCGACGGCACGGCCAATGCCGCGGCCGGCACCGGTGACTACGGCTGTCTTGTCTTCTAGGGCGTTGCCCAAGGGAGGCCTGCCCCCAGATTCAGGATATCTACGGAGCTAGCGCTCATCTGCGGCACTAGCCGCCGCGCGACGGTAGGGACACCACGGCCTTGCCGGGCGAGGTCTTTTCGCCGCTGGGGTTTTCCGTCCAGATGTCCAGCTCCACCAGGTTGTCGCCGCCCTCCTGCGACTTGTTGGTGATCGTCCCGCGGCAGGTGATGTCCTGGTTGGGATAGTCCATTCCCCGGTACTGGCAGCTGTACTTCTTGATCTTGCCCTTGTCGGCCACCCAGTCGTTGAGCAGTTGACCGAGGAAGGCGTGCTTGAGGGCGCCGTGGATGATGACGCCCGGTAGCCCCACGGCTGCCGCGAAGTCCTTGTCGTAGTGGATCTGGTAGAAATCGCCGGCGCCGGCGGCCCACATGACCAGTTGCTGGGTGGTGACGTTCTTCACCAGCTTGGGGATCTCATCGCCGACGTTTACGTCTTCGAAGTAGACCTGATCAGCCATCGTTTGCCTCCTCTAGCCCGGGAACATGATGGCAGTGCCGCGCTCGACGGCCAACAGCTTGCCTTGCTGATTGGTGTAGCTGGTCTCCCTGACCACGAACAGCATCGCACCTGAGGCGCCGGCTCGCTCTCGAATGTCTGTGATCTTGCTGACCGCAGTCAGCACGTCGCCGGCACAGATATCGTCGAAGTACTCGAACTCAGTGCCGCCGTTCAGCACGCGGACGATCTTGGTCTTGATGTCCGGCATCTGGGTGGTCGAGGAACCGATGATGTTGGTGGGCTTCAGGGGGGTGTGGATCGCATGGCCTGCGAAGCCGGGCGGGCACACCAGGCCCCGGTGCCCCTTGCTCTTTGCGTACTCCTCATCGTAGAAGATGAGGTCGGTATGCCCGACGGCGCGGGCGAACATGCGGATAGCCGTCTTGTCCACCTCGACCGTTAGTGGCTCCGTCTCTTGTCCTATGACCGAGCGCATCTCGTCTGTGATGGCCGAGCCTTCAGTCACAGTCTCTACCTCCTTTCTCGATACTGTGCGACTAGGGATCCGGTCGTAGCGAGCTTGACGATACTTCAAAGCCAGTGTAGAGGTCAAGAGCCTTTGCTCGTTCGGCACACTGAGGACGCGTCGTTATGGGGCGTCCTGCGGGTGAAGGGACGTCGGCGTGGTCGCCTCAACATGGGCGTTGTTCCCGCCTGGGGCGGGCAGGCTTTCCCACCTGCCTACCGGCAGGCAGGGTCTCAACCCTCGGGATGTAGAAGTTATGCGGTCTGCGGGATGAATCCCGCAGCCTTTCGTTTGGGGGCGTTGCGCGCGTTGGGCGACGGCGTTTCTGTATGCGGTCTCATTTGGTGCGCGCCGCCCGCAGGTCGACGGCCTGGAAGCGGCCCGCCTTGAGCTCCGCGATGAGCTGGCGGATGTCGCCGATCTTGTGCTGAAAGCGGGTGGCGCAGCGGGCGACGTGGGCGGGCTGGTGGGCGTCGCTGCCGGCGGTCCCGGGCAGGCCCAGCGTCCGGCATAGCCGCTCGGAGAAGGCGTTCTGCTGGTCGGCGGCGCGGCCGTGGATCTTCTCCAGCGCCACGCAGTGCCCGAAGGCGCCGTTGGCGGTCGCCCGCCTGAGGGCCTGTTCGAGCTTCTCCTCTTCCAGGTGGTACCAGGGCATGTAGCGCCGATAGGGATGGGCCGCTATCATGACGCCGCCCGCCGCCTCGACCATCCCGGCCAGGTGCTCGATGCGGTGCATCCCGTATTCGTACTTCTCCAGGCCGTAGACCAGGATGTGGCCGTCCTCCGTGTTCACCTCGACTGCTGGCAGGACGAGGAAGTCGTGTTTCCTGGCCAGCGCCTGCACGTCTGCGGGGTCCCAGAAGTAGTCGTGCTCGGTGAGGCAGATGCCGTCCAGGCCCGCCGCCTTCGACAGTTCGATCAGTGTATCGGGGGTGAGGCTGGAGTCCCAGGAGCGGGGCTGCGTGTGGGTATGCAGGTCGATGAGCATTACTATGTGTTCCGAATCCAGTATCGGGGCTGGATGCGGGCTGTGTCAACGACGAGGGAGGGCTGGGATCGGCGGGGTAGCAGGCGACTGGGCTCGTTTGCTACTATATGGGGGCTATGCTATACTACGGCGACCTGCAAGAGATAAATTTCACAAACTGGGGCGCGTTTTGCTTGAGCAGTACGGTCGTTTGGGCATCCTTATCTTCTTTGCCCTCGCTTTCCCCGTAGGCGCCCTCATCTTCTCCTATGTCCTGGGTATCTTGCGGTTTCGACCGAAGAGCCCGAACCCTATAAAGGAGGAGACCTACGAGTGCGGCGTCGAGACCGAGGGGGAGACCTGGGTTCAGTTTAACTTCCGCTACTATGTGTTCGCCCTTATCTTCGTCATCTTCGATATCGAGGCGGTGTTTCTCTATCCCTGGGCCGTATCCTTTCGCCAGGTGAAGCTGTTTGGGTTCGTGGAGGCGGTCGTGTTCATACTGATCTTGGTGGTCGGCTACGTCTATGCCTGGAGAAAGCGGGCCCTGGAGTGGCGCTGAGGCCGCTTCCGGGGCTCTTGGCCTATGGGCGGTGCTGGAGGATAACGAGCGGTGAGCAGGACACTGTCGGGGGCCGAGGTGGGGCAGCGCGTCGGGCGTCTGCTGCCTGAGGCCGTGGTCGAGGAGGCGCCCGAGTGGGTGGTCGTGGAGTCGCGTAGCCTGGTGCCGGTGGCCACCCTGCTCAAGGACGACCCGGAGGTCGACTGTCAGTACCTGATATCGATCACCGGCGTGGACAGGCTCGACCACTTCGAGGTTGTCTACCATTTGGCGTCTCTGGCCCGAAACCATATCGTCATACTCAAGACGCGGGTGCTGGACCACGATGACCCCGAGGTGCCGTCCCTCTGCTCGCTCTGGCAGGGGGCGAATCTCCAGGAGCGGGAGGTCTACGATTTGATGGGGATCCGGTTCAGCGACCACCCGGACCTGCGGCGGCTCCTCCTCTGGGAGGGGTACGCCGGCCACCCGCTGCGCAAGGATTTCCTCAACCTGCCGGGGGGCTTCAAGCCGGGCCTGCCCAGGTTCCCCGGGGTGCGGGAGGAGGGGAACGGTGGCTGACGTCAGGACGGAGCCGCTGGTGGTCAACTTCGGGCCGCAGCATCCGAGCACGCACGGCGTCTTCCGGATGCGCCTGACGATGGACGGCGAGCGCATCACCGACGTGGACATGACGGTGGGCTATCTGCACCGCAGCATCGAGAAGCTGGCCGAGGAGCGCACCTATATCCAGAACATCCCCTTCACCGACCGCATGGACTATCTATCGGCGATGTCTAACAACCTGGCCTACTGTCTGGCGGTGGAGAGGCTGGCGGGGGTGGAGGCGCCGGAGCGGGCGCAGTACCTGCGGCTGATAATGGCCGAGCTGCAGCGCATCGCCAACCACGCCATGGCCATCGGCGCCTACACTAATGACATCGGCACCTATTTCACGCCCCTCATGTATATGTTCCGCGAGCGGGAGAAGATCCTCGACCTGTTCGAGATGACCTGCGGCGCCCGCCTGACTACGAACTACGTGCGCATCGGCGGCGTCTCGTTTGACGTCCCGGAGGAGTTCATGCCCGGCGCCTGGAGGCTGGTGGACGAGCTCCCCGAGCGCATCGAGGAGTACGCCGCCCTTCTGGTGGAGAACGAGATCGTGCTCGCCCGCTCCCGCGACACGGGCGTCCTGCCGGCCGACCTGGCGATCAACGCCTCGATCAGCGGCCCCATGCTGCGGGGCAGCGGCGTCGCCTGGGACATCCGCAAGGCCGACCCCTACTGTGTCTACGACCGGATGGAGTTCGATATCCCCGTGGGGACGAACGGCGATAACTACGATCGTCTGCTCGTGCGCCTGGAGGAGCTGAGGCAGAGCACGCGCATCATCAGGCAGGCCCTGGAGGAGCTTCCCGGCGGCCCCGTCATGGTCGATGTCCCCCTCGCCATGCGGCCGCCCGTCGGCGAGGCCTATGCCCGCATCGAGTCGCCGAAGGGGGAGCTGGGCTTCTATCTGGTGAGCGACGGCGGGCCTGCCCCCTATCGGTTCAAGGTACGCTCGCCCTCCCTGATCAATCTGTCGGCGCTCAGGGAGATGCTGGTCGGCGGGACGGTGGCCGACGCTATAATCACCCTCGGCAGCATCGACATCGTGCTGGGGGAGGTGGACCGTTGACGGCCCTCCTCGCCGCCTGGTACGACATCCGCGACCTCTCGAATGCCGTCGAACGCCTCCTGGAGTGGGTGGACGACTGGGGCCCCAACTGGCTGGTCTATGTGCTGAGCGCGCTGATCGGCGGCGCCGCCATCTTCATGTTTGTCGTTGCTGCCGCCCTGGTCAACGGCTGGCTGGAGAGGCGGGCGATCGGGCGCATCCAGGTCAGGCTGGGCCCGAACCGCGTGGGGCCGTTCGGGCTGTTCCAGCCCATCGCCGACACCCTCAAGCTGATGTTGAAGGAGCCTCTCTTTCCCCGCCGCTGGGATCGCGTTCTCTTCGTTATCGCTCCCATCGCCGTGTACGTCCCGGCGGTCCTGGTCTACGCCGTGTTCCCCTTCGGCGAGGGGATGACCTTCGTCGACCTGAACGTGGGGGTCATCTACATCCTGGCCATCTCCTCGCTGACGGTGATCGCTGTGTTCATGGCCGGCTGGTCGTCGAATAACAAGTTCTCGCTTCTCAGCGCCATGCGCGTCATCGCCATGATGGTCAGCTATGAGGTTCCGATGGTGCTGTCGCTCCTGGGGGTGGTCCTGTTCGCGGGCACGATGAGCCTGGGCGGCATCGTCTCCTGGCAGCAGGACCACCGAATATGGCTGTTCCTGTTGCAGCCTCTGGCCGTCCTTATCTATCTGATATGCGGCACGGCGGAGCTCAACCGCTCGCCGCTCGACATCGGCGAGGCGGAGTCGGAGATAGTGGCCGGCTACCACACTGAGTATTCGGGGATGAGGTTCGGGCTCTTCTACGCCGTCGACCTGATCAACGCCGTCGCCGTATCGGCGATCATCGCCACCCTTTTCTTCGGCGGCTGGTGGCTGCTCGGCCTCGACCGCTGGATACCGGGCTGGATGATCTTCGTTGGAAAGACGTACGTGGTCTATATGCTGTTGGTGTGGATGCGGGGGACGTTGCCGCGGCTGCGCATCGACCAGTTGCTGGCCTTCGCCTGGAAGTTCCTGCTGCCCCTGGCGCTGGTCAACATCCTTGTGGCCGCCCTTGAGATCCTCATCTGGGTGGAGTACGAGGTCAGCGCCGGCGTGGTGCTGCCGGTCTTCGCCGCCGTCAACTTGAGCCTGGCCGTCGCCCTGGTGGTGGGCTGGACGAGGCTGATGGCGTTCCGGTTTGAGCGGCTGCCGAAGCGGGCCGTGCTGGTTCGGGATGTGGGCGTCGCGGTCTCCAAGACGGGGGCGACGGCGGCCTCCTAGGGCCTGGCGCGGGGGGCTGATTCCCGATTGACGCCCCTGGGTGGGCGGGTGGGAAGGCATGACGCAGGTTTAGCAGTAGCACTGAAAGTCGGAGCTTAGGGAGGTTCCGCTGGCTGCCAAGATTCGGCGTTCTGTTAGGGGAGTAGGGCTGTGAGCGATCCGGGGGCGGTTATCGCTTTCTGGGCGCTGGCTGCCGTCAGCGTGGGCTCGGCATTGATGATAGCGGCGGTACGAAACCTGCTGCACGCCGCGCTTTTCCTGGTGTTGAGCTTCGTGGGGGTGGCTGGACTGTACATAACGTTGTCAGCCGACTTCGTGGCTATGGTGCAGGTGCTGATCTACGCAGGGGCGATCGCCGTGCTGATGCTGTTCGCGATCATGCTCACGCCGCGGACGGCGCGCAATAACGCCGAGACGGTGTTCTGGGCACCGGCGCTGGTGCTGGCGGGGCTGGTGGCGGCGATGGTAAGCCTGATCGCGGTGAACACGGAGTGGAGCAAGGTGGCGGGCGAGGGCTTTCCGGCGACCGCTTCGCTCCTGGGCGAGGCGCTGCTCGACCCGTTCGTGCTGCCCTTTGAGGTCGCGTCGGTGCTGTTGGTGGTCGCCATGATCGGCGCTATCGTCCTGATTCGGGAGGATTATGACGGTTGACCTGGAGCACTACCTGGTAGTAGGGGCGGTCCTGTTCGGCATCGGCCTCTACCTGGCGCTGGGCAAGCGAAACGCGGTGGGCATCCTCATGGGCATCGAGCTCATGCTGAACGCCGTCAACCTGACGCTGGTGTCCTTCTCGCGGTTCGCGGAGTCGCCGCGACCGATCGACGGCCAGGTGTTCGCGGTCTTCGTCATCACCGTGGCGGCGGCGGAGGCGGCGGTAGCGCTGGCCCTGGCCGTGGCCATCTATCGCCACCGTGAGAGCATCGACGTGGACCGGATGAACATACTGAAGTGGTGATGGAGCTATGTGGAGCAAACTGCTAGAGGTCAAGAACGCCTATGTCGCCGAGGCCTGGAAGGAGCTCTTCGCGGCTGAGGGCCTGGCCGTGCGTATCGTGCCGCCGCTGGAGGTGGGCGCGCCGGACATGGCCCCTCGCGAGATCTGGGTGCCCGACGCCAAGACCCATGTGGCTGAGGAGATACTGAGGAAGATATAGATGCTGGGAACGATACCGGAAGCGGTTGTGTGGGCGATCTTCTTTCTCCCACTGGCCTCCTTCGTCCTCATAGTCCTCCAGCAACGACCGCGATCTAAGGCGAGCGGCTACATCACTGTCGCCGCTATTGGTGTCGCGTTCCTGCTCTCTCTGTGGGTGCTCGACAGTGTCCTCCAGGCGGACGGCCACGACCTGGGCTTCCAGTCGCACGAGTGGCTGACGGTTGGGGAGCTGACGGTCAACGTCGGGCTGACGGTGGACGGCCTCACCGCCATCATGCTCATCGTCGTCACCGGCGTGTCGCTGATGGTGCAGTTCTACTCCCAGGGCTACATGGCCGGCGACGGCGGCTACTCCCGCTACTTCGCCTTCATGTCGCTGTTCACCGCCGCCATGCTGGGGGTCGTCCTGGCCGACAACCTGGTGTTCACCTATGCGTTCTGGGAGCTGGTGGGCCTCTGCTCCTACCTGCTCATCGGGTTCTGGTTCCACCGAGCGGCGGCGGCGGCGGCGGCCAAGAAGGCGTTCATCGTCACCCGCCTGGGCGACCTGGGCTTCCTGGGGGCGATCCTGCTCATCTACGTCAAGGCCGGCACCTTCGACATCGGCGAGGTGCAGAGGCTGGCCGTCAGCGGCGCCCTCAGCGCCAACGTCATCACCGTGTTCTCCCTGGGCATCATGGCCGGCGCTATGGGCAAGTCGGCGCAGTTCCCGCTCCACGTGTGGCTGCCCGACGCCATGGAGGGCCCGACGCCCGTCTCCGCCCTTATTCATGCGGCGACGATGGTGGCGGCGGGCGTCTACCTGGTGGGGCGCATGTTCCCCGTCTTCGACGCCTCGCCGGATGCCCAGACGGTGGTGGCGATCGTCGGCGGCATCACCGCCCTGGTGGCGGCGACGATGGGCGTGGTGATGACCGATATCAAGCGGGTGCTGGCCTACTCCACCATCAGCCAGCTCGGCTATATGATGCTGGCGCTGGGGGTAGGGGCCTATGTGGCCGCCATCTTCCATCTGATGAACCACGCCTTCTTCAAGGCGCTCCTCTTCCTGGGGTCGGGGAGCGTCAACCACTCGACGCACACCTTCGACATGCGGCTCATGGGCGGCCTGGCCCGCTATATGCCTATCACCTTCGCCACCTTTGCCATCGGCGGGCTGAGCCTGGCGGGGGTCTTTCCCTTCGCGGGCTTCTGGAGCAAGGACGAGATACTCGTCGATTCCTGGCATGAGAACAAGGCCCTCTTCGCGGTCGCCATGTTCACGGTCTTTCTCACCGCCTTCTACATATTCAGGGCGGTATTCATGACCTTCTCCGGCGAGTACAGGGGCGGCGAGGAGCCGGAGGAGGGGGCGGAGCGCGCTGAGGGCAAGCCCCACGAGTCGCCCTGGGTGATGGCGTTGCCCCTGCTGGTGCTGTCGGTGCCGGCGTTGCTCTCCGGCCTGACGAATGTCGGCGGCGGCGTCGCCCATGTGCTGGAGGGGGCGCTGCCTGAGGGCATGCACCTGCACGAGGCCGAGTTCAGCCTCGGCATAGCGCTGTCATCGACGGCGCTGGCGCTGTTCGGAATCTGGCTGGCGTGGGTGATCTACGCTGCCGAGCTCGTCTCGTCGGACGTGCTGCGGCGGGCGTTCGGGCCCGTACACACGCTGGTCAACAACAAGTACTACATGGACCACCTGTACGAGAACGTCCTGGTGAGGGGCGTCTTGTACCGAGGGGTGGGCCGCCTGCTTGACCAGTTCGACAGGTACGTCGTGGACGGCGCGGTGAACGGCGCCGCCTGGGTGACCAGACGCGGCGGGGCGACCCTCCGGCTGGCTCAGTCGGGACAGTTGCAGGCCTATGCGGTGGTGGCCCTGGCGGGCCTGCTGGTGATGGTGGGGATGATACTGCTCATAGACCCGTAGCAGTGACTAGCGAGAGGAAGAGTTGCTTACATTCATCGTCTTCTTTCCGGTTCTAGGGGCGCTGGCCATAGCGATCCTGCCGCGTGAGGAGGAGGGGCGGGCCAAGCAGGTCGCTGCTTTGGTGGCGCTGACCGTCTTCGTGGTCTCGTTGGTTGTCTTCGCCTTCTTCGACCGCGACGCCTCCGGCTTCCAGTTCAGGGAGCAGTTCCGCTGGATAAGGGCCGGCGACGCCGGCTTCGACATCCAGTATTTCCTGGGCATCGACGGCCTGGGGCTGGTCATGCTTGTCCTCACCACCTTCCTGTTCTTGCTGGCGGTGCTCATCTCCTGGGACATCGATCTGAGGCCCAGGGAGTACTTCGCCTGGATGCTGGTCCTGGAGACGGGCGTGCTGGGCGTCTTCACCTCTCTGGACCTGATACTGTTCTTCCTGTTCTGGGAGGTGGAGCTGCTGCCCATGTACATGCTCATCTCCATCTGGGGCACCGGCCGCAAGGAGTACTCGGCGATGAAGTTCGTCCTGTATACGATCGCCGGCAGCGCCCTCATGCTGGTGGGCATCCTGGTGCTGGCGTTCTCCGCCGAGCCGCAGACCTTCGACATGACGGAGCTCACGCAGGCAACTATCCGGGAGACGCTCCTGCCGTTGCCCGCTATCTTCTTCCTCATCTTCGCCGCCTTCGCCATCAAGCTGCCCGTCTTCCCCTTCCATACCTGGCTCCCCGATGCCCATACCGACGCGCCGACCGCCGTCAGCGTCATCCTGGCGGGGGTGCTGCTGAAGATGGGTGGCTACGGGATGATCCGGATCTGTGTCAGCATCCTGCCGGAGGTGGCTAAGGACTACGCCGCCTGGCTGGCGGCCTTCGCGGCGGTGAACGTGGTGTTTGGGGCGATCGTTACCCTCCGCCAGACTGACCTCAAGCGGCTCATCGCATATAGCAGCGTCAGTCACATGGGGTACGTGCTGCTGGGCATCGCCGCCCTCGGCCCGGTGGGCCTGACCGGCGCTACGCTCCAGATGTTCACCCACGGCACTATCACCGGCCTTCTCTTCGTCGTGGTGGGGCTGGTGTACAACCGCACTCACACGCGCGATATCGGCCAGCTCCGCGGCCTGGCCCATCGCATGCCGGTGATCGCCACTGTCATGGTGATCGCCGGCCTGGCCTCGCTGGGGCTGCCGAGCATGTCCGGCTTCGTGGCCGAGGCGATGGTGTTCCTGGGGACTGTGGATAAGCACGCCGCTGCGACGATCCTCGGCGTTACCGGCATCCTGCTGACGGCGGGCTACATTCTGTGGATGGTGGAGCGGGTCTTCTTCGGGCCGCGGAGCCCCCGCTGGGAGGGACTGGGGGACGCCACCGCCTGGTGGGAGCGGATACCGATGGCGGCGCTGGTGGCGGTGATCCTGGCCGTCGGCATCTATCCGGCGACGCTTGTAGACGTGATCGACAACGGCATCCAGCCAATAATCTCGCGGTTAGGATAGTGTAGGCATGGAGAACGTTGACCGCTTGGGCCCCGAGCTGGCGCTGATGGTCGCCGCCGGCGCCGTCATCCTGCTCGACCTGGCGCTGCGGGACAAGAGGTGGCTGCCCTGGCTGAGCCTGGTCGGCGTCGCCGCCTCGGTCGTCTGGGCGGTGAGCCTCGTCCTCCGCGACCGGCAGGCGTATGCCTTCGATGCGGCGCTATCGGTGGACAACTTCAGCATCTTCTTCTGCTTCCTGTTCGCCGGCATCGCGGCCCTGGTCATCCTCTCCTCCGTGGAGTACGTGCACAAGTTCGAGCGCTATCAGGGCGAGTACTTCGCCCTCATCCTGGCCTCGGCGGCGGGGCTCATGCTCCTTGCGGGCACCCGCGACCTAATAGCGATCTTCATCGCCCTGGAGCTGACCAGCATCTCCCAGTACATCCTGGCCGCCTTCCTCAGGGACGGGCGCTCGACGGAGGCGGGCCTGAAGTATGTGCTTCTGGGCGCCGTCAGCTCGGCGGTGATCCTGTACGGGATGGCGTTCCTGTTCGGCCTCTCGGGCACCACCAAGCTCACCGCCCCCGAAGGCGAGGCGAGCATCGCCGGCATGGTGGCCCAGGCCGACCCCAATACCCGCGCTGCCCTGATCATGGCGATGGTCTTCCTGGCGGTGGGCTTCGCCTTCAAGATGGCGATAGT
>CAZSRY010000042.1:0-11685 GCA_964609475.1 uncultured Dehalococcoidia bacterium
AGGAGGCGGTGGGCGACGGCAGCCGGTTCGGGGTCGGCGTGACCTACATCGAGCAGGACGCGCCCCTCGGCATCGCCCACGCCGTCAAGATCTCGCAGGGCTTCCTGGGGCAGGACCCGTTCATCCTCTTTCTGGGCGATAACTTCATCAAGGAGGGCATCGTCCCCTACGTCGACCGGTTCTGCCGCCGCAACCCGCCGCCGGCGGGCCAGATCCTGGTCCGCCCGGTGAAGAACCCCCAGGACTTCGGGGTGGCGGAGCTAAGGGACGGACGGCTGACGCGGGTGGTGGAGAAGCCCTCCAACCCGCCCACGAACCTGGCGGTCATCGGCATATACATGTTCGACCACCACGTCTTCGAGGCGGTGAACGGTATCCGACCCTCGGCCCGAGGGGAGTTGGAGATCACCGACACTATCCAGTACCTGGTCGATCACGGCCTCGAGGTGCAGTGCGAGACCGTGGACGGCTGCTGGATAGACACGGGCAAGATGGACGACCTGCTGGAGGCGAACAGGGCCATCCTGGAGAGCCTGGAGGCCGGGAGCGCGGGCACGGTGGACGAGAACTCGCGGGTCGAGGGGCGGGTGGTGCTGGAGAAGGGGTGCGAGATCGTCAACAGCATCATTCGGGGCCCGGCGATCATCGGTGAGCGGACGCGGGTGGTCAACTCCTACGTCGGGCCGTTCACGTCCATCTACCACGACTGCCTTATCCAGGACAGCGAGATAGAGCAGAGCGTGGTCATGGAGAACACGACTATCGGCGGGATGGGAACCCGCATCCAGGACAGCCTGATCGGGCGCAACGTGGAGCTCAAGGGCAGCGACGCCAAGCCCCGGAGCTCCAACCTGGTATTGGGGGACTTCAGCAGGGTAAGGATCCCCTAGTCTCCCTTCGCCCCCGGTCGTCAGGGGCCGACAGGACGGAGCATGCGGAGGATTCTGATCACGGGCGGCGCCGGCTTCATAGGGAGCCACTTCATCCGTCACATCCTCACCAGGCACGAGGACTACGAGGTCGTTAACCTCGACAAGCTGACCTACGCCGGCAATCTGGACAATCTGCGCGACATCGAGGGCTCGCCCCTGGCGAAACGCTACAGCTTTGTCAAGGGCGACATCTGCGACGAGGCCCTGGTCGGGCAACTGGTGGCGCAGGTCGACGCCATAGTGAACTTCGCCGCCGAGAGCCACGTCGACCGCTCGCTGATGGAGCCCGCCGCCTTTATCAGGACCGACGTGCACGGCGCCTATGTCCTGCTGTCGGCGGTCGCTGCCGCCGGCGGACGCATCGAGCGAGTGCTCCACATCTCCACCGACGAGGTCTACGGCGATATCCCACCGCCGCGTCGCTCCCGCGAAGACGACCGTCTTCACCCCCGCAGTCCCTACTCGGCGAGCAAGGCGGGCGCCGACATGCAGTGCCTGGCCTTCATCGAGACTTACGATCTGCCGCTGATCACCGCCCGTCCCTGCAACAATGTTGGACCGAACCAGTACCCGGAGAAGATGGCGCCGCTGTTCATCACCAACGCCCTGGAGGACGAGCCCCTCCCCGTCTACGGCGACGGACAGCAGGTGCGCGACTGGCTCTTCGTCGGCGACAACTGCGAGGCGCTCGACCTGCTGCTCCACGAGGGGAAGCCGGGCGAGATATATAACATCGGCGCCGACAACGAGAGGCCGAACATGGAGGTGGTAGAGGCGATCCTGGAGCTTCTAGGCAAGCCGAGGAGCCTCATCCGCTTTGTGGAGGACCGGCCGGGCCACGACCGCCGCTATGCCCTGGACTGGGAGAGGATCCGAGGCCTCGGCTGGTCGCCCCGCCACGACTTCCAGGCGGCCCTGCAGGAGACCGTCGCCTGGTACGTGGAGAACCGCTGGTGGTGGGAGAAGATCAAGTCGGGCTCCTTCCGCCGCTACTATGAGAAGCAGTACGCCGCTCGGCTGGCGTCGGCGCGGGCGGCTCCTCCCGGCAAGGAATAGGCTCCGAATCCCAAGGCATCGGCATGCGCGTCTTCGTCACCGGCAACCAGGGTCAACTGGGACGCGAGCTCATGCGCCTCCTGGCGAGCGAGGACGTGAGCGGGGCAGACCTGCCCGACTTTGACATTCAGGATGCCGACGCTGTCCTGCGACTGGTGAAGAAGACGCGGCCGGATGCCGTGATCCACGCCGCCGCCCTCACCGATACCCGCCTCTGCGAGAGCGACCCCGACCTGGCCCATCGGGTGAACGGCCTCGGCAGCCGCAACGTCGCCCTGGCCTGTCGCGAGGTGGGCGCCGCCCTGGTCTACGTGAGCACGAACGAGGTGTTCGACGGTCGCAAGGGCGAGCCCTACCTGGAGTCCGACAGGCCTAACCCGATCAACGCCTACGGCCGCTCCAAGCTGGAGGGCGAGGAGCAGGCGCGGGACCTCCTGGACCGGCTCTACATCGTGCGGACGGCCTGGGTCTACGGGCAGGGCGATAGCCACTTCCCAGCGAAGATACTGGCGGCGGCGGAAGAGCGAGGGGAGCTATCGGTGGTGACGGACGAGATCGCCACCCCTACCTGGGCACGCGACCTGGCGGCGGCGATCGGACGGTTGGTGCGGCAGCCACTCTACGGCGTCTATCACTTCACGAACGACGGCGGGTGCTCGCGCTACAAGTGGGCGCAGGAGGTGCTGCGGCTCGCCGGCCGCGACGACGTTTCCCTCAAACCAACCACCATGGCCGAGTACGGGGCCATTCCCGCAAAGCCGCCCTATACCGTCCTCGTTAATCGTGCCGGCGCCGCGCATGGCATCACGCTGCGGCCGTGGCAGGAGGCGCTGGCGGAGTTCTTCTCCAGTCGATAGCCACACTCTCCTATCCACCCAAGTAGGGTCATATCTGGGTGTCCCCCTGTTTCTGCAATAACCCCTCTGGGCGGGCGGGTGGGAAAGAGCCACGCAGCTTGGCAGACGCCCCCCGCTGCAACCAGCGCATCTCCCTACTGCTACGCAGGCGGGGATGATAGTATGTCCTCATGGCAGATACGGGGCCGCGCTCCTCAGCAGAAGTCCCGTCGGTGGGGATAGTCACCGTCAACTACAACGGCGCCGCCTTCGTGGGCGAGTTCGCCGGCTCGCTGCGGCGCATCCAGTACCCCAACTATCGCGTAGTCGTGGTAGACAACGCCTCGCAGGACGGCTCCGCCGAGGAGATCGTCCGCCTCTGTCCCGACGCCACGCTCCTCCGCTGCCCGGAGAACATGGGCACGGCGGGCGGCAACAACGCGGGCTTTCGCTACTGTCTGGAACAGGGTTTCGATTACGTCCTCGTCCTGAACAACGACACGGTGGTAAGGGAGGACTTGCTCGCCAAGCTGGTGGCGTCCGCCGACGAGCGGACGCTGGTGGTGCCCAAGATCCTCTACCACGACGACCCCAGCCTCATCAGCACCCACGCCGGCGACTTCGACTGGCGATGGGGTCGCTTCAAGAATACGTTTCACGGCAAGCCCGACGGTCCCGCCTCCAGCCGACCCAGGGATCTCCAGACGGCGAGCTTCTGCTGCGCGCTGGTCCCGGCAAGGGCGCTGCGGGATGTCGGGCTCCTGGACGAGCGGTTCTTCATGTACTACGAGGAGACGGACTGGCTCAGAGAGGCGCTGGATCAGGGCTTCCGATTGCGGTACAACCCGGAGGCGGTGATCTATCATATAGAGAGCGGGGCGAGCGGCGGCGGCTGGATGACCCCGTTCAAGCACTACTACGCCACCCGCAACCGGCTCTACCTTGTGAAGAAGCACCAGACGTCGCGTTTCTGGTTCATGCTGTTCACACTCTACTTCCTGGTCGGCCGCATACCCTATCTGGCGCTGTACGCGCTCAGACGGCAGGGTCGGATGATGCGGGCGCTTGGGCTGGGCGTGTGGCACTATTATCGCGGTCGCATGGGGAGGACGCTGGAGGTAGACCAGCTCTAGAGGCGGCGACCGCCGACCGTGAGGGAGAACATGAGGTTCGCCATCGATGCCACCTCCATTCCCCGCCTGATGGCAGGGGCGGCGGTCTACACGGACAACCTGATCCGGGCCGTGGCGACGCTGGACCAGGAGAACGAGTACGTCATCTTCGCCAAGGACGACTCGTTCGATGACCTGCGCCGCGACAAGCCTCCATTCCGCACGGTGCATGTGCCGGCGCGGTCGCGGCCAGTCAGGCTGATGTGGGAGCAGTTCGTCCTTCCTGCCCAGCTACGGAGGCATAGGATAGGCGTCATCCACTCGCCCCATCACACGGCTCCGGTGGTGGCCGTGGGCTGTCGGCGGGTTGTCACCTTTCACGACCTGACTTTCTTCATCCTGCCGGAGCGATACCCTCCCAGCCGTCTGGCGTACTTCCGGGCGGTGAGTTGGGCCACAGCCAAACTGGCCGACACGCTTATATGCCCCTCCCATACAGTGCGAGACGATATCGTGCGGCTGCTGCGCGTATCGCCGGAGAAGGTACGGGCCATAGCAGAGGCGGCGGCGCCCGGCTTCCAGCCCCTGGAGGACGAGGCCGCCCTGGAGCGGCTACGCAGCAGATATCTGCTGCCGGAACGGTTCATCCTCAACGTGGGCAGCCTTGAGCCGGGGAAGAACCGCGCCACCCTGCTGAGAGCATACGGCAAGCTCAGGGAGCGGGGCCTCGAGCACAAGCTGGTCATCGTCGGGCAGAGGGCCTGGAAGTACAGGAACGACTTCCATCTCGCGGAGCAACTGGGCCTCAAAGGGGAGGTGATGTTCAGCGGCTACGTGCCGCCCGAGGACATGGCCGCCGTCTATAATGCCGCCGACCTGTTCGTGTTCCCCTCGCTGTATGAGGGGTTTGGCCTGCCGGTGCTGGAGGCGATGGCCTGCGGCGTGCCGGTGGTCGCTTCCAACGTCTCGGCGATACCGGAGGTGGCCGGCGAGGCGGCGCTGCTGGTGGAACCGCTCGACGTCGAACAGCTATGCGATTCCATGGAGCGGATCCTGCGCGACAAGAGGCTCCAGGCAACCCTGCGCAGGCGAGGGCTTGAGCGGACGAAGGGGTTCAGTTGGGAGCGGGCGGCCCGCGAGACGGTGGCGGTCTATCAGGAGGCCGCAACCAGGGCTTGAACAATGGACCTATCGATCATCATTGTCAGCTATAACGGGCGCGAGCACCTGCGCCGCTGCCTCCAGTCGCTGGCAGCGCATGGGCCGAAGGCGAAGCACGAGGTCATCGTCGTCGACAACGCCTCCCAGGACGGCAGCCCGGAGATGGTAGCGGAGGGGTTCCCTGAGGTGCGACTGCTGCGCCTGGCGAAAAACGTCGGGTTCGCGGCCGGCGCCAATCGCGGGCTGCGGGAGGCGGCAGGCGAGGCGATCGTCTTCCTGAACCCCGACTCGGAGCTGGGGGACGACGCCTTCGGCCCCATGCTGGCGTATCTGCGAAGCCATCCCGACGTGGGAATACTGGGGCCAAAGCTCCTCGATGGGGACGGGTCTCTCCAGCTCTCCTGCCGTCGCTTCCCCACCTTCTCCGTGGCCCTGTTCAACCGCTACTCCCTGCTCACGCGCCTCTTCCCCCGCAACCCCTTCTCGGCCCGCTACCTTTTGACCGACTGGGACCACAACGCCGTAGCGGAAACGGACTGGGTCTCCGGCGCCTGCCTGATGGCACGCCGTTCGCTGTTCGAGGAGATCGGCCCCCTGGACGAGGGCTACTTCATGTACATCGAGGACGTGGACCTCTGCCAGAGGGCCCACCGCGCCGGACACAAGGTGGTCTACTTCCCTGAGGTGGCGCTGATCCATCACATCGGGCGCAGCAGCAGCAGGCTGCCCAGCCGGAGCATCGTCGAGAGGCATCGCAGCATGTGGCACTACTACAAGAAGTACCTCCGACGGGGCTGGCTGCTGGACATGCCGATAGCGGCGGGCATTGCGCTGCGCTGCGGCTGGCTGCTGACCTGGAATAACGTGAAGCGGCCCTTCGGCAGGCAGAGGGCATAGGGGCTCTAGCCGCGATCGTGCGGGCTGCCGCCGGAGTCCAGCGGCTCGGCCGGCGAGACAAGGGTCAGCTTGCGACGTAGCCAGACGATGCCCTGGCTGTTCCAAAGGGTGACCAGATAGCCCAGCTTGGCCGTCAGGATCGCCGCCAGGCAGACGAAGCCCAGCAGCACCGCCACCTCCATCGCGAAGACATCCACGTGGTGGAGGAGGATCGCCGCCCCCGACAGGATGACGCTTATCCCATAGACCACCAGCAGCAGTCCCCTGGGCCCGAAGCCGGCGCTCTCCAACCGGTTATGGACGTGGTCCACGTCGCCGACGAAGGGGTGACGCCAGTCCAGGACACGCCGGACGGCCGCCAGGACTGTGTCCAGGATGGGGAATCCCAGGACGACGATGGGCACGCTGATGAAGAAGGCCTCGGTCACGCCGGTGGCGGCTCGGATGGACAGCGAGCCGAGGATGAAGCCGAGGAGCAGGGCGCCGGAGTCGCCAAGATAGCTGGAGGCCGGCGGCAGGTTGAAGGGCATGAAGGCCAGGGAACCGCCGGCCATGGCCACCAGCAGGATGGCCACCGTCGGGTGCCCCGAGTTGGCCGCTATGTGGGCCAGGGCGACGGCGGCCAATATGGAGACGCCGGCGGCGACGCCATCCCTGCCGTCGATGAGGTTGATGGCATTCGTGAAGAAGACTATCCAGAGGATGGTGGCCACGGGCGCCATGAAGCCCATCTCCAGCTCCGCGCCCCAGGGAAAGGCGAGCCGGTCGATGCTGTATCCCGCGGCGTAGACGGCGGAGGCCGCCGCCACCTGGCCGACCAGCTTCGGCTTGTAACCGAGCCTCCTCCAGTCGTCGACGAGGCCGATGGCGAAGACGATGGCACAGGCGCCCAGGAAGCCCACGAAGTCGCCGGACTTGGGCGAGAACAGCTCCGAGGCCCTCTCCGAGACGGCGGATGCGACGAAGGGGGTGATGGCGAAGGCCGCGAATATGGCGACACCCCCCCAGCACGGCCTCTCGCCAAGGCCGCGGTTCACCCGGAAGATGCCGGGTATTCGAACCACGCGGGAAAGGCCGTGGAGGACGGCCGCCGCCAGCAGAGCGATGCCGGCCGCCAGCAATAGAGTCAGCAGATATGCGTTCAACGGCTTCCTGCGCGCCCCCTAGATGTGCCCCTATCTTATCACCTTCGACGCCTCTTCTCCACGCCGGTGGCGCTCCGGCGGGCTTGAACCGGAGGGGCCACCGCCGCTATGCTGGAGTCCCCATTATCTGACGAAATCGGCCTGCCAGTCGATACGGGTCATCAGTCGGCAAGGGCGCGCGGCGAGCGCATCGAGGGTAGACGCGTGAGAGTACGGGCTGTCATATTCGACCTGGGGTACACGCTGTGGGATGTGGACTACTCAGGCGAGATGAAGGCGTATGAGGAGGCGAGGCGGCGTCTGGTCGAGGCGCTGGGAGAGGCCGTACCCGACACCAAGGCCCTGCGGGACGCGGTGGCAGCCGTGTTCCTGCGCGAGACGAAGGCATGGCTATCCGACGGCAAGCTGGAGCAACTGCCCACGGCGGAGGTGTACAGGGAGGGGTTCAGCAGCCTGGGCCTCAGCGTTCCGGAGGAGCTTCTGCGGCAGATGGACGACCTCGCCGTGTCAGCGGGTATCCGCTACACCGTCGACCCTGAGACGCCGCGGGTGCTGCGCGCCCTCAAGGAGCGAGGCCTTCGCCTGGGGGCGGTCTCCAACACCTATCAGTCGCGGACGGCCCTGGAGGGAAGCCTGTCGAAGCACGGGCTGCTGGTCTATCTGGACGCGCTGGTGCTCTCCTCGGAGGTGGGCCTGGCCAAGCCCCATCCCGCCATATTCGAGGAGGCGCTGCGCCGGTTGGGCGTGGCTCCGGCTGAGGCTGTCTTCGTGGGGGACATCGTGTGGGCCGACGTGCTGGGGGCGCAGGCGCTGGGCATGAGGGGCGTGCTGACCCATCAGTACCGCCAGGAGGAGCGCGGAGAGCACAGCCCTGACCTGGTGATCACTCGCCTGGCGGAGGTGGTGGACTACGTGGAGCGCTTGAACCAGGAGGACCCCTAGCCGACCGCCGATGACGTTCTTCAGCGGGAGGCTACTGCTGGCGGCGGTAGACCTCCTCGCCGCCGACGAAGGTCATCTCCACCTCGAGGTCAGGCGCCAGCACAACGACGTCGGCGTCGAACCCGGGCGCCAGCCTCCCCTTTCGATCCGCCTTCCCAATGACCATCGCCGGGTTGAGGGTAGCCATGCGCACGGCATCGGCCATGCTCAGGGGGAGCCAGCGCGCCACGTTGCCCACCATGCTGTCCATGGCGGCCGTGCTGCCGGCGAGGACGCCGTCGGCGCGACGGGCCATGCCACCCTCCACCCAGACCCGCTCCCCGTACATGTCAAACATGCCGTCGGGCAGACCGG
This sequence comes from uncultured Dehalococcoidia bacterium, assembly GCA_964609475.1. GTDB lineage: Bacteria > Chloroflexota > Dehalococcoidia > DSTF01 > JALHUB01 > CAZSRY01. The sequence goes on from CAZSRY010000042.1 coordinate 8,436, forward strand.
CGAGGGGGATGGCATCGGTGACGAGCACCGTCCTCTCGACGCCCTTGGCGCGCACCAGCATCTCCACGGCGCCGCGGTGCACGTGAATGCCGTCGGCGATAAGCTCCGCAGTGACGTCGCGGGAGTTGAGGGCAGCAGCCAGACAGCCGGGGTCGCGGTGGTGGAAGAGACGCATGGCGTCGTAGCAGTGCGTGACGTGGCGCACGCCGAGGGAGAAGGCGCGCTGGGCCTCCTCGTAGGTAGCGTCGCTGTGGCCCAGGCCGACCACGACGCCCGCCCGAACGGCGGCAGCGATGATCGCCCCAGCGCCGGGCAGCTCGGGTGCCAGGCTGACGATGCGCAGGTGTCCACCCGCCGCCTCAAGGCACTCCCGAAACTCCTCGATGTCGGGCGGACGCAGCCAGCCCAGCGGGAAGGCTCCCGGGCGGTCGGGGCTGAGGAAGGGACCCTCCAGGTGAATGCCCAGCGGTTGCGCCCCCTGGGGCACGCCGTCCATCGAGGGCAAAGCTGTCCGTATCCGGCGGAGCAGGTGGTCACGGTCGGCGCCGACGGAGGTGACCAGGAACGACGTCACGCCTGTGCTGACGACCCATCGGGCATAGGAGCGAATCTGCTCAGGGTCGTCGCTGGCAAGGGAGAAGCCGCCCCCACCGTGCACGTGCAGGTCGATGAAGCCGGGCGCGACGATGAGACCGCGCAGGTCGCGTGTCTCCGCTTCGGGCGGCGGCGGATCGGCGTCCGCCTGAGCGATGCGGCCACCCGCCAGCACGACCGTCCCGTCCTCGATCTCCACCTCTGGGGTGATGACGCGGGCATGGGTGAAGGCCAGGGGGCGGGAGGCATCGGCGTTCGTCATAGGGTTCCCCGATCCGGTCGTTCTTGACAGCAGGCCACTACAGGCTATTATAGCGACGCGCGGCGCCTATTGTCCTACATCGGACATTTCTTGGGATTCGAAAGGGCGGCAGCGGCAAGTCCCTACCACCCGACCCCAGCAGCTATTGGGAGTAAGTGCGACAGGAGAAGGAGTAGAAGACATGCCCACCCGTCTCAAAGAGGGAGACAGCGCCCCCGATTTCACCCTGTCCACGGACAAGGGCGACAGCGTGAGCCTCAAGGACCTGGCGGGAAAATACGTCGTCCTGTACTTCTACCCAAAGGACAACACGCCCGGCTGCACCACTGAGGCCTGCAGCTTCCGCGATTTCTGGGGCGAGATAGAGGGGGAGGGAGCGGTCGTTCTGGGCGTCAGCACCGACAGCGTGCAGTCCCATCAGAGGTTCCGCGACAGGCATGGCCTGCCTTTCACCCTGCTGTCCGATGCCGATCACCAGGTGGCTGAGGCCTACGGCGTCTACGGCCCCAAGAAGATGGGAGGCCGCGAGTTCCTTGGCGTCACGCGGACGACCTTCCTCATCGGACCCGACGGCAGGCTGGTCAAGGTGTGGCCGAAGGTGAAGCCGGAGGGTCACGCCGAGGAGGTGCTGGCCTGGCTGCGAGAGCACAGGTAGGCTACCACTGGCGGTAGCGGTTGGCGATGGGCAGGCGGCGGTCGCGGCCGAAGGCGCGAGGGGTGATCTTGACGCCGGGCGGAGCCTGACGCCGCTTGTACTCGTTGCGATCCACCATGACGATGACGCGCTTCACCGTCTCCTCGTCGAAGCCCATGGCCAGGAGGTCGGCCAGGCTCCTGTCCTCCTCCACGTAGGCCTCGATGATGGGGTCGAGGACCTCGTATGGGGGCAGCGTGTCCTGGTCCAGTTGGCCGGGCTTGAGCTCAGCGGACGGCGGCTTGTCCATGACGCTCTGCGGGATGACCGGCCGAGCGTCGCGCGCGTTTCGATACTCGGCCAGCCTGTAGACGAGGGTCTTGGGGACATCTTTGATCACAGCGTAGCCGCCGGCCATGTCGCCGTAGAGGGTAGAATAGCCGACAGCCATCTCGCTCTTGTTGCCGGTGGCCAGTACCAGCCAGCCGAACTTGTTGGACAGGCCCATGAGGATGTTGCCGCGAACTCGGGCCTGCAGGTTCTCCTCCGCCACGCCAGACTCCGTGCCCGCGAACTCCTCCGACAGCATGTTGAGGTGGGCGCTGAACGCCTCCTCGATCGATATGGTCAGGAAGCGAATCCCCAGGTTCTCGGCCAGGGCCTGGGCGTCGCTGCGGCTGCCCTCGGAAGAGTAGCGGGAGGGCATGGCGACGCCGATGACGTTCTCCGGCCCCAGAGCGTCGACAGCGATGGTCGCCACCAGGCTGGAGTCGAGCCCGCCTGAGAGGCCGAGCACGACCTTAGTGAAGCCGTTCTTGCGCACGTAGTCGCCCGTGCCCAGCACAAGGGCGGCATACACCTCCACCGGGCCATCCAGAGGCTCCACCCGGCGCGGCGACAGAGACGGCCTGTCGGCGGACTGCGGCTGCGAGGAGATGCGGACTCTGGCAGGGGCGCTTCCGGCGGAGGCGGGCCTCTCCTTGCGACGCCTGGGACCGTGAAGGCGGGCCTGGACGACCTCGTCGATGTCGAGGTCGTGAACCAGGAGGTCTTCCTCGAAGGAGCGGGCACGGGCCAGCACCTCGCCCTCGGGACCGAGGATCATGCTGTTGCCATCGAAGACCAGCTCGTCCTGGCCGCCCACCAGGTTGACGTAGCAGAGCAGGATGGAGCCGTCGCTGGCCCGCGTGGAGAGCATGCGCTCGCGGAACAGGCGCTTGTCGGCCTGGAAGGGGGACGAGCTGATGTTGAGAATCACCTCGGCGCCAGCGTGGGCCTGGGCCTGGGCCGGCCCTCCCGGGTGCCAGATGTCCTCGCAGATGTTGATGCCCACATCCACCCCCGCCACCTCATAGACAGAGCAGGTGATCCCCGCCTCGAAGTAGCGCTCCTCATCGAAGACGCCGTAGTTGGGGAGGTACTGCTTGCGGTAGACGTCGACGAGGCGGCCGTCGTGGATGACGGCGGCGGCGTTGTAGATGTCCTCCTCGGCGTCGACGAAGCCGACGACGAGGGTGACGCCGGCGCTGCCCTTGACGACGCTGTCGAGGGCGTCCAGGTTGTCGCGGACGAACTGGGGACGGAGGAGGAGGTCTTCGGGCGGGTAGCCGGTGATGGCCAGCTCGGGGAAGGCGACGAGGTCGACGGCCTGGGCGCGGGCCTGCTGTACGGCGTCGAGTATCCCGGCGACGTTGCCCTTGAGGTCGCCGACGGTGACGTTGATCTGGGCGAGGCCGACGCGTAGGTTGCGCATATCTTCC
>CAZSRY010000043.1:0-11595 GCA_964609475.1 uncultured Dehalococcoidia bacterium
CTGCCTGCCGTCGGCTCCGTCGCCCACATAGCTGCCCGTTTCCAGCCGCATCGGCTCCAATGTCGCCGTGGGGGTGCTTGTCGGCGTGGCGGTAGTCGTCGACGTGCCGGTCGGCGTGGGAGTATCTGTTGCCGTCGCCGTTGGCGTATCAGTGGACGTGGGTGTTGGCGTCACGGTATCGGTTGGCGTCACGGTCGGCTCCAGCGTGGGGAAGGGCGTCATCGTGGTCTCCGGAGGACGCATGTAGATCAGCTCCGTGCGCATCTGGCTGCTTTCCCCCTGGCTGCTGGTTATGCTGACCGTCAGAACGTCCCCGCTCTTGGAGGCGCTGAAGCCGGAGGGTTCGAGGTTGCGGGCGACGGGGCGCGTGTACGTCTCGCCGTTGACGGTCAGCGTCCGCACCAGCTCGCTGCCCGACTGGGAGTACTGGCTTTGATAGGAATCACCGTTGACCACGTCTGTCCAATTCAGGGTCACGCTGTCCGGCGCTACCGTGGCCAGCGCCGACACGGCCATCTGGGCATCGTGGTTCAGCCAGTAGAGGGCGTCGCGATGGTCGTGGGAGATTGCCAGCCTGTCGTGACCGTGGTCGGTCGTCCGGAGGAACTGGAATAGGGACGCCCCGATGAGGCCGATGACCAGCGCGCCTATCCCTGCCGCCACCAGCAGCTCGACCAGGGTCATGCCTGCCTCGCCCGCATTCCGCTTCATCGGTCCACCTTGTAGTTCTCAACGACCGCCAGCGTCTCGCCATCGCGAGTGACGGTGACCGTGATCTTCTCTATGCCGTCGTCCGTATCCGGTATCGATGCCGCCTCCACCGCGATGCCATAGCCTGGGGGGGAGGGCGTGATCGTCGCGTAGGATGCGGGAAGAGTGCGATACGTTTCACTCTTGGTGTACTCCAGTTGCGAGCGCGCCAGGTTCTCCGCCGTCACCCGCTCCTCGGTCCTGGAAACGGCCAGGCTCCCCACCGATACCGCCGACAGCAGCACCGTAAGGGTGATTGCCAGTATCGCCACCGCTATCAGCGTCTCCACCAGGCCGACGCCCTCCTCACCGTGGAGCAGTGCCTCACCGGCTGACCTGCGCTGTCTCCTGCTGTACATCGCCTCCTGCTCTGTCCTCATGGCTAGTTGATGTGTCCCATGATGCTGTACATTGGCATGATGATTGAGAGGGCGATGAAGGCTACTACCAATCCGATAAACAGGGTCATGGTCGGCTGGATCATGGATGTGAGCTTGCCCACCCTTTCGTCCACCTCGTTGGCATAGAACTCCGCCAGCGTCTCCAGGTTCGTGTCCAGGGCTCCCGTCTCCTCGCCCACGGACACTACCTGCGACAGCATCGAGGGGAAGAGGCGGGACTTGGCCAGAGGCTTTGCCAGACCCTCCCCACGCATCAACTCGTCTCTCACCTCCGTCAGCTCCTTGCGCACGATCTGATTCTGGGTGGTCTGCAGAACCAGCTCCATGATGCTGGACAGTGGGAGGCCCGCCCGCAGCATCATAGCCATCGTCCGACTGAACCGCGACACGTTGCTCTGGACATTGATCGGGCCTATCAGGGGCGACCTCACGAGCGCAAAGTCGAGTTGCCATCGCCCCATGGGCCGTCTGAGATACCATGCGACGATAGCCACCGCTATTGCTGCCCCTATCATCATGTGTACTTTGTACGCCGTGGCGAATGAGCTCAGACCGATAAGTATCCTCGTCGGCAGGGGTAGTCCGGTGTCGAACTCGTCGAACAGGCTGACCAGCGGCGGCAGGGCCGTGGTCACCAGGATGCCGACCACCACGACCGCCAGGACGATGATGAAGGCTGGGTAGGCCATCGCCCCCCGTACGCGCTTCAAGATCGCCTGCTCCTTCTCCATGTGGGATGCCACCTGCCGCAGTACCGTCTCAAGGTTTCCCGTCCGTTCTCCCACCTCCATCAGCCGACTAAAGATGGGGGGAAAGACATCGCGGTGCTCCGCCACCGCCGCCGAGAAGGGGGAGCCGTTGTTGATATCGCGGGCCACCTCGCCCAGGACCCGCGCGAAGGGGCCTCGGTTCTGCTCCTGCAGCAGTTCGATCGCGGGCAATAGGGCGATCCCCGACTCGACCAGCGTGGCGAGCTGGCGACTGAAGACGATTATCTCCCGCGGCTTGACGCCAAAGACGCTGGGAATGAGCTGATCGAGCCGCGGCCGCGGCTTGACCGGCTGGAGGAAGACGACCTTGTACTGCCAGTCCCAGAGCGTCCGCTCCGCCAGCTCCTCGCTGGCGGCATCGACGGAGCCGGTGACCTGCTCACCCGATGGCGCGAAAGCGACGTATTTGTACAGCAATCTCGTTCCCTAGGCTACCGAGCAGATGCTTCGCATGACCTCCTAGGGCGTGGCGATCCCCTGGCGCAGCTTGATCATCCCGTCGCGCCGCATGGTCACCATGCCCTTCTTCAGAGCCTCAGCCTCTGGGGTCTATCGCCCTCAGGCCGGTCTCAACCTATTCGTCGGTCAGGGGGCACTCGCTGCGCATCCGCCGAAGGGGTGATTTCTGCCACCGGGGGGATCAGCCGTTGGGATGATATCTGTCGGCAGAAGAAGATGAATGATGAATGATGAGGGCTGGATCTTGATGGACACGATGCCTCAAGGCTGGCTCGGGCAGCTTGGCGTGTCGACAGCGCAGATACGGGCAGGGTTGTGGAATCCCACAGGTGTTGGCCCTGCGCAAGCCCACTGCGGCAACGACCGCGGATGATGAGAACGCTCAGGCGACCAAGCACATCGTGCAGCGCATGCGGCTGCTGGGGACAGCAGGCTATCGGCCGGTGAAGGCGGTTGACGCGGAACAGGCCAACTCTCCGGGGGGAGACGGTTCAGAGGATAGGAATCTGGGACGGCGGTTCTGCGAAACGAAACAGGACCTGGTCCCAAAGCCGCCGTCTTGACAGTCGACGGGAGGCATGGGAGAATCCGTCTAGAGTCAGGGCGACAGCCTGGCCCAATGTGAGGGAGTAGCGACATGAGACAAGGTCTCTTCGCGCTGGCTGTGCTGGCGTTCAGTGCGTCTATCGTGGCCTGCGGCGGTGACAATGGTTCGCCGCTGCCATCTGACGGCGGGGCCTCCGGCAGGATCGCCTTTGTCTCCAGCCGTGGTGATGAGATCCCCGACCCACAGATCTACATGATGGACGCCGACGGCTCCGGCCAGACGCGGATCACCAAGCACCGGGGGTTCGAAGACTCCCCGTCCTGGTCGCCCGACGGGTCCAAGATCGCCCTCGACTTCTTCCCCGATGGCAACTACGACATCTATGTCATCGATGCCGATGGGGAAGCCCGGACGCAACTTACCTGGGACCCGAGAACCGACCGGGAACCGGCATGGTCGCCGGATGGAGAGCGGATCGCGTTCTCCTCGAACCGCGACGGGAACCGGGAGGTGTACGTCATGGACGCCGACGGGTCGGACGAGGTTAACCTCACCAATAACCCTGCTGACGACAGCTATCCCGCCTGGTCGCCGGATGGATCGAAGATCGCCTTTCAGTCCGACCGTGACGGCAACTTTGAAGTGTACGTGATGAATGCCGACGGCTCGGATCAGGTGAACCTGACGAAGGGCCGGTCAGGCTCGGAGTGGGTTCCCACCCTCTCCTCAGAAGGAGAGTCGACGTTGATATTCGACCCTGCGACTGACGGGGAACCCGCCTGGTCGCCAGACGGGACGCGTATCGCCTTCTCCTCAAATCGCCAGCACTCCTTCTACATCTACGTGATGAACGCGGATGGCTCCGACCAGACCGCCGTCGTGCTGGGCCGGGAACCGGACTGGTCTCCGGACGGAGAGTGGATCGCGTTCTCGTCGAACCGCGATGAAGGCGGGGAGATATGCGTGGTGCGCCCCGATGGCTCGGACTGGGCCAATCTGACCCAGGACCCGGCCCACGACCGTTCGCCAGCCTGGTCACCGATAGGCGCTGCTGGCCCATAGTGCGGTTCTGATCGGCAGCCGGCGTGTTGGCGTGTCGCAGGCCGCCGGTAGGCGCAGGTCTCGGGACGCGAGGGATGTGGCGGCAGACTAGGCGACGCAGACGATATCGCACGATCCCCAAGGAGGCCTGGCATCGCTGCCGTTGTCGTCTCAGGTGGACGGTATCTGTGGGGGTGTTTGGCGTCCCTGGAGGGATTCGAACCCCCGACCCGCTGCTTAGAAGGCAGCCGCTCTATCCACTGAGCTACAGGGACGCCTCAGTCGATGTGGGCTTTGGCGACAGCTTCTGAGAGGTATCCACTTTGTGGTAGTAGCCCGGCCCGTAGCCTCCGCGATGGACTCCCAGTATCTCAACGTCCGCCAGGTCTGGATCGGTGGTGATGTGCTTCTGCAGCCAGCGTCCCAACGGCTGAGCCGCTAGCACGGCCAACATGCAGCTCAATAGGACGGTCGGCAGTCTCTCCCATCGACTCCGATTGCCGGCGCTCAGCAAGGAGGCCAGGCCCGCCATGACGCCCGCCACCGCCAGGTTGGTTCCGCACAAAGGGGACACGGCCAGGCGCGACTCCCCGCGCTGGAGGCGGGCCAATCCTTCCTTGGCTGATTCCTCCAGCTTCTCCGTGGGCACATCGCCGTAGATGTAGAAGCCACCGGGCGTGGCCCGGCCCACTATCCGCGTGTCCGGGCCCAGGCGGCCCATGAGGATGGAGACGGTGGCATGCTCCAGGGCATGATTGCGTCGCACCGAGCTGACTAGTCTCGCTAGCATGTGACCTCCCCGCTTCCTATCGAGTATATCACAGGGCCCTCCAACGGGCCCTGTCAGCTTTCATCCTATGAGGCTTCCCTGGCCTCTGCGGTCAGTTCCTGGTTACGCCCGGCACGCCCAACTTGACCACGGACGCCGCCGTCACTTTGATGGTCTGCTTCTCATCGATCCCCGGCGCCTCGATGCGCACGGTAGCCGTCTGGGTGCCTTCGGGGAGGGCGGCGGGGTTGATGGCGATGGTGATAGTAGCCTCGCGTTTGCAGGATGCGCCGGCCGCGCACGGCACCTCGGGCCCTATGGCCACGCCCGCCGGCGGGCTCACCTGCAGCCAGGATGCCGACGGCACGGCCATCCAGGACAGGATGCCGCTTCCCTGATTGGTGATGAGGACCTCTTGGGGGGCGATCGTCTTCTCCTCGCTGACTACGACCTGGACGTTGGTCTTGCTCAGGCCCAGGCGCGGCGACCCAAGGATCTGGGCGCGCAGGCTGCTCGATGGCTTGGCGGTCGGGTCCTGGTGCCCGGGCCAGGGCGTAGGGATGTCCATGTTGGAATAGGGAAATATCCAATTCTGGAGTTTCAAAGGCTCGCGCCAACGGGAGTCATTGAGGTCGGGCAGGCTTAGTGGAAACGGTTGCCAGAGCTGAGAGCCGTCGACCACGGGCGGGCGAGTGGCGCAGCCCCAGACGAGTTCCTGGTAGGGATAATTCCCCCGATTGTGTCCAAAGCCGTCGTTGGAGGGCCCGCAGCTATAGGGCGTCCGCGGCCAGGCGCCGTAGATGGGGTCCATGGGGTGATTGCTGCGGTTGGCGCCGGGGCCGGTGAAGCCGTTGTAGCCCCATACGGCGAAGTACCAGTTCTCCACGATACTGGGGTCGGAATTGGTGTCGGTGCCGGCGATGGGGCGATTCTCAGGGGCGGCGTTCCACTTGGTGGCCAGGATGACGGCGCCGCGGGCGATGTTGTAGGCGTAGTGGGTAGCCACCATGAGCTGCTCGGGGGTGGCGTAGCCATCGTCTCCCAACCCGACTGTCATGCCGCTGGTAACCTGCATGATGCCGTGGCCGCAGTCGAAGGATATCAGGGCCGACCCTATGGCCTCGAAGGAGTTGTCCCGCGAGGTCTGGGTGATGACGCTTTCGATCCAGCCGATGGACTTGAGGAGAATGGGCGGGATGACCGGCTCGGTGCTGCTTCGCGATGACCTGAGCCCCTTCTCCAGACGCGGTAGCCCAAAGTAGGGGTCGCCGGGGAGGAGCATGTTGAATGCGGCGAGGTCCATCGCCTGCAGGTAGAGGCTGCGGTCCTTGGGGCCCTCATATGAGGTGGGAGCGGTAGGGAAGGCGCAGGCGGAGCAGGGCGGCACCGGCTCGATAAGGGACATGAGCCCAGCAGCTATGATTGCCAGCGCTACCAGTGCCAGACGCTTCACGGCAGGTCTCTACCCTCCGCTATCCAGCCAGCCCACAACCTCGATATCGCTGTTCGCCGATACTGCCTGCCGTTCGCCGCTGCCGTCCACGACCGTTACCCAACTGCGCCCCGGGTTCATGGCCGAGTCACCCTCGAAGAAGCGGACCGCCAGATAGCCACCGTCCGGCGACCAAGAGAGGGGGACATCGAATCCCTGCGGCGGCGCTGCCAGCGAGCGTTGGGTTCCCGTCCCCGCCGCTGCTATCCGCAGGGCTGGTGCCCCACCATCGCCTGGGGTGAGACGACCTACCGTGAGGTCGCGACCGTTGGGGTGCCAGATGGGGTTGAACTCGTCAGAGCCGTCCTGGGCGGCGGCAAGAGCGGCTACCTTCAGCTCGCGGTCGTCGCCTGCCCCCAACTCCAGCACGACGGCGCTGTAAGATATCCTGTCGCCCGTTGAGCGAGGGGCGAGGAAGGCGAGACGGGTGGCGTCCGGCGAGAGGTGCCAGTCGCGGGCAAAGTCGTCGCTCAGGTGAGCCACCAGGGTGACAGGGCCTCCCATCGCCGCTATCTGGCCCAGGTCGGTACCAGCGGAGGAGAGCTGGACGTAGTAGAGAACGGACCCATCGGCGGAGAAACCCACCGGGAGGACGCCCAGGTTGGTGTCCAGGAGCACCGTCTCGCTACCTGTCAGGGTGATGCGCAGCAACTGGAACGTGCCGGCGGAGCCGTCGCTCGGGGTGCTGCGCCGAAGGACCATCGAAGCGCTGTCCGGCGCCCAGACGGGGGTGACCGGCAGGTCGACGCCAGTGGCCAGGCGACGGCGGTCGCTGCCATCGCTATCCATAAACCACATTTCGGCTGGGGCGTCGACGCTGGCCCTGGCCGCATTCGGGGGAAGCACAGTGTAGGCGATGTGCTGCCCGTCCGGCGAGAGGCTGGGGAATATGCCGTACTCGGGGGCGTGCTCAACCGTAGCGACGAGCGTGCGATGAGAGAGGTCGTCGGCCGACGCGAGCCAGAGGGTGTCCTTGTTCGGGCCGAACTCGCTGTAGAGGAGCTGGGGAGGCTCTGTAGCCCGCGCCACCGAGCCGGAGCCGACGCCGTCGTTATCGATTATCAGACCGCTTATGGCGTACTGCCAAAGGCCGGCTGCCAGGGCGATGACTATGACGCCTATGGCGACAGGCTTGGCCGCCGCGGCGAGGATGCGGACGAGGTTTCGGGCCAAGATCATGTCCTCAGCTTTGAGGCTTGAGGCCTGGATCTGCCCCCGATAGGAGCTTCAACCGTCGTGGCCAGCACCCCGCCTTCTGACCCCGCTCACGCCTCAGGCCCCGATGGCTCCTCCCATGCCCTCTTTATGTGCCGGTAGACGTACAGCCCCACCAGTATCAGGACTACTACCAGGATCGGTATGTCCGCCGGCCTCATCCATTCGCGGATCCGCTCCCAGTTCTCCCCCAGGACGAAGCCCGCCCAGGCGAGTCCCAGGGACCAGGGGAAGGACCCGACGAACGTATACAGGCTGAACTGCCAGACGTTCATCCGCGCCACGCCGGCCGGCAGGCTGATAAACGTCCGCACAACCGGCAAGACCCGCGAAAAGAATATAGCCCATTTTCCGTACTTTGTAAACCACCTCTCCGCTATATCTAGGTCGTGGTGGGAGATCAGGACGTAGCGACCATACCTGTTTATCAGGGGACGGCCACCCCAGACGCCGACGTAGTAGGCCAGGAGGGAGCCGAGCAGATTGCCAAGGGCACCGCAGAAGGCCGCCAGGAGCAACCATTCTGCACCCAGACCGCGATCCTTGACCAGCATCCAGCCAGCAAGGGGCATGATGATCTCGCTGGGCAGGGGTATGCAGGCGCTCTCGATAGCCATGAGCACGGCGACGCCGGGCCACTCGATGATGTCGTAGGTGTGGCGTATGAAATCGAGGATTGCGCCTTCTATGCCGCCGATAGGTCTAGCTCCCTGCGCAAGTTGTGCCCGGCCCGCCGGCGGGAGTCCGAGCGTCGACTGAGTCTAGCAAGGGCCAGATTCGGGTGTCAAGAAAGGCAGAGGCTCTACCTGCCTGCCAACGGGCGGCTAGAGATCTCCTCTGATGGGGATGCTTGCGAGAGGAGGTGTCACGTAGGGCGAAGTCCTTCGTCTAGGTGGGGCGGCGACCATTGCCCGAGCGCGCTCTGTCAGCGCGCTTTCGCGCTCGTCGCAGCGCCTTGGCGCGCGCCAGCCGCCGCAGCTCGGACCTCGATACGAAGTGGCGCCGTTTCTTGGCCTCTCGCAAGATGCCGGCTCGTTGCATCTTCTGCCGGAAACGGGTAAGGAGGTGCTCCTGGGTTTCGCCCTCTCTGAGTTCTACGAACAAACAGTCTCCCTTCCCAGATCGTTTGTCGGGCTTATGCTGACTCGTGGCTTACCAGCAGACAGTCAACGAACGTTGAAGGCCAGCCAGTTCGGCGTCCTTTTCGCTTGCGCGGCCCCTCGCGGGGTAAGAAAGCTGAGCTCTAGTAGCGGTTGCGGGCCGGTGAGCGCTTGGCGAAGCAATCCCGGCAGTATACCGGTCGGTCGCCCCGCGGTTCGAACGGAACCTCGGTGTCTTGGCCGCACTCGGCGCAAACCGCCGGGTACATCTGCCGAGGGGATGAACCGTAACCGCCACCGCCACCACGTTCGCCCTTGCGGGCTTGGCGGCAGGAAGGACAGCGCTTGGGCTCGTTGGTGAAGCCGCGGCTGGCGTGGTACTCCTGATCCTCGGCGGAGAACGTGAACTGGGCGCCGCATTCGACGCAGTTTAGAGTCTTGTCGGTGTAGGACACTCGACGACCTCCTTATACGGGTGAACTTCCTTGTCGTCGAGTGCGGGGCGAATCGAGGGGTCTCTTCGCAGCGAACTGAAGACGCGGAAAACTTACTTCTTGTTAAATAGTGTAGCACATCGTCAACGCGGCGGCAAGGGGATAACCGCCAGGCTTTGTACTTGTCCAAGAGACCACCGTTCCCCCGTGCTCTCGTCTCTGGAGTCGAAAGGTGCCAACCTCAGCCTGCCTGGGGCCATCATGCCTGCCTGAGCGCCAAGCTGCCGCATCTCTGACCAGAATAGCGACGTTTTCGACCTGTGCTATAATGATTTCACCAAATTGCTAAGGATTTCGCCTTGTTGTTCTCGTATCTCGACCTGCTAGAGGTCAGCCCGTCCCTGTTCCTGGTCTTCTTCGGCTCTGTGGTGGGGGCGCTGTTGGTGGGCATCACCTTCCATGAGTTCAGCCATGCCCTGGCCGCCTACGCCCTCGGCGACCCGATGGCCCGCAATCTGGGCCGCCTGTCGCTGAATCCGCGGGTTCATCTCGACCCGGTGGGGACGATGCTCTTGTTTATCGGCGGGTTCGGCTGGGGAAAGCCGGTGCCCGTGAACGCCTACCGTCTGCGCAACGGCCCGAAGGCGGGCATGGCGATGGTGGCCGCTGCCGGGCCTCTGTCGAATCTTGCGATGGCCGCCGTCATGGGGTTGCCCATACATATAGGGCTGGTGCCCTGGCATACCCCCTTCCTGGTGCCGCTCAGCGTGTCGAGCTGGGACGGAGCCGACTATCTGGGACTGTTCCTCAGCTCCATGGTCATCTTCAACATCGTGCTGGCCGTCTTCAACCTGATCCCGCTGGCCCCTCTGGACGGCTTTCGGGTAGCCGCCGGCGTCTTGCCCAGGGAGCTGTCCGACATGGTGATAGGCCTGGAGCGATACGGCATCGCCATTCTCTTCATGCTGCTGGTGCTACCTTTCGTCACTCACGGTTCGGTAAGCCTTCTGCATGAGGTCATGTCTCCCCCTATCAACGGTCTCGCGAGCCTTCTGACGGGGGTGGAAGGTGGCGTCTTTGGCTAGGGCTCTATACCGGTCACGGCAGTTCTTCCGCTCCGTGGGCGCGTCGATAAGCGACGAGGAGAGAGCGGAGGTGGCAGGTCGCCTGAGCGCGGAGCAGCAGCGTCTGTTCTACGGGATGACGGCTCGCGACCAGCGTCACTCCCTGGACGTTCTCCACGCCTTGCAGCGCGATCAGCACGAGGACGCGGAGCTCCTGACGGCCGCCCTGCTGCACGATGTGGGCAAGGGCCCTATCAGGTTGTGGCATCGCGTCGCCTACGTCCTTGTTCGGGCCCTGTCGCCGCGACTGCTGGATAGGCTGGCCTCCGACGATGGGGCCGGCTGGCGTCAGGCCCTGGCGTCGTGCTCGGATCATTCGCGGCGGGGCGCCGCCCTGGTCGAGGCGACGGGCGCTCCGGAGGGAGTGGTACAACTGGTGCGCCTGCACGAGGAGCCGGATGCCCATGCCGACCCGCGGGTGGCGCTCTTGCGCGCAGCCGACGAGTCATGCTAGATAGCGCGGGGAGGAAGCCCCTGCGGTCGCGGTGAGCGCACTCACAGGCCGGCAGTAAGGGGAGATATCACTTGTCAAGGATAGCTATCATTGGACTGGGCGTTATCGGCGGCTCTCTGGGCCTTGCCCTCAAGCAGTCACGGCTTCAGGATGTCGAACTGGTGGGATATGCCCGTACACGCACCACGAGGGAGAAGGCGCTACGGCGAGGAGCTATAGACCGAGCGGCGGCTGATCCGGCATCAGCGGTGGAGGGCGCCGCCATCGTGTTCATCGCCACTCCCGTCGTCACCATCCGGCAGGTGATGGAAGATATCGCCCCCGCTCTGCCGGAGGACTGCATAGTCACCGACGGCGGCAGCACTAAGGCGGCCGTGATGAGATGGGCGGACGAGCTTCTGCCAAAGCACGTCAGTTTCGTGGGCGGCCACCCCATGGCCGGCAAGGAGCAGTCGGGTATCGATGTCGCCGAGGCGGGGCTGTTTGAGGGGCGGATCTACTGCATAGTGCCCTCCGTGACGGCCAAGGAGACGGCGGTGAACTCGGTGGTCGGCCTGGCCGAGCTGGTGAAGGCGGTGCCCGTGTTCATGGATGCTGAGGAGCACGACAGCTACGTCGCGGCGATAAGCCATCTACCCCTGGTGGTCTCGACGGCCCTCTTCTCCCTGGCCCGCGAGAGCCCGGCCTGGCCCGAGATGTCCCGACTGGCAGCCACGGGCTTCCGCGACCTCACGCGGCTCGCCTCCGGCAGCCCTGAGATGAGCCACGACATCTGCCGCACCAACCGTGAGAACATCATCCACTGGCTGAACCGCATGGTGGAGGAGCTGCTAAGATACCGCGACCTCATTCAGGGCGACGACGAAGAGGAGCTGTTCAAGGCCTTCGCCAGGGCCAAGATCGAGCGCGATACCTTTATCGCCAGCGGGGCGCAGGCAAGGGAGGAGCGGGCGGCGTCGGCGGTCCCCGAGGCCGGCATTAGCATAACGGATCTGCTGGTGGGGGAGTGGGCCAGCCGTCGCACGCGCGAGGTCATGAA
>CAZSRY010000044.1:0-11151 GCA_964609475.1 uncultured Dehalococcoidia bacterium
CAGGCGCAGCTCAGTCTCCGTGCTCATGCACCTGGGTATCCAGTACTCCTTCTGCTCATCAGTGCCCATGGCCACGATAGCGGCGAGAGCGAGACCGCTGGAGGAGATAGAGATCGCGACACCACCATCGCCCCATGACAGCTCCTCGGTGATGAGGGGAGAGGTCAGAGCGGACTCACCGCCACCAAACATGCCTGCAGACAAGCCTAAGTTATTGGCCTTCAGCATGATATCGCGGGGAACCTCTTCATGCTCATCGTAGTACTGAGCATGGGGCCGGATCTCCTTGACGGCGAACTCATGCGCCAGTTGCTGAACCATTCTTTCTTCTTCGTTTAGTGAGAAATCAGCCATGGTATCCTCCCAAACTGAGATGTGATTGCCTTCCCGTCGGTGCTAATCCTATCACAAGCCTCATTTTGACAATAGGCCAGCGGGCAGCCGAGCCCTTGTCTGCGTTGTAGCAGCCGCATATACTCCCGTTGAAAGAGCACTAAGGGGGTCGAGCCAGGAGTGACTGCGATCGAAGCTCTCAGAGTAAAGCGGCTGCGGCCCGGCGCACGTCTGCCGGAGCGCGGCACGGACGGCTCTTCGGGACTGGATCTGTTCGCCTGCGTCGAGGAGCCCGGCTACGTCGTGCTCGGTCGGCAGCCGGTTCGAGTAGGTACGGGCATCGCCATCGAGTTCCCAAGGGGATTCGACGTGCAGGTGCGACCACGCTCGGGCCTGTCGGCTAGAGGCGTGGGCGTTACTCTGGGTACTATCGATAGTGACTACCGGGGGGAAGTGCTGGTGACGATGTACCTGTTCGGGGATCAAGAGGAGCACCGCATCAGCAACGGCGACCGCATCGCCCAGCTTGTGGTGGCGCGGCTGGCCGATCTGCCGCTGGTAGAGGCGGAAGAGCTGAGTGTTACTGCCCGCGGCAGCCAGGGCCACGGCTCCACCGGCCACTAGGCGGGGCCCTGATTCCGACGCCCAATCCTCTCCGAACTCCCTTCAGCAATGGCCGGTAGATCGTCAACGAGGCGATGCTCAGGCTCCTGGTGTTTGGCTGCCCATTTGAGAACCACGGCCACCGCGGGCAATTCTCCTGCTCTAAGCAACCTCCTGGGCGACTAGCTGCTGTTCGAATAGTTTGCGCGTTGTCCGGCCTGACCCCGCCACCGTCTCCAGGGCGGACAACTCGCGGCGGCGGTCTGTGATGGCCCGGCCGCCGTAGCGGGGATGGAACCATCTGAGCCACCGCTCGTACCTACAATTCTGAATTAGATGCCGCACTTCCTACATCAGGAGAACCCCTAGTTGGGCGGGCGGCAGTCACCTATTTCGGAAGATTACAAGGGGACAGGGCGAGAAGGCGGGAGAGATGGAGGGCCAATCTCAGGCTGGCGACCGTCTTGTCAAGCGGCCCGCCATGTCCTACCCTGACAGAGGGATAGACGATGACGGATCCTCCTGAACCTCGACAGGTAGTGACCTGCTTCCTGCGACGCAAGGGCGCAGCGGGAAGGGATGAGATCCTCATCCTGCGACGGAGCGAGCGGGTGGGCTCCTACCAGGGCCGCTGGGCGGGCGTGAGCGGCTACGTGGAGGGAGAGCCCCTGACGCAGGCGTTGACGGAGATCTGGGAGGAGACGGGGCTGGCAGCCGACGAGGTGAGTCTGGTGAAGAGCGGTGAGCCCCTGGCCGTCGACGACGAGGAGCGGGGGCTCCGCTGGCTGGTGCATCCCTTTCTCTTCGATGTCATGTCCGAGGGGTCGATCAGGCTGGACTGGGAGCACAGCGAGGCGCGCTGGGTAGCGCCCAAGGAGCTGGCCCAATACGAGACGGTGCCTCTGCTCAGGGAGGCGCTGGAGCGGGTGTACCCTCCGTAGCGAAAGGTAAGGTCATGGTAGATACAGACGACAGGCAACCGCCCCTGGACCGCGAGATCGGCGAGCGGATCGAGGAGATACGAGCGGATCACACGAGCGGCGCGAGCGCGCTCAGTCGCCGCGCGGCGCAGGTCCTGGCGCTGGTGGCGCAGGAGGCACGGGTGGACTCATCGGAGCGGCTGGTGCACACCCTGCGGGAGGTCGCGGCCGTCATCGCGGGGTCGCGGCCGGCGATGGCGGCGGTGGCCAATACGGCGGGACTGCTGGCGGCGACAGCCGGCGAGGCGTCGTCTCTGGATCTGCCCTCGCTGCGGGAACGGGTGGCGAGCAAGGCGCAGGAGGTCGTAGCGGGGTGGGAGAGGTCGGCGGAGGCGATCGCCGGGCATGCGTCGAAGGTGCTACCGTCGGTGGTGATGACGCATAGCTATTCGGCCAGCGTGCTCGCCGCCCTGACGGCGGGAAAGGTCAAGGGGCGACGGGTCATAGTCTGCGAGTCGCGGCCGCTGTATGAGGGCCGTCGCCTCGCGGAAGAGCTGGCGAGCGCCGGCGTAGAGGTCACGCTCATCACGGACGGCCAGGCGGGGCATTTCATGGCCGAGAGCGAGGCGGCCCTGGTGGGCGCCGACTCGGTGCTCGCCGACGGCTCGCTGATAAACAAGGCGGGGACGTATCTGCTGGCGCTGGCGGCGCGCGACCGCGGCATCCCCTTCTATGCGGCCTGCGAGACGCTGAAGGTGTCGGCGCAGAGGGAGTGGACGGCGGAGAGGGCGGAGGAGAAGGAGGGAACGAAGGTGTGGTGGGACCCTCCCGTCGGCGTTGTCGTGCGCAACCTCTATTTCGACCGCACCCCCGCTCATCTGGTCACGAAGCTGATCACGGAGGAGGGGACGCTGTCCCCGACGGAGATCGGGCATTGGGTGGAACGGGCAGAGCGGTATGCGCGGGCACTATCTCAATAGGAAGGCAGGCGCGTGATGAGGCTCCGTTTCGTTATCCTGCTGGCGGCGGCTTTTGTGCTGGCGAGCTGCGGCGGAGGCGGCGACGGCACCGCCGAGCCTACGGCGACAGCGACGCATACTGCGACAGCGACGCCTGGAGCCCGGACGCCCAGCCCAAGCCCCGCGGCGGTGCCGTCGCCGCCGGCGGACCTCGCCGATTACCCTCAGACGGTCGCCGACTATCTGACGGCCGCCGGCGCGGAGGCAAGCGAGCCGCCTTGCCTGGCCGATCTGCTGGAGGCCTGGGACATGCCGGACACCGACGACGAGCAGCGCTGTCTCCTGGCGAACACCGACGAGGACGCCGAGGACGAGATCGTGCTTGTCCTCAGCGCCAGCGGCGAGGATCCCACTATGCCCGGATTCACCACTGTAAGCTCAAGCGTCGTCGTGTTCGACTATGGCGATGAGGGCTACCAGGCGGCCTTCGAGTACTACCTGGTGGGATGGTCGTCCGATTTCGGGCCTCCCACCGAGGGCATCGTGCTGGCGGCGGGAGATATCAACAACGACGGCATCGGTGAGCTGGTCTACGCCGACAGCGATTGCGGCGCCCACACCTGCTTTCGAACCGTCCACATCGTCAGCGGGCGGGCCGACGGCTACCGCAGCCTCTCCGGCGAAGGGTTCAACATGGCCTATCCTGAGATATCGTTGGCCGACCGCGACGGCGACGGCGCCCAGGAGCTGGTGATGCACGGCGGCATGATCGGATCTATCGGCGCCGGGCCGCAGCGGGAACGAACGGAGGTCTACGCCTGGGACGGGACCCAATACACCCTGACGGACACCACCTACGATGAGACGAATTTCCTCTACCTGCGCATACTGGACGCCGACGCGGCCTTCTCAGAGGGACGGTACCGGGATGCGGTCGCCCTCTACCGGGATGCCCTGAACAACCGCGGCCTCGAGCTCTGGAGGGAGACGTCCGGCTGGGGGGAGAACGAGCGGGCGGAGATGGACCCGTATCTCCGCTTTCGCATCGCGCTTTCGCTGCTGGCCCTGGGCGCATCGCAGGAGGAGGCGATAGCAGAGCTGCAGCGCGCTGCCGGCGACTATCCGGGGAGTCTGCATGGCGGGATGGCGCAGGTCTTCCTCGACAGCTATCTTGCCAAGGGGAACGTGTCGATATCCTGCCAGGCGGCGCGGAGCTACGCCACGGCGAACATCGACGATTTCAATGCTATCTGGGACTACGGCTACGCCAACCCCGCTTTCGACCCGGTTCAGGTCTGCCCTCTCTAGAGAGGACCCGCTTGCAACGGCCTCGCCTGCCGGCTGATAATAGCACCAGACGTAGGCTTAGTCTCGACCGCCCGCCATGGATAGAACCGACCGACCCCGCCGTTCCCTGGCCGAGGTGGACTTCGGCCTTACCCCGTTTACGGTGGCCTGGGAGATAACCCGTGCCTGCTCCCTCGCCTGCGTTCACTGTCGGGCCGAGGCCCAGCCCCAGCGTGACCCCCGCGAGCTCAGCACCGAGGAAGGCTTCCGCCTGATCGATGAGCTGGTGCGGATCGGCGGCCCCATCCTCGTGATCACCGGCGGCGACCCCATGATGCGTCCCGATCTGCTCGACTTCATTCGCTACGCCAAAGAACTGCGGGTCGCTCTATCGCCGAGCGCCACCGCCCTAGTCACAAAGAAACGGCTGGAGAGCGTGCGAGAGGCCGGCGTGGCCCGCACGCAGATCAGCCTGGACGGTTCGCGGCCGGAGATCCAGGACGCGTTCCGGGGCACGGCGGGCTCGTTTCAGCGCACGCTGGAGATACTGAAGGAGATACGCGACCTGGGCATGTCGCTCCAGGTGGGGACGACTGTCAGCCGCTACAACGTGGACGACCTGGAGGGCATCGCCGAACTGGTGGCGCGATATCGGGCGGTGATGTGGAGCCTGTTCTTCCTGGTGCCGACCGGTCGGGGGAGCGCCGAGGACATGATATCGGCGGAGGAGCACGAGCGGGCCTTCAACTGGATGTACGACCTGTCGAAGAAGGCGCCCTTCGACGTGCGGACGACGGCGGCGCAGCACTACCGACGCGTGGTGATCCAGCGAAAGCGTCAGGAAGAGAGCAGGGCTGAAAAGCCGTCGACGATCAGCGGCGCCGGCTACAGCTTCGCCGACGGGCTGGGCCAGTCGGGCAAGGGCGTGAACGACGGCAACGGCTTCGCCTTCATAAGCCACATCGGCGAGGTGTGCCCCAGCGGCTTCCTGCCTCTGCCGGCGGGCAATGTGCGCGAGCAGTCGTTCATCGACATCTACCGAGACTCGCCCCTGTTCCAGGAGCTGCGGGACTACAGCCGGCTCAAGGGCAAGTGCGGGGTGTGCGACTTCCGCGAGGTGTGCGGCGGGTCGCGGGCGCGGGCGTTCGCGGTCACCGGCGACTACATGGAGTCGGACCCGTACTGCGCCTATGTGCCGCCGGCAGCGAGATCGGACGCTCCCCATGACAGTTGAACTTGACCGCAACGATAGACTCCTCCTGAACAGCCTCCAGGGCGAGTTTCCCCTCGCCTCGCGTCCTTTTCTTGACGTCGGCGAAAGGCTGGGGATGTCGGAGGAGGAGGTGATCTCGCGGCTCAGGCGGCTGCTGCAATCGGGGGCCGTGAGTCGCCTCGGGCCGGTGCTCAGCGCCACGGCCATGGGCGGCGAGCGCACCCTGGCGGCGATGCAGGTGCCGTCGGAGCGCCTGGAGGAGGTGGCGACGCTGGTGAACGGCTTCCCGACGGTGTCGCACAACTACGAGCGCGAGCACCGCTACAACCTGTGGTTCGTGGTCTCCTCGGAGGAGCCGGGCGAGGTGGAGCGGGTGCTGTCCGCCATCGAGGAGAGGACGGGCATCGCGGTGATGCGTCTGCCGGCGCTGGAGGAGTACTTCGTGGAGGTGCGCTTCCAGCTTGCCACGGACTGAGAGAAAACGATGCTGACCGACGAGGAGCGTCAACTGATCCTGACCATTCAGGACGGCCTGCCCCTGGTGCCAGAGCCGTATCGGGCGGTGGCGGAGGGGCTGGGCTCGTCGGAGGAGAGGGTGCTGGCGCTGCTGCGCTCGCTGCTGGAGCGAGGCGTGATCAAGCGTCTGGCGGCGGTGCCCAATCACTACGCGCTGGGGATCACGGCCAACGGGATGGCGGTCTGGGACGTGCCCGACGATAGGGTGAGCGAGATCGGGCGGAAGGTGGGCGGCCTGCCGGAGGTGAGCCACTGCTATCGTCGCCCAAGACGGCCGCCGCACTGGCCCTATAATCTGTTCGCGATGGCGCACGGACGGTCCCGCCAGGAGGTGATGCTTGCAGTCCAACGCATCGCCGAAAAAACGGGCATAGCTGGCTTGCGGCACGACGTTCTGTTTAGCACACGCCAGTTCCAAAAGCGGGGCACGCGGCTGCGGGGGAAAGCGTGAGGCCGCGATGAGCGGCCGCTGCGCGCACAGCCCGCCTGTTGACACAAGGGCAGCGTAGGTTATCCTTATTCCGTTGACGCGACCCCGGAGATCGCTGCGGGGCGGCCGCGTCAGCGGATGATATCCCTTGAGGTAATCCATCCTCAGCTCTTGGTTGCCACGATCGGAGGGGGATCGCTATGCCCAAGGTGCGGGTGAACGACATCGAGATGAACTACGCGGTGCACGGCCAGGGGGAGCCGCTGGTGCTGATAATGGGGCTGACGGGCAACCTGGAAGGTTGGCGCCCCCTGCTGCCCGCCTTCGCGCAGGAGTATCGAACAGTGATATTCGATAATCGGGGAGCGGGCCTGACCGACAAGCCGGCCGACCCCTACTCGATGCCGATGATGGCGGACGATACGGCAGGTCTGATGGAGACGCTGGGGATCGATGCCGCCTACGTCTACGGGATATCGATGGGAGGGATGATAGCGCAGGAACTGACCTTGAGACATCCGGAGAAGGTGAGCGCGCTGGTGCTGGGATGCACGACGCCCGGCGGCCCCAATAGCCTTCCGACGCCACGGAAGACCATAGAAGAGATGAGCAGCATCCCCAACGTGAGCATAGAAGAGGGGCTTGAGATAGTGATGCGCTGGCTGTACACGGAGGAGTTCGTTGCTGCCAACGGGCAGCAGTTGCGGGAGAAGACCCTCAACACCTTCGACCTGCGGATGCCTCGCCACGCCGTCGTCGGCCAGATGAGAGCGATCGCCTCTCACAATACGTACGACCGTCTGTCTGAGATCAAGGTGCCAACCCTGGTGATCGCCGGCGGCAACGATGAGCTGATACCCTCGGAGAACTCCCCTATCCTGGCCCAGCGCATACCGGGAGCGGAGCTGGTGATGTACCCCAAGGCGCGCCACGGCTATCTGCATGAGGTCGCCGCGGAGGCCACGGCGGCGGTGCTGGACTTCCTGCGCCGACAGCAAGTACCAGCCAACTAGAGAAAGGCAAAGGAGTGCCCAAAGCAAAGATAAACGACGTCAACATCTACTACGAGGTCTACGGCTCGGGTGAGCCTCTATTGCTGATCATGGGGCTGGGCGCCAGCCTGTTGGGCTGGCAGAGCCAGATACCGACCCTGTCGCAGCACTTTCGGGTCATAGCCTTCGACAACCGGGGGGCGGGCCGCAGCGATAGGCCCAACGATTGCTCGATAGAGCTGTTCGCCGAGGACACCGCCGGCCTGCTGAAGGCCCTGGACATCGATTCAACGCACGTGTTCGGCGTGTCGATGGGCGGGATGATCGCCCAGGAGCTGGCGCTGACCTACCCGGAGATGGTGCGGTCGCTGGTCTTGGGCGTGACCAGCCCCTGCCTGGCAGCCTGGCCTCCCACAGAGGAGACCGCCGAGGCAGCGCTGCGGGCGTCCAACATGATGCCACGGGAGGCCTTCGAGGCGGCTTTGTGGATGGGCTACAGCGACGGCTACGTCGCCGAGCATAAAGAGGCGCTGTGGTCGCGCTTCCAGATCGAGCTCCCCCTGATGGCGCCGCCTGAGTACTGGCAGAAGCAGCTCGATGCGGTGCTGCGGTTCGACGCCCGCGACCGCGTCGGCGGGATAACGGCGCCGACGCTGGTGATGACGGGCGCCAACGACCCCGTGATCCCACCGGAGGGCTCCCGCTACCTGGCGGAGCATATCCCCGACGCCGAGCTGATGATAATCCCGGGGGCGCGGCACGGCTTCAATGTGGAGTTCGAGGAGCAGTGTAACCAGAAGGTGATCGATTTCCTGAAGCGCCAAGGGTAGAGAACGGCGCCTTAGCAAGGAGACCTCCATGCGTGAGCTAGTAATGCGAGCCCTGGACACCGCTCGCAGTCAAGGGGCCAGCTACGCCGACGTGCGGGTGGTGGGAAGAAAGACAGAGTCGATAACGGTGCGCAATCAGAACGTGGAGGCGCTGACGGCGGACGAGAGCCTGGGATTCGGGGCGCGGGTGATCGTCGACGGCTACTGGGGCTTCGCCGGCAGCCATCGCCTGACGCTGGAGGAGGCGGACCGCGTGGCGGCGCAGGCGGTGCGTATCGCCAGGGCCTCGGCACGGGCAGGGGGGCCAAGGGCGGACATCGGGGCGCCGGAGGTCCACAAGGACAGCTACCGCTCCACCTTCCAGAAGGACCCCTTCGCCGTATCGCTGGACGACAAGATAGCGCTTCTCCTGAGGACGAACGAGGCCATGATGGGGGCTAAGGGCATCGTGATGGCTGAGTCCAACGTCTACTGCCAGAGGGAGAACAAGACGTTCGGCAGCAGCGAGGGCAGCTTCATCGAGCAGGAGCTGCTGGAGACGGGATGCGGCATCGAGGTGACGGCGGTGGGCGACGGCGAGGTGCAGCGACGGTCGTATCCCAACAGCGTGGGACGCCATCAGGGCACCGAGGGCTGGGAGTTCGTGGAGCGCTACGATCTGGCGGGGAACGCCGGCCGCGTGGCCGAGGAGGCGGCGGCGCTGCTTTCGGCGAAGCCCTGCCCGGCGGGCGTGACGACGGTGATCCTGGACGGCAGCCAGACAGCGCTCCAGGTCCACGAGAGCTGCGGCCACGCCGTCGAGCTGGACCGGGTGCTGGGCACCGAGGCGGCATACGCGGGCACCAGCTTCCTCACTACCGATAAGCTGGGCAGCTTCCGCTACGGCTCTGACATAGTGAACCTCACCGCCGACGCCACCGTTCGCGGCGGGCTGGGCACGTTCGGCTACGACGACGAGGGGGTGCCCGCTCAAGCGACGCCGCTGGTGAGCAACGGCCTCTTCGTGGGCTACCTGACATCGCGGGAGACGGCGACGGCGCTGGGCCAGCGGAGCAACGGGGCGATGCGGGCCTCGGACTGGAACCACATCCCTCTCATCCGGATGACCAACGTGAATCTGGAGCCGGGGGAGTGGACTCTGGAAGAGCTTATCGCCGACACCGACGAGGGGATCTACATGGAGACGAACCGGAGCTGGAGCATCGACGACAGGCGGCTCAATTTCCTGTTCGGCACCGAGCTGGCCCGCGAGATCAAGAAGGGCAAGCTGGGCGACCTGGTGAAGAACGCGACCTATACGGGCATGACGCCCCAGTTCTGGGGAAGCTGCGACGCCGTGTGCAACCGCGACCATTGGATTGTGTGGGGCACCCCCAACTGCGGAAAAGGTCAGCCGGAGCAGGTAGCGCACACCGGCCACGGGGCGGCCCCCGCCCGCTTCCGCAATATCCAAGTGGGGCTGATGAAGTAGGGAACGGGCCGCAGACTCTAGAGAGGCAAGAGGCCACGATGCTGCTAGGTGAACCCGAGCTCAAGAAGATCGCCGACCGCATTCTGAGCATGAGCGCGGCCGATCAGACGGAGGTGCTGCTCTTCGCCAACCACTCTGCGCTCACCCGCTTCGCCAACAGCTACATCCACCAGAACGTGGAGCAGACAAACGTCGAGGTCAGCGTCCGCGCCGTCATCGGCAAGAAGATCGGCGTGGCGGCCACGAACGTGCTATCGGACGAGTCGCTGAAGGGAGTAGCGGAGCGGGCGGCCATGCTGGCCCGCCATCAGAAGGAGAACCAGGACTTCCAGTCGCTGCCCCAGCCGGCGCCGCTGCCCCAGGTGGACGCCTACGTGGAGCGTACCGCCCGCTGCGGCCCGGAGGAGCGAGCGGCCGTAGTGGCCCAGGTCTGCGACGCCGCCTCTCGGGCGGGCGTGACGGCCGCCGGCGCCTTCCGCACGTCGGTGGGCGAGGCGGCGGTGGCGAACTCGCTGGGGGTGTTCGCCTATCACCTGGATACCGGCGCCGACATCACGACGACCATGATGTCCGATAGCAGCAGCGGCCACGCCGAGCGGGTGGCGATGGACGTGGGCGACATCGACGGCGAGGGGGCGGCGGCAGAGGCGATAGACAAGTGCCTGCGCAGCGCCAATCCGGTGTCGCTGGAGCCCGGGGAGTATGAGGTGGTGCTGGAGGAGTACGCGGTGACGGACATCCTGGACTTCCTGGCCTACCTGGGTTTCGGGGCGCAGGCGTTCCAGGAGAAGCGGAGCTTCATGAGTGATCACCTGGGGGAGAAGGTGATGGGCGACAACATCAGCATCTGGGACGACGGCCTCGCCCCCGACACCATCCCCGCCCCCTTCGACTTCGAGGGTGTGCCCAAGCAGCGGGTGGAGCTCATCAGCGACGGCGTGGCCAAGGGGGTCGTCTACGACAGCTACTACGCGGGCAAGGAGGGCAAGGCCTCGACGGGGCATGCCCTGCCGGCGGGCCTCACCTTCGGCTCCTTCCCCAGCAACATGTTCCTCAGGGCGGGCACGGCGACGAAAGAGGAGATGCTGTCGTCAGTGGAGAGGGGCCTGTGGGTGAGCCGCTTCTGGTACACGCGTCCGGTTCATCCGCTTAAAGTAATTGTGACGGGCATGACGCGCGATGGCACGTTCCTCATCGAGAAGGGCAAGATCACGGCCCCGATCAAGAATCTGCGCTTCACGCAGAGCTACCTGGAGGCGCTGAACCAGGTGGAGCTCATCGGCGGCGAGACGAGCCTCCACGCGGCGATGATCGGCGTGAGCCGGGTGCCCGCCATCAAGGTGCGCTCCTGGAACTTCAGCGGCGCGACGGAATTCTAGCGCGTCTTCTCTCCTAGAGACAGTCCGCAGACCGAGAGCCCTGCTTACTGGAGAGGCAGGCTTGCGCCCACACGGCCCCTGACACGCTAGCGCGTCTGTTCCTTGACGCGAGAAAGGGGGAGTGCAGACCTGTCCGCCGAAGGAGGAGGGGGAATCCCCCTCTGCCGGGGGTTTGGGGGTGTCCCCCAAACTCCAAACTCATCTAGGGTGGGCGGGTG
>CAZSRY010000045.1:0-11192 GCA_964609475.1 uncultured Dehalococcoidia bacterium
CCCGTAGGCCTCGCCCTCCGATAGGACGGCCTCCACCTGTCGCGCCACCCACGGTTCGCTGAGCCGGAAGTTGATGAACCCCGGCGCCGCCACGCTCACCTCTCCCACGGCATCATGAGGCTTCACGCAGCGAGCGATACTCTCTGCCAGGGTCAACGAGTTCGCACGGGCGGCGCGAGCCAGGCGCAGGGCCAGGCTGGAGGCGTAGTCGCCGTGCTCCGGCCGCTGCGGACGCTCGATCTCGATGTCGGGAAGGGCCACCGATGGCAGGTCTCCCCGTTGCCGGGCCTCCTGCGCGGCGTCGGTTACCAGTTGAGCGATCTCGTGTTTGATCATGGCTTCGTCCCTGTTGTTTATGGTGCCTTCGCCAGCTCCGCCAGCACCACCCCGTCGGAGCGAATGTGCTCGAAGTCGAACCCAACGTCATCTATCTCTTCACGCTGGCACCGCTGGTAGTGATTGCCGTTGCGTCGGAAGTACTGAAGCGAGATCGGCCTGAACCCTTCGATGAGCCTCTGGAACGTGCCGGCGTTGTAGACGCGGAACCAGGCGCAACCGCCGCCGCGCCCGTAGGGCACGGAGATCAACAGGCGACCGTTCTCGCGCAGCAGACGCCGCATCTGGCGCATCGCCATGACGTCGCCGCTCTCGCAGGGGGTCTGACCGTAGAAGTCGCAGCCGATGTGCTCCACCGTTGAGATCGAGGTAATGACATCGAAGGTCCCCGGCTCGAGCGGCGGGTTCGCGATATCCCCCCGCACAAGCTGGACAACCTGAACCGGCGCCAGGGGCCGGATATCCAGGCCGCAGGCCTCCTCGGCCCGCGACGCCATCTCACCCAGGTATTCACTTCCCAGGCAGCCCACATCCAACATCCTACCGCCGTGCCCCATCCTCTCGATCACCCAGGGGTTCTCGACGGAGCGGTCGGTTACGATGACCTCATCGGCGGGACCGGCGGATCCTTCCATTCGACACCTCGTCGACCGTAGACAGATGGTATTATACCCCCAGACTCCAGAACGAGTGAATCAACCGGCTGCTTCTGCCTCCGCCGATCGCTCCCAGATCGACTCCAGCACTATCCACTGGCCAGGGTCCCGCCGCAGGTACTTCTCGATGCAGGAGATGATCTTCAAGGTATTCACACGCACGTCCTCCGCCTCGTCGCCGGTGGACACCATCTCCAGAGGAGGTTCAGTATACACCTCGAAGTGGTCACCCTTCTTCCTGTGGCTGAACATAGGGACCACCACGGCGCCCGTGCGCATGGCGAGCTGTGCCGCGCCCACAGGCATCCGCGCCTCGGCGCCGCAGAACGGCAGCAGGATTCCGGTGTGCTGGATATCGCGGTCGCAGAGGAGGGGTATCAGCTTTCCCTCGCGGAGCCAGCGGACGGCGTCCTTCATCGTCGAGAAGCTTATGGGACGGAAGACCTGCCCCTGGCTGGAGCGCAGCCGGTGCATCAGATCGGAGAGGCGCTGCGGACGCAGTGGCTCTGTGATGGAGAACGCCCTTACCCCCATGGCAGCCGCCGACTGCACGACGATCTCGGGGTTGCCGTAGTGGGCACTTACTACGATGACGCCTCTCCCTGATGCCAGCGCGTCCATCAGATACTCCACCCCGTAGACCGTTACATTCTCATCGTAGAACCGGCGAACGTTCAGGCGCGGCACGCGGATGAGGTCAGCATAATAGCGGGTGACGTTGTAGAAGACCTCCTTCGCCGCCGCGCGCACCTCCCTGGGGTCGGCGTGGGGCCCCATTATCTGGCGCATGTTTCGCTGGACGCTGCGCCGCAGCCCTCCCCGCGAATAGTAGATCATGGCGGCTATGCAGCGGGCGATGGCGTAGGCCGCTGGCGTAGGCAGCCAGCCCAGGACCTTGTAGGAAAAGAGTAGCGCCAGATACTTGAGCATTAGAGGTCGGCTTACGGCTTGGGAGCCAGCGCTGTCTCCGCCTGCGGCACCTTCTGGGCGCGATTCCACAGAGGATGAAAGATAAACCATTGGTCGGGATGGTGACGGATCAGGCGCTCCAGCGAGGACATGATCTGCTGCGTCAGGCGGCGAACATCTTCTTGCTCATCGCCGGTCTTCTCGTAGGTCAGCTCGAGGTCGACTACAGGGCGGATCTTGTCCTCTTCTCCCCTTACCCTGACCAGGACCGCAGGCATGACTCGGGCGCCGGTGCGAAGGGCGATGCGGGCTGGGCCGGCCGGGACCTCAATGGGGGCGCCGAAGAAGTCCACCCTGACGGTGCCCCCCGGCTCCGGCACGTCGATAAGCAGGGCCAGGATCTCCCCCCGGCGCAGGGCTCGGACAATGCTCGGCCCCACCTTCTCTATGGGGGTGACCTTCATCCCCAGGTGACGGCGCGACCCCTGTATCAGGGCGTTCATCCGCGGGTACTCGAAGGTCTCAGCCACCACGTTCACCGGGTAGCCATAGGCCGAAAGGCCGGCTGCCCCCATGTCCCAGTTTCCAAAGTGCAGGGTGATGAAGATGATGCCGCGACCCTCAGCCATCGCCTTGTTGATGGGCTCGAAATCCTCGAACACTATCCGGCGTCTCACCTCTTCCGGCGTCGTGTCCAAGAAGTGGATAAAGTCCACCACGTACTTGCCGAAGTTGCGGAAGGAACGATGAGAGGCGCGACTCACCTCCCTCTCGTCGGCGCTGTCCAGGATGCGGGACATAGCGTCCTTCAGGGCCCGGCGCTTACCGCGGAAGAAGAGGTAGCAGATATCGGCGATGATGCGGGCAAAGAAGTAACCAACTTTGGGGGAGAACGGACGTCCCAGGAGGATTATGAGACGAAAGATCCAGTACTCTATCATGCTTTGCTCTTGGCGATAAACTCCTCCACCATTGCTCGGGCGCGCTCATCGGTGAACTGCTTGGGGGGCGACTTCATGAAATAGGCCGATGGGCCAACGAGGGCCCCCGCTTGGCCTCTATCGAGCGCCAGCTTGCAGCAACGAATGGCGTCGATCACTACCCCCGCCGAGTTGGGGCTGTCCCACACCTCCAGCTTGAGCTCCAGGTTGAGGGGCACGTTGCCGAAGGTGGTGCCCTCCATACGGATGTGACACCATTTCCTGTCCTGGAGCCAGGGGATGTAATCGCTGGGCCCGACGTGGATGTCGCCCTCGGGCAGCTCATAGTCCAGTTGGGAGGTGACGGCGCTGGTCTTCGATATCTTCTTCGACTCCAGGCGCTCCCGCTCCAGCATGTTCAGGAAGTCGGTATTGCCGCCGAAGTTGATCTGATACATTCGGTCTATGCGCACGCCGCGGTCGCGGAAGAGACGGGTCAACACCCTGTGCACTATGGTGGCCCCCACCTGCGACTTGACGTCGTCGCCGATGATGGGCAGGCCGTGCTCCTTGAACCGGCCCTGCCAGTAGGGCTCCCTGGCGATGAACACCGGTATGCAGTTAATGAATCCGCAGCCGGCGGTCAGGACCTGCTCCACGTACCACTTCGTCGCCTCCTCCGAGCCCACCGGCAGGTAGCTGATCACCACGTGCGTCTCCGTATCGCGCAGGATCTGGACGATGTCGTCGGTAGGGCCGGGGGCCTTGCGGATTATTTGGGAGAGGTACTTCCCCAGGCCGTCGTGGGTCATGCCGCGGTGGACGCGTACCCCCAGGTTGGGCACGTCGGTGAAGCGATAGGTGTTGTTGGGGGGCGTGAAGATCGCCTCAGCCAGGTCTTTGCCCACCTTGTTGACATCGATATCGAAGGCGGCGACGAAATTGATGTCGCCGATGTGGTAGCCGCCCAGGTTGGCGTGCATGATGCCGGGTATCATCTCGTCATCCTTGACATCGCGGTAGATATGGACACCCTGCACCAGAGAGGAGGCGCAGTTCCCCACGCCGATGATCGCCACATTTATCTTGCCCACCTTACATCCACTCCTGCCAGGACTGACCGACTATCAGAGGGTTGCCCGGGCTCGCTGGTTCGCCGACCCTCGTCCGGCGATCTGGCTGGCCGCTGGCATCGCCTGCTCAGCCACAGGTGATGGCCAAACCCGATGCATTCTAGCAGTTGGGCCATCTCTGCGGCAAGCGGGGCGGTCGTGGAGGGCACGTCTGAGGGGAGCGACCCCTCCATACAGCAGGATGGCGACTGGTAACAGTCGCCATCCCGGATCCAACCAAGAATACGAATCAGGGATCGTTATTGAATGTCCTGCTCGAAATACGGCCTCTAGCCTTTGCCAATGCGGTACATCTTGGTACCGCACACAGGGCAAACGCCTCGTGTGGCGGGCTTTCCGTTCTTCATGACTACCTGCTGCGGGTTCTTGATCTCCCTCTTTGCCCGACACTTTAGGCAATACGCCTGCATTAGGTTTCACCCCCTTCCTTGGATTGGCTGGGTCAGTGCCCCAGCTTAAGACGGCATCTTGCCGGCCTCAACCGCTCTTGTTGAACAACCCTCCTATGAAAACCGCGACGAGCCACAGGCCAGCCAATTGCCTACATTGGTAGAATCATAGCTGTTTTGTAGCGTATGTCAAGGGATTCCGCGGCTAAAAAGCCTGCCTTTGCGAAAAATCGGGCTATTTTGAGGTCATGAAGACCTTATCTGGCCTCCAGAGGGTGCCGTTGCCCTGGTGACGGAGGAGGGCGATCAGGCGTCCATCGAGGGAATAGGCGCGGCAAGGAGTGCCCTCAGCCAAGGACTCAACCCGCTTCTGGCTCAAGGGACTCAGATCGAGCGTGCGGCCGAGGCCGGCCCAGCGCTGATGGCGTTCGCCCAGGATGGCAGCATGATAGTCCAGCAGGACGGAGTCCAGAGGGTATAGGAGGTCGCGCCAGGAGTCCCTGCGAAAAGACTCCCGCAGGTCATCGATGTCTATCGCCGACTCCATCTGGAAGGGGCCGATGTGGAGGCGGATGAGGCTCTCCAGGTGAGCGCCGCAGCCCAGACGCTCGCCCAGGTCGTAGGCCAGAGTCCGCACGTAGGTGCCGCGGCCGCACTCTACGTCGATGGTGAAGGTTGGCGGCCGGAAATCGAGCAGCTCAAGGCGATAGATGTGCACCGGTCGAGGCTCTCGCTCTACCGTCTGGCCTGCCCTGGCATATTGGTAGAGGGGCACGCCGTCTCGCTTCAGGGCGCTGAACATGGGCGGGACCTGTGCGATGTCGCCCACGAAGGACGGCAACAGCTCCTCCACCATCGCTCGCGTCACCGACGAGTAGTCGCCGCTGCGGATCACGGTCCCCTGAGCGTCGTAGGTGTCGGTTACGATCCCCAGACGGATGCCCGCCCGGTAGCCCTTGGGGGTCTCCATCAGGTATTCGATCACGCGGGTGGCCTGGCCCAAACACACGGGCAGAACACCCTCCGCTGCCGGGTCCAGCGTTCCCGCGTGGCCTACCCGTCGTACGCCGGAGTGACGGCGCACCAGGTTCACCACGTCAAACGAAGTCCACTGCCGGGGCTTGTGGACATTGAGGATGCCGTCAGCCGTCAAGAGGAGCCCCTCTCCTGCTCGCTGACCTCGTTGAGCAGATCGAGGACGTGCGCGCCCCGCTCCAGAGAGTCGTCACGGCGGAAGCTGAGCCTGGGGGTGCGGCGTAGGGAGAGGCGTCGGCCCAACTCGCGGCGGATGAAAGCGGACGCGGCGTCCAGCCCGCGAAAGGCGCCGTCCCGTTCCTCCGAGTCGCCCATCACGCTCACGTAGACCTTGGCGTGGCTCAGGTCCGCTGAGACGTCTACCTGGGTAACCGTGATGAACACCTTGAGGCGTGGGTCCTTGACCTGACGCCGTAGAAGGTCGCTGATCTCCTCCTGAAACAGGTCATTGAGGCGTTCTATCCGTCTGCTCATGGATTGGGAACTCCCCAGCAAGGAGGATCAGATTGAATACTTGCAGGAAGAAGGCCTGGAATCGTCCGTCGCGGCCTAGCTAACTCGTTCTCGCCGATAGAACTCCAGGACGTCACCTTCCTCAAAGGCGTCGAAGTCCGCCAGGCCCATGCCGCACTCGTAACCCGCCTGTACCTCGCGCACGTCGTCCTTGAAGCGGCGGAGACTGGCCACCTCGGTCTGGGCGATGACCTCTTCACCGCGCAGGACCCTTGCCAGGGCGCCGCGGGTGACGCTGCCGTCTCCGACGTGGCAGCCAGCGAAGTTGCCGTGACGGCTGACCTTGAACACCTGCCGTACCTCGGCATGTCCAACCACCACGTCCTCGTAGACAGGCTCATGGAGACCCTTGAGGGCCCTATCCACGGCGTCCACCAGCTCATAGATAACGTCGTAGTGGCGGATGTCCACGCCTTCCACGTCAGCCAGCCTGCGGGCACCCGGCTCGGGGCGGGTCTGGAAGCCGATGACGATCCCCTTGGAGGCCAGGGCCAGCATAATGTCCGACTCGGTGATGCTTCCGGAGGCGGAATGGATGATCTTCACCCGCACCTGTTCCGTGCTCAGGCGTTCCAGCGACGTGCGGATAGGCTCGATGCTTCCCTGGACATCCGTCTTCAATATGATGTTGAGTTCTTTGACCTTGCCCGCCGTGATCTCTCCGAAGAGGGTGTCCAGGCTGACGGCGTGTTGCTCTCTCAAGGCCGCCGCTTCCCTCTGACGCTGCCGCTCCTGGACGATCGTGCGCGCGGTTCGATCATCCCTCACCACTGCCACGAGGTCTCCGGCTTGGGGGACGGCGCTTAGGCCCAGGATCTTGGCTGGCGCCGAGGGTTCGGCCGATTTGATGCGGCGACCGTGCTCGTTGAACATCGCCTTGATCTTGCCCCAGGTCTCCCCCACGACTAGGGCGTCCCCCTGCCTCAGGGTTCCCGTCTGCACCAGTACAGTGGCCATCGCCCCGCGGCTGGTGTCCAGACCGGCTTCAACCACCACGCCCCGCGCAGGGCGATCGGGGTTAGCCTTCAGCTCCGCTACCTCGGCGACCACCAGGGTGTTCTCCAGCAGGTCCTTGATGCCATCCTTGGTCTTGGCCGAGACGAGTACGCAGATGACATCGCCGCCCCATTCCTCGAGTGCCAGGCCCTGCTCCGCAAGCTGCTGCTTGACCCGGTCCGGGTTGGCATTGGGCAGGTCGACCTTGTTGAGGGCTACCACGATGGGCACCCCCGCTGCCTTGGCATGGTCGATGGCCTCAATAGTCTGAGGCATCACGCCGTCGTCGGCAGCCACTACCAGTATGGCGATATCGGCAACCTTGCCGCCGCGGGCCCGCATGGCGGTGAAGGCCTCATGGCCGGGCGTGTCAAGGAAGGTAATGCGCTGGCTGTCCACCTTTACCTGGTAGGCGCCTATGTGCTGGGTCATGCTGCCGGCCTCAGCGGCCGTCAGGTTGCTCTCACGTATGACGTCCAGAAGGCTGGTCTTGCCGTGGTCGACGTGACCCATGATCGTCACCACCGCCGGCCGTGGTTGAAGGGCGCCGGCATCCTCCTCGCCGAGGTAGTCCGGCTTGGCCTCCTCGACGGTAGGCGGTATGTCCATCGTCTCCGTCAGCGCGGCCGGCTCGGGCTCAAACCCCAGGTCATGGGCGATGATGGCCGCCGTATCGTAGTCGATGACCTGGTTGATGGTGGCCATGACCCCGTTCTTCATAAGCTCCTTGATGGCCTCGATAGGCGACATACCCACGAGGTCACCCAGCTCCTTGACGGTCAAGGTACGCGGAATCTCAAGCCTCTTCTGACCGTCGCCGGATGCGGATGCCTCGGCGGCCTTGGTGCCGGTCTTTGCGCTGCCTGATTCCTGATTCATTGCCAGCCTTGCTTCGATACTTGGCCCATTACCTCGGCGTGCCCCTAGGGGGTCGAGGCGCCCTGGAGCAACTCCTCGGCGTAGGCCCTGAGCCTCTCCCTGTCCGCCTCCCAGAGCCTGACACGGAGCGCTCTAGCCAGTCTATCCTTTCTCAGCGCCTCCTGCCAGCACTCCCGGCGGCGGCAGAGGTAGGCGCCGCGGCCCGCCTTCTTGCCTGTCTCGTCGACCTCGACCACTCCCTCAGGCGTTCTGACGATGCGGATCAGCCCCCGCTTGCCGGTCGTCTCCCGACAGACCACGCAGGTGCGTTGAGGTAGATGCCTGACACTAGCCTGATCCTTCTTGCCCACAGAATGGAACCCCTGACAAGGAAGCGTTGAGGGCGCGGCGGCTCTAGGTATCGTATTCCTCGAGCTCCTCCTCGTCCTCGATAACGGGTCGCCGCTCCTTCCTGGCCCTCTTGGTCTTGACGGCCGTC
This sequence comes from uncultured Dehalococcoidia bacterium, assembly GCA_964609475.1. Lineage (GTDB taxonomy): Bacteria > Chloroflexota > Dehalococcoidia > DSTF01 > JALHUB01 > CAZSRY01. The sequence goes on from CAZSRY010000045.1 coordinate 8,245, forward strand.
TCCGTTTCGGCCTCAGCCCTGGCGCGGCGGCCTCCCTTACGAACCTTGGTTCGCTTGCCCTTGCCCTCCGTCTCGACAGCGGTGGTCGCTAGCAGATCCTCAGCGAATCGAATCTGAGGCCTCGATGGTTCCTCCGCTGGCCTGGCCTCGGCGACGGCCGCTTCCGTGGCCTTCGCGGCTACGGGCTCCGCCGTCCCCTCCTCCTTGCTGAAGGCCAGCACGGCCTCCTCTTCGGGGGTGAGACGCCGTTCCTCCTCAACCGGCTCCTCTGCCACGGCGGCGACCTCTTTCGCCTCGACCGCAGCCTTGGGCGGCGCCTTCTCCTCAGCCGCCGCTGCCTCCTCCATCTCGACACCCGGCGGGGCCTCCGCTGGCCGTTCCTGCTCCGCGATCGACTCGCTCTTGATGTCGATGCGCCAGCCGGTGAGCTTGGCCGCCAGGCGGGCGTTCTGACCCTCTTTGCCGATGGCCAGGGAGAGCTGGCGGTCGGGCACTATTACCGAGGCGGTGTTCTCAGCCTCACTGACGCTGACTTTGATCACCTGAGCGGGACTGAGAGCGTTGGCCACGAAACGGGCCGGCTCGGGGTCCCACTGGACCACGTCTATCCGCTCGCCGTTGAGCTCGTTGACGATATTCTGTATCCGAATGCCCCGCAGGCCCACGCATGCCCCGACGGGGTCGATGCCCTCCTGTGAGGAGGACACCGCCACTTTGCTCCGGAACCCCGCCTCTCGAGCGATGGACCGCAGCTCGACCGTGCCCTTGAAGATCTCGGGCACCTCCAGCTCGAACAGGCGACGCAGCAGGTCCTTGTGCGTGCGTGAAACCGTCACCTGGGGGCCCCTGGTCGACTTGAATACCTCCAGGAGATAGAGCTTGAGGCGCTGTCCCGGCCGGTAGTGCTCTATCCTCACCTGCTCGTTGGGGGGCAGAACCGCCTCTGCCTTGCCCAGGTCGATGATTACGTTCTTGCCCTCGAACCGCTGCACTGCGCCGGAGACGATGTCGCCCTCTTTGCCGGAGTACTCCTCGAATACCACCTCCCGCTCCGCCTCCCGTAGACGCTGCAACACCACCTGCTTCGCCGTCTGGGCGGCGATGCGGCCGGCGTTGTGAGGCATAGCCTCGATCTCGATGATGTCGCCCGGCGCAGCATCAGCCTTGAAGGGAACGGCCTCCTCTGGCGAGATCTCCACCCGCGGGTCGGTTACCTCCTCCATCACCGTCTTCTGGGTGTAGACGTGCACCGCCCCTGTCTCGCGATCGATGCGGGCCACGACGTTGCTGGCTGCCAGATTGTCCTTCTTGTAGGCCGAGGCCAGCGCCGCCTCTACTGCCTCCAGCACCATCTCTTTCGGCAGGTTTTTCTCCGCCGCGAGCTGCGTTATGGCCATAAGAAAGTCGCTTTTCATGTTAACCTAAGACCTCTGGGCTCGGGCTGATAGTCCGGCCAACAAAAAAGTGGGCTGAACCCACTCCCAAAGAGTCCCATGTCGCAATAAATATAGCATGTCGGCGGTGCGATTGCAAGAGTCGAGGCGCTAAAATAGGCCTGGTCATTGCCTGAAAGCTCCGCCGCCCGTCAATCGTTCACGCTCGGAGGATCGGGATCGTGCTCAGGTTTCAGTGGCGAAAGGAGGCCCTCCGCGAGCGCTTCTATCCCCCTGACTTTCGGGGCATGTATCAGCGCTTTGAGGAGGTGATCCAGGAGCACGTCGTCGCGGGTGCCCTGGTGCTGGACGCCGGCTGCGGCAGCGGGCGCGTCTTTCGCTACCGCCTTGAGCCCGCTCCCGCCCGCATCGTCGGCGTGGACATCACAGCCGAGCTTCGGGACAACCCCAACATCGACTGTCCGGTGCGCGGCGACGTGCAGACCCTTCCCTTCCGCGATGCCTCATTCGATGTCGTCCTGTCCAGCCACCTGGCGGAGCACCTGCCGGAGCCGGAGCGGGCATTCGCCGAGATGGCGCGCGTGCTCAAGCCCGGCGGCCGCCTGCTGCTACTCACCCCCAATCGCCTTCACTACGTCCCGCTGCTGGCCAGGCTCCTGCCTCATCGTCTGCACGTCAGGTTCAACCGGTCGCGCGGCGTGGAGGAGCGCGACATCTTCCCCACCGTCTATCGGGCGAACACGGCGGGGCGACTGCGGAGGCTGCTGGAGGGGGCGGGCCTGGCCGTCGAGAGGCTGGAGCGCTTCGAGACGGAGCCGGAGTATCTGGCCTTTCACCCGCTGCCCTACGCGTTGGGGGTGGGGTACGAGCGGCTGGTGAATCGATTCGGCCTGCTGGCGCCGCTGCGGGTCAACCTTGTCGCCGTCGCCCGGAAGACGGCGGGACTGGGGTAGGGGCACCTCCGGTAACGTCGACCCGAGTGTTGCCACTAACGGCGTATCGAGAGAGGGGGAGTGCAGAGGGGCGAAGCCCCTTTGCCGGGGTTTCGCAGGCCTGCCCGCCGTAGGCGGGGGTGTCCCCTTGGAATTGGATGACATTTGTGGGCGGGTGGGTGGGAAGCAAGACGCCCATGTTGTGGCGACAACGCCGACACCGCCCATCGCGCACAACGCCCCCCATACGAAAGGCTGCAGGATTCATCCTGCAGAGTGTCTAACTCTTTACGGCGTCGGCAATCGAGGAGACGGCCTCCCCCAGTGCCACCAGCGACGTCTCCTTCTCCGCCCGCCGCTTCAGCTCCACGCTCCCCTTCTCCAGCGTGCGCGGGCTCACCGTCACCCGCAGCGGCATGCCCAGGAGGTCGGCGTCGTTGAACTTGACGCCGGGCGACTCCTCGCGGTCGTCGTACAGCACCTCGACGCCGCCGGCCAGGAGGTCGGCGTACAGCCGCTCGGCGGTCTCCTTCACCTCCGGCTGCTCGATGTTCAGGGCCACCAGATGCACCTGATAGGGGGCGACGCTGGACGGCCAGATGATCCCCTTCTCGTCGTGGTT
>CAZSRY010000046.1:0-11059 GCA_964609475.1 uncultured Dehalococcoidia bacterium
TAGTCCTCCCACACCGCCGGCAGGGCGCCGACGCCTGCCCGCACCACGGGGCCCCGCAGGCCCTCGTTCTTGAAGACGTCGTCGTCGCGGAGGGGAGGGACGGCCCTGTCGGAGGGCGGCCGCGCGTCCCGGGGCACCTGCGGCTTCGAGTGCCTGCTACGGTCAGCCATCATTCCCCTCCTGGGACGAGGCCTCTTTCTCGTCGCCGGGCCTGAGGTAGCTCTGGTAGAAGTCGTGGACGTAGCTGGCGCCGCGGCCCAGGATGACGCCGGTGAGGACGACGCCCAGGATGGCGGGGCGGGCTGTCAGATCCAGTACGTCGCGGGTTATGTCAAGGTCGTAGGCCCAGGCCAGGACGACGCCGACGGCGACCGCCACGTAGCGGAGAAGAGCGCCGGGCAGCCGGGCGGCGGCGAGCGGCCCTGCGAACAGGTACTCGGTGAGGCTCTCGGCGAGGAAGGCGAGGGCGAGGACGGCGAAGATCGGCTCGGTCATCTGCGTTCTCCCATGCGGCTAGGTGTAGACGGCGACCAGGACGGCGTCGTCGGGGTTGGCGTCGTCGAAGAAGATGAGGGCGCAGGCGCGGCCGGCCACCATCTCGGCGGCGGGGATGTTGCGGGCGACGGGCACGCCGGAGAGCCAGACGGAGAGGCTCCCCGCGACCTGCACGGTGGCGGTGTAGCTGCCGGAATCGAAGGCCTTGAGCTTACCCTTGCGAAGGCGCATGGCGGCTCCTCCTAGACAGCGCCCAGCCGCAGCCGCATCTGATAGATGGGCGCGGCGGCGCGGGAGTAGCGAAGGGAGATGCCCAGCACGCGGCGACGCGCCTCACTCAGGCCGGCGGCGGGGTCGGTTATGGTCACGACATCGTACAGCTCCTGGCCACAGTTGACGGGCACCACGACCTCGCCGTCGAGCGATTGCATCTCGGCCTTTCTCAGCAGGGCGTCGGCGCGGCCCTGGAGGTCATCGGCGGTGGTCAGGTTGAGGTCATGCACCTGGAGGAGGCGGTCATAGACATCGTCGATGCTGGGCCAGTCGAAGGCGTCGAGCATAAGCCCCTGGCCGAAGACCTGGACGCGGTTGAACTCGAGGCCGCCCCTCCCGTAGCGACCGCGGAGGATGGGATGATCGGTGCCGTAGGCGTAGTCGGCCTCCTGGTCAGGGAGGGGGTTGCGGCCCCAGCCACTTTCGCCCGCCATCTGGATGACATCGGGCAGCATTTGGAGGAGGCGCTGGACGGCGGTACGGCCGTCCTCGCCGGGGTGAATGGCGAGGGAGGGCTGGATGCTCGTCATGGTCGAGCTGCTGCTCAAGCAGCCAAATTCCAGGCCCGCCCGCGAGAGGATGAAGCTGAGGAGCTGAAACATGTTGAGCTGGCCCGATGCCCAGGCGTACTGGCGGCGAGCGCGCCAGTTCTGCAGGAGGAACCAGCCGTCGCGGGCATGCAGGGTGAAGGTAGACACGCCGGGGCCGCTGTCGTATTCCCAGCCGTCGATCCAGTAGCGAGGGCCCGGCGAAACGCGGGGGCCGTCGCTGGCGATGTAGCCGGGGCTCATGTCCACCTGCGAGCCGCGCCTGATGACGGCCGCGGAACCGCTTGTCAGGTCGGAGTAGCGGCCGTCGTCGTTGCGGAGGACGACGCGAAGGCGGCCATCGAAGGGCCCGACCTCTTCCCTAAGCTCCAACACGTCCTCCGTCACGTCGAGGGGCGGAGAGCCGAGGGGAGCCTGCCACACGCCGGAGGGCGTAGAGAGCCAGGCCTGGGTGGGACTGTGAGTGATAGCCACGCCGTACTCGCTGCTGAGGTCGAAGGGCACAGGCTCACGCCAGGTGTTGGCCACGAAATCGCTGAACAGGGACATGTGTGTCCAGAGGGGCCGCGAGTAGGGCTCGCTGCCGCTGAACCTCTCCACGAACATCATGCGAAAGACGTCGGCCTGATCCAAGAAGGGGGCGCGGAACTCCATGTTGGAGCCGGGGTCAGCTCGGCTCAACTCGGCTAGGCCTGACCAGGTATCTGGGGGCTGGTTGAAGCCGTCGCCGTAGATGGCCGTCCAGACGTTCGCCGTGCCGGAGGCATCGGTGCCGGCGACCACTACGTTGAAGTCGCTGGAGTAGCAGCAGGCGAGTCCGGCTATCGACGCGACGCTGTTGCTCCAGGCGACGGCTGAACCCCAGACGCCGCCGCTGCGCTTGACGGCGTAGACCACGGCACCGACAGAGTAGAGGAGAAGGGCGGTGCCATCGCTCTTGAGGTCGGCGGCCAGCCATCCCACGGGGCCGGAGGCGGCGGCCACGGTGATGGGGCTGCCGAACGACCCGCCGTAGTTGGTGCTCTCCCGCAGTCTGACGGTCACGTCGTCGCTGTCAACGTAGAAGAGGAGCACGTCGGCGCCGTCGCTGGCGAGGGCGATGCCGGCGGTGGAGGACACGGTGGCGAGGGAGGTCCAGCTCCCGAAGTCCTTGCCGGGGCCGGGATCGATGACCCGCTGGATGCAGAGCTGACCTGTGGTCGGCTCGATGCGGGCGCGGATGAGGGAGCCATCGCCGGGCACGGTGGCGGCATGGAAGTTGTCGCCCTCGCTGCCGGTATAGAGTCGCTCCCAGGCCAGACGGGCGATGTTGCCGATGCGCTCCCTGATGTTCACCTGAACGTAGGGGACGGCGCTGGGGCTCTTCTGAGCAGCTAGGAGGGCACTATTGAGGGCGCGCATATGCTATCGAAGGGCTCAGGGCTGCCAGTCGCCTGCCTGAATCTCGGGCGAGGGGGCAGGGCGGTAGAGACGGCGGACGCGGACGCTGCTACGACGTCCCTGACGGGCCAGGGCGGCGGCGAAGGCGGCCAGGCGCTCCTGTCCCCAGACCAGGTAGTTGCGCCAGGTGTCGGCGCCGCCGACATTGACGCGATTGGTGGCGAAGCTGGCCCACTCCAGGGCGGCGTAGGCGGCGGCACCCGTGGCCACCACATCCTCCAGGGCGGCGGGTATGGTGGAGGTGCTGTCGTCCAGGGTATGCAGCCTGCCGTAGTAGACGTTGACGTCCTGCTGAGAGAGCGGCGGCGAGTCGACCAGCAGGGTGAGGGTGTCACCCCACAGGGAGAAGGAGACGTAGGAGGGCGGGTAGTCGCCCACAGGGTACTCCACCGCCTCCACGGAGACGCGGTCGCTCAACGATCCCAGGGCGATGTCGCGGCTGTCGGTGGTGGTGCTGAGGACGGCCTTGGCCTCCAGGGGGACGGCCAGGCTGAGCTCCTGCACGGCGCGGGCGATGTGGCGGTCCAACTCGTCGTCGGACCAGCGGTAGTCGTCGGAATCCTCGTCATGCAGGTCGCGGCGAACGAGGGCCCTCATCTGGGAAATGTCCATTGGTTCGCTCCTATTGAAGCTCCATCACGGCGAAGACCAGGGGTGAGTCGCTGGGGCTCGCCCGCAGGTAACCGGTCCCGCCGGTGACACGCCATTGGGGTCGGAAGGTGTGGCTTCCCGCCGACACCTGGGCAAGCCAGACGATCTGGATGTCCTGCAGGTAGGCAGCCTGGACGTGCTGCACCCCCTTGTCCTGACCCTGACGCCCTCCATCGATGGTGAAGTCGAAGCAGCCGTACTTGACGGCGCTGACGTAGGTGGAGCCCAGGAGCAGCAGTAACACCCAGCTATCGCCGGTGGTCATGTTGATAACTAGGTTATCGGTATCAATGTCCTCGAACGACGTGTTGGTGGTCGAGTAGTCGCCGGATGTGCGGACGACGCGGGCGATCTGGTGACCGCCACCACCACCATTGCCGCCGCCTCCCCCCTCGGGGGCGCCTCCGGCTTCGATGAGCTCGCCGAACAAGCGCAGTCTTCCCATCGGCTCCTCCTAGCTGGGGGTGGCGTATACGTCCAGGGAGAGGCTGCCCGCGGTGGCGGACACGACCTTGAGGAAGACGGTGGCGCCGCGAACCTCGGCCTCCAGGGCGGGAACGGGGTTGGCGGTCAACTCCTCCTCGCTGAACTCGCGCTCGGCACCGCGGAAGTATTTGCCACAGGCCGCGTTCCAGTTGAGGAGCTGGACCTTGAGAGCGGTGAGGCCGCTGCTGCCTGTGGTATCGATGTCGAGGCGGAGGCGGCGGTAGCCGGCGCAGTCCACGCCGTCGCTGACAGAAGTGGGATCGCTTGAGTCGGGCGCCGTCAGGCCCTGCCGGTGGAGGACGGTGGCCGCCTCCTCATACACTGGAGCCTTGGGCACGCCACGGGTATCGATGCGAACGTCAGGCACGGTTCTCTCCTTGTGTTGGGACGGGCCTTCGGGCCGAAGGCATGCCAAGGATAGAATATGTGTTCTAGCCACGTCAAGGGGGAAGTGGCACACGGGGAAAAGACGAGCGAGGAGGTGTGGCCGACGAAGTGGATTGGCAGTATAATCTTGGCACACTCTTGGAGTTTCCGCGAATGCGGCCGCGACCCGTGAACCGTGGAGGCTCTTGCTTCGTGGAGGGACTCGCTTGCTGACGAAGCTGACCGTCCGCAACTTCAAGCGATTCGGCAAAGTTGAGATCGAGTTGGGCAACCACGTCATCTTCATTGGACCGAACGACTCTGGGAAGACCACCGCCCTTCAGGCACTAGCTGTGTGGGACATCGGGCTCAAACGGTGGAACGAGAGGCGCAAAGGAAAGGCAACTCCTGAAAAGCGCCCAGGGGTCACCATCAACCGGCGCGACCTCATCGCGGTACCTATCCCGGATGCAAAGCTGCTGTGGCGCGACTTGGATGTCCGTGATGTCAAGAGGGTCAACGGCGAGCAAGACACCAAGAACATCCGTGTCGACGTCATCGTGGCCGGAGTTGCGGAGGGGAAAGAGTGGAGGTGCGGCCTCGAGTTCGACTATGCGAACGAAGAGTCATTCTACTGCCGCCCACTTCGGCTCTCCGACGACAAGAATCCAGAGCGCATGCCGGTGCCGGAGCAGGCAGGCAGAGTGCGTATCGCCTTCCTCCCGCCGATGTCCGGCCTGGCTGCGAGCGAGACGCGGCTGGACCCGGGCGCGGTCAACGTCCTTCTAGGTGAGGGGCGTACCGCCGAGGTGCTCCGCAACCTGTGTTACCAGATTGTGACGGGGCCAGATGGCAAGAGCAATTGGGACCGCCTTTGTGATCGGATCAAAGCGCTCTTCGGCGTGGCCCTCGACCAGCCGGAGTACATCCCCGAGCGGGGCGAGATTGTCATGACCTACCGTCAGCCTCCAAACGTTCGCCTCGATTTGGCCTCGTCGGGCCGGGGGTTACAACAGACATTGCTCTTGCTCGCCCACCTCATGGCAAACCCCCAATCCGTGCTGCTACTCGATGAGCCTGATGCGCATCTGGAAATACTCAGACAGCGGGAGATATACCAACTGCTCACCGAGGAGGCCCACACGCGGCAAAGCCAGATCATCGCCGCTAGCCACTCGGAAATCATCCTGGAGGAGGCAGCCGATCGGGATGTAGTAGTCGCGTTTGTTGGGAAACCCCATCGCATCGATGACCGCGGTAGCCAAGTGCTGAAGGCGCTCAAGCATATCGGCTTCCAGGACTACTATCAGGCGGAGCAGACGGGGTGGGTGCTATACCTGGAAGGCTCCACCGATCTTGCCATTCTTCGCTCGTTCGCAGAAACCCTGAATCACAACGCAGTCGCCGTACTGAAACGACCCTTTGCGCACTACGTTGGTAACCTCCCCAGCGCCGCCCGAGACCACTTCTATGGCCTGCGGGAGGCGAAACGTGACCTAGTCGCGTTCGCTCTCTTCGATCGCCTCGAACAGTCTGTCCAGGAGGCCCCGGGCCTGAAAGAGCGCCAGTGGAAGAGACGAGAGATCGAAAACTACCTATGTCAGCCAGAAACGCTACTCACGTACGCCGAAGCCTCGGCAGTCGAAGTCGCGCCAGGCCCCCTCTTCGAGGCGCCAGAGCGTAAGAGGCGACGGGAAGCCATGCAGGAGGCCATCGAGGACTCGACCCCCCCGGCAGCCCTGCGTGACCCGTCCGACAGCTGGTGGGTGAATACAAAGGCCAGTGACGAATTCCTAGACCGAGTGTTCGCTGCGTTCTTCGAGAAGCTTGGCTTGCCCAACATGATGCCCAAGAGCAGCTACCATGTCCTAGCCAGGTTCGTGCCGCCCGAACTCCTGAATGGGGAGGTGCGAGAGGTGCTCGACGCGATTCTTGAAGTGGCGAGATGCGCGCGGCCCGTTACCCAGGACACTTAGTCAAGCTCGCCTGTTGAGCAGCGGCACAGTTCGTCAGTAACAGCAAGAGCCCCCACCACTACGGCAGGGGCTGTTCTCTTCGCGGTCCTGCGGCTTGAGCGGCCCAGCAGAGGGGGACGTTGCCTCCGCCGTTCCGTTCGTCCTATACTGCCTGCGGCGGCTGCACAGAGCCCCACCGAACGAGAACGCTGAAATCACGCCAGGAGGGTCACTATGCAGAGAGCCATACTTCGTTGCGCCGTCTGGGGGCTGGCGGGGCTGGTGGCACTATTGCTCGCCGTAGGTCCGATGCCGGCGGGTGTAGAGGCCGCAACCGTCAGTGTGGACGATGACGGCTCCGACTGTATCGACGGGGGCGCCCCTGACTACACTGACCTGGGCGATGCCATTGCCGCGGCCGGCAGCGGCGATATCATCCGCGTGTGCGAGGGGGAGTACGCCGAGACCTCGATGAGCATCAACTCGCCCAGCCCTCTCACCATCACCGGCCCCGGCGATACCCCGGAGGACGACGGGGTAGCCATCATACACCACGACGGCGGCTTCACCACCCTCTTCGACATCAACGCCGACGATATCACGGTGAGCGGCCTCGTCCTGGACCTGGCGCCGCCGGTATCGAGCAGTGGCTTCGAGGTCTCCGGCGACAACGTCACGGTGGCCAACAACGAGATCGCCGACGGCAACGCGGGGGCCATTAGCATCACCGGAACCCCCCGCCCCATCGGTGTCGTTGTCGACAACAACTATATACACGACAACGGCGACAACGTTGTCCTCTACTGCAACTCCTGTGAGGTTACGGACAACACCATCGCCGCCGGAGACACGCGCGGGATCGACCTCAACGGAGACGACGGCATCATCAGCGGCAATACCGTCACCGAGGGCAGGTCGGCCGTCAAGGTCTCCGGCAGCAACAACCTGGTTGCCGACAACACGCTAACGAGCTCGCCCGACGGTGCGGCCATCGCGGTCTACCCGGGAGACGCGGTCGTTCGTGACAACACGCTCTCCGGGTCCTCTGGTACGGGTATCACTGTCAGCCTCTATAACCCTCCCTACGACGACATCCAGGTCGAGATAATCCGCAACACCTTCACCAACTTCAACACCGGCATCGAGCTGTATGACGGAGACTTCCTTGATGGCTTCGTCATCGACGCCCTCATCGGCGGCTCCGAGGCGAACGCCAACACCCTCCGCTCGACTGGCGGGACGTCGGGCGACTTCTACTTCCTCCTCGACAACGACTCGCCCAGCGCCGTCTCCGCCGAGTACAACGATTGGGGCCTGTGCACCGCGACGCAGATCGCGCGGGAGGTGAACGACCAGAGCGATGACACCTCTCTGGGGGCGGTGGACTTCGAGCCGTTCATCGAGCCGCCGGGGTGCGAAGAGCGACACCGGGCAACGGCAACGCCGATGGAGACGGCTACGCCTACGGAGGCGGCACCAACAGCGACGTCGCCGCCGGTGGCCACCATCCCACCACCATCCGCTACGGCAACCCCCTTCGGCGGCATCGAGCCGGGGGTAGTCCCGCCGTCCACCGGCAGCGGCCCAGCGGGCGGCGGCTCCTCGTGGACGCTGTTGGCCTGGCTGCTCGCGGGCACAGCGGCGATGGCGGCCGGAGGGTTGCTGCGGTTCGCCAGGGGCCGGCGGCGTTGAACTCGTCGGCGTAGGGCCGCACGCCGATGGAGAAACTGTCTACACTGATACCCTTATATCGACTACTTTAACTGCGGCGAGGTTATTAAAGTTTTCGGGGCCTTTGTTTAATAGCGAAGGCCGGTCAGATATCTTCCTCGATCCTGCGTAGCAACTCCTCCGCAAAGAACATGCGCCCCCGCTTGAGTGGGCGAACCTCCGTGACCATGCCTGCCTGCACCAGCTTTGTCACCGCGCTTGCGGCTGCGGGGTAGGTAACCTGAATGGCCGATGCTGCCATCGGAATAGTAAGCACCGGCGACTGGAAAAAGACATCGATGAGACGGATGGTAGAGGAAGATGCCTTGGCTGCATAGAGTCGCGCGCGGTAGTCTTCTTGGAGTCCCAATATGCGACGGGAGCGCACCACCGCATCCCGTGACTGCTCCGCCACCCCACGCAGAAAGAAACTGAGCCAACCTTCCCAATCTCCGCCCTGACTGATGGCCAAGAGCCGCCCATAGTACTCATCGCGATGCGCTTCGAAGAAGACGCTGAGATACAACAGGGGTTGGCTTAGATGCTTCCGTGCCATAAGGTAGAGAGTTATGAGAAGCCGCCCTACGCGCCCATTCCCATCGAGGAACGGGTGGATGGCCTCAAACTGGTAGTGCATCAGAGCACACTCGATCAACGGCGGGAAGCGCGAACGTGTGTGGAGAAACTGCTCCCAGTCGCTGAGCAGAGCCAGCATCTCATCCGGTGGCGGCGGGACGAAGGTAGCCTCATTGAGCGTGCAGCCCGGCGGACCAATCCAGTTCTGACTCGTTCGAAACTCACCGGGGGTGTAGTACTCTCCGCGCACACCCTCAAGCAACTTCTGGTGCAGCTCGCGAATCAGCCGCGCACTTAGAGGGAGATCCGACAACCTCTGCAGGCCATACTCCATGGCCCGAACATAGTTGGCAACCTCGCGGACATCTCCGGCGACAGCAACCTCTTTCCCAGCCTCAAACTGAAACAGATCAGATAGAGAGGCCAGAGTCCCCTCGATCTTAGATGAGAGAACGGCCTCCCGGCGAGTGAACGGCACAATGAGCAAATGGGGGTTTGGCAGGGTCTCGCCCATCCCGTTCAGGGTGCCCAGCGCTCGGTCGGCTTCAGACAGGCGGTTAACCAAGTCATCAGTGATCTCAAGAGCAGGAGGCAGAGGATTAGGTATGAACGTCCAGTAGCCTAGAGGATGGCGCCGAACTGTGCCAGCCGGGGTAGCCTCGAAGTCCTCTGGCTTCATACTGTTTAACCATCCTTAAATAGGTCTGCCGCTATTATAGTTCAAGGCTGGTTTCTTTAACAAGCGGGGTGCCACCGGGCAGCAAAGATATCGCGCATAACAGCGAGAGCCCCCGCCACCACGGCGGGGGCTCTCCTCTGTGATTTGAGATGTCGGGTTCGGGCCTATGGCCTGACGCCGATGAGCTTGGCCAGCTTGAGGGTGTTGAAGAGGGCGAGGGAGACGTACCACTTCACGCGGGTGCGGCTGGCGTCCTTCGTCTCCAGACTGCCCACGCGCTCCACCTGCAGGCCGCCCGGCGCGGTGAGGCCGGCCAGGGCCCCCTCGCCGAGCTGCATGGCGTAGATGGTGGAGCAGTCGCCGCTGGTGCCGACGGTCCGGTCATCGGCGATGTAGTCGGAGATGCCGACCGGTATGCCGTCGTAGAACTGCACCATCTGGCCGAACTCGTTGCGGTCGGTCTCCAGGAAGGCACCGGAGTTGCGGGCCAGGTTGTTGAGGCTGCGGCGGCTGCGCTTGCTCATGAGCAGGACGTCGGGCTTACCGCCCTTGATGACGTCGATGAGCTCGTCGAGCTTGGCCAGGGTGAGGGTGGCGCCGTTGACGCCCATGCTCAGCGTCTGGCCGCTCTCGCAGAGCTCGTCGATGCCGTCGAAGGCCTTGGGGTCGCTGCCGGTGTCGCCCTTTATGAAGGTGTCCTCGAACTTCTGCTGGACGGCCTTGGCCTTGAGCTGGACGACGGCCGCCTCCATGTCCTGCAGGTTGCTGCGGGTGGCGATGAGGAAGTTGTCGATGTCGGCGTCGCCGCCCACGATCTTGAGGGTAGCGGTGACCTGGCTGAACGTGGGCGTGCTTTCGCTCCAGGTGTCGCCCACGTCGTAGAAGGCGGCCGTTGCCGCGGCGTTCTCGCGGTTGTAGGTGAGGCCGTTGCCGACGATCTCGATGAAGGGCAGAACCTGAAGGATGGGGCTATCCTTGATGATGGTCTCGATGACGCCGGTGAGAAGGACGTCGTTGGACAGTTTCGATGCTTCGGCAAGAGTGAGTGCCACGGTGGTTTCCTCCTATGGTGGCTCTGTGGAGGACTGAAGTCCTCCTCTACATTGGCTGATGACAGGTTCGGCGGCTACTTCTGACTGAGGCCGAGGCGGATCTTCTCCGCGGGGCTGAGGGCGGAGAAGTCGGGCGCGGCGCGGGGAGGCGACCCCGTGGGCACGCGCCTGCCCTGGGCCTGGGACTCCAGACGCTCCCGCACCTCGAGGACGGTCTGACCGGCCTCTTCCATAGAGGCGTCCACCTCCTCAATCGACTCGCCGCTCACCAGCTCCTCAGGGACCTCGGGGGCCGCCGCCAGGAGCACCTGACGGTACTTCTGGGCAGCGGCCTGGAGGCGAGCGTGAAGGTCCTGGTTCTCTGCCTGTACGGCAGACAAGTCCGCCTGAGCGGCGGACAGGTCGGCCTGGGCAGCGGATAGCTCCGCCTGTACGGCGGACAAGTCCTCACGGAGCTGGGCGTTCAGCTCGTCGAGGTGGAGGGCGCGAGCCTCGCGGTCGGCGGCGGTGGTCTGGAGACGGTCGATCTCGGCGCGGGCCTCCTCCCGTTCGGCGGACAGGTCAGCGATCTCTTGTTGCAGGGCCGAAAGCTCATCGTCAGACATTCCATACTCCTCCCAGAGAACTTCGACAGGGGGAAGAATAGAATATATGTTCTCTCATGTCAATGCGGTCGTGTCACGGTCGAGCGGTACCCTCATTTGCATTATGATGGTCGGGTCGGCCGTGGGGCCTGGACACTGGACAGAGGAGCGCTGAGGATAGCATGAGGCCGCAGGCAGCAGGATATGTCCGAACCGTGGCTCCCTTGCTGGAGAGCCTGACGAC
>CAZSRY010000047.1:0-10971 GCA_964609475.1 uncultured Dehalococcoidia bacterium
TATAGATCTCCTTAAGAAATGCAATATCCTTATCTTGGCCAAAGCTAAATTTACGGTATTGATCATCAAAATCGAAACCGATTAGGGGGCAGTCTGCCGGTATAATATGTTGCTCATACAGGCGAGCTGCATATGCTGCGCAGGCTGGCCGATTGCTTGAACATCCGCATCACTTAGTATCGGCGCGATTTCGTCGCTGGATAAAGTCCCAGTAAACTCCGTTCCCGGAGCCACCACAATGCTGGCCAGAATCGTGTCCATGTTTGGGAGTGCCATAGCGACTATATTCTATCACATCTATGCGATAGACCCTAGGGAAACTGCTGCGGCGCCTCTGCTACAGCAGCCCCTCGCGCTTCATGTCGGCCAGCGTCGCCTCGAGGGCGGCCAGCGTCTCGTCGATGTCGCGCTTCTTGTGCACCGCCGACACCATCCCGCCCGTCCGCATGAGGTCGACGCCGCGGTTGATCATCCCCTGCCGGAACGCCCAGAACACCTTCGGCGGCGTCTGGGGCACCGTCGCGCCCGGCGCTCCCTGCCAGTCCCACCCGTAGCCGTCGATGGGCTCCGGGCACTCCACGCCGAGGGTCAGGTGGATCATGGAGGAGAAGCCGTAGGCGCAGCCCTTGACGGCAAGCTTGCCCATGATCCGGTTCGCCTCCTTGCAGAGTCGCCTGGCCATTCGGGCGGCGTGGTCCTGGGCCTTGCCGTCGGCGATGGCGGAGAGCATGGCGATGCCGGCGGCAGCCGATAGGGGGTTGGCGTTGTAGGTGCCCGGGTGGCTGATCCTGTCGGCGGCGTCGCGGAACTTGATGAGGGAGATGAGGTCGCTGCGGCCAACCACGGCGGCTCCGGGGATGCCGCCGGCGACGATCTTGGCCAGGCAGGTTATGTCCGGCGTGACGCCGAAGTAGGCCTGGGCGCCGCCGGGGGCGACGCGAAAGCCGGTGACCACCTCGTCGAAGATGAGGATGACGCCATGACGCCGCGTGCGCTCCCGCAGGAAGGGGAGGATGTCGGGGTCGATGGGGACGGTGCCCGCAGAGGCGCCCGTGGGCTCGAGGATGACGGCGGCGATGTCCTTCTCCTGGGCGAGCGCCCGTGACAGCTCCGTGAAGTCGTTCTGGGGGATGACGATCTGCTGGCCGAGGACGGCCGCAGGGATGCCGGGGGACCTGGGCACGGTCTCCCCGGCGAGGGGATAGCCCATCACGTTGTCGTTCCAGCCGTGGAAGTTGAGGGCGAAGCGGAGGAGCTTGTTGCGGCCGGTGAGGGCGCGGGCCAGGCGTACGGCCATCATCGTGGCCTCGGTGCCGCAACTGGTGAAACGAACCATCTCCGCCGAGGGGACCAGCTTCTTGAGCCAACCGGCCCACTCCATCTCCAGCTCGTGGCAGGCGCCGTAGTGGGTCCCCCTGCGGATCTGGCCGGAGACGGCCTCCACCAGCCTGGGATGGGCGTGGCCCAGCATCAGGGCGCCGTGGCCCATCACGTAGTCGATAAGCTCGTGGCCGTCGACGTCCCACTTGCGGCAGCCGGCGGCGCGCTCCACGTAGATGGGGAAGGGCTCGAAGTAGCGGATATCGTGGGTTACGCCGTCGGGGAAGGTGCCGGCGGCCTGGGCGTGCAGGGCCGCGGAGCGAGGGTGCAGCGTCTGGTAGCGCTCAAGGATGTTGGTCACGCGTCTCTCCGTTCTCCGATAGCTGAGGGAGCTTTTCGGCTCTAGCCACCTTCCGGCTTTGGGCCGCCGCAGGCCGAGACCAGGGCCAGATCGGTCATGGTGAGCAGGCCGGGAGCGGCGGCTACTACCGACGGGATGGCGTTGACGGCAATGGCGGCGCTGGCCTGGTCGCCGTGGATGCCGCCACGAATGATGACGTGGATAGGGGGCCTGCCCTCGATGATTATCTCGTCTCTGGGCTCAGGCGCATCCTTGAACATCTGGAGGTCGAGGTGGATCACCTCTCGCCCCGACATCCAAGCGTGCACGACATGGTGGACGCCGGCGGCGCGGTCTTCTTCAGCCTCGGGTTCCTTTTTCGAACGGGGCGTCTCCAGGGAGAGGACCGGCTCCAGGGTCTCCTCAACGCGGTCGAGCTCCCAGCCCAGAGCGTGGGCTATGAGGCGGGCCGATTCCTGGAGCCCGATGTGGCCGAAGTGGCGGCTGGCTGCGTGGCCCCGGAACTCCTCCACCGTCATGCCGGCGCCGACCTTCTTCTGAAGCTGTGTCCGCCGCGTGGAGACGTTGACTATGCGGCTCGCCACGATGCGCACGATCCGCTCGCTGGCGGCGGTGAGCGCCACGACGAGGGTGTCCAGGACGAAGCCGGGGTTCACGCCGGTGCCGACGACGGTGACGCCGTGGGCCTTGGCCTCGCTATCGAGCTCGGCGGAGAGCGCCGGATGGCGGGCCCAGGGGTAGGCCAGCTCCTCGCAGGTGGAGAGGACGTTCTTGCCCGCTCTGACGGCTGCCAGGAGCTGTGGATGAGTCTCTTCCAGATAGGAGCCGGTGGAGTGAAGGACGACCTCGGCAGCGGTGGAATTGAGCACGGCGTCGGCGTCCGCTGATACGGTTATGCCCAGGGGCTGCTCGAGGCCCACGACCTGGGCGACATCCCAGCCGGCCATGCCAGGGGCTGTGTCGATGGCGCCGACGACCTGAAGGCTGTCCCTGACCGCCGCAAGCCTCAGGATCTCCGCACCGATGGCACCGATGCCGTAGTGGATCGTCCGATAGACGGCGGTCAAATAGGCCTCCTTATACCAAGCGGGCCTCTCCCGCGATCCAGCCTGTCGCTAAAGGCAGCGTCCGGGCCTTCTCCAGGAAAACGCACGCTGCCACTGGGCCAATAATATGCCACATGTCGTAAGGGTCAAGACAGCAGCCGAGGGATGGGCAGCCGGCAGGGGATAACTTAACATAACACTGCGCCAGCCACACGGCGCAGCGGGAGGTCAGGCGGGTGAGCCTGGTGAGGGGACAAGGAAGAGCCTTGTTAGCTGGCGGCTTGAGCGCCGGCAGTGCAATCGAAGTGGCTGAGTTGGCCGATGAGCTCGCTGTCGCAGTACTCATCGACGGTCTCGCCGGGGTCGGGCAGACGCAGGCAGAGTTTGGCGAAATCGAGCCTGGTGATCGGGCCGTGGCAGAGGTGACAATAAAAGAGAGGTCGCCCTGACCGATCTACAACAACGCCTTCGGCTTGAAAGTCTCGCGCAGCCATCTCAGTCTCCCCAGGGCCGACGTGCGGTGCCCTTGTCCAAACATAGAACGGCGGCGGGACGGGAATCTTACAGGTCGGGGAGCGTTGGAGACGTTGTGAAGGGACGGCGTCGGTGAGAGGGCGGCTAGTTCTTGGTGACGCCGGGCACGCCGATGGTGTGGGTGGTGCGCTCCGACGCTGACGTGAAGGTGTAGTTCTCCTCGTAGGGCCCCTCGTCGCCGGGATTCTCGCTCTTGGCACGGACATGCAAGGTGTAGCGACCGGGTTGAGGAAGGGTGAAGCTGGCGGAGGTGTTGGCGGTGAAGGCCGACCACTCGGGGCGCTTGTCATCAGTGAAGCCGGTGATGTAGTAGACCTCGTCGGTGTCCAGGTTGGGGAGCCAGCCCTCGAGGTAGTAGGCGAAGAGGGCGGCGGCGCTGCCGCCCGCCTTCCAACTGAAGGACGCGCGCCCGTCGGCGATCTCCTCCGCCGTCGGGTACTGCGCGATCCGGACCGAGGGCCCGTCAGGGGCGCTGTCGGATATCCGCTCTTCCACCTTCTGTCGCCATTCCGGCAGGCGCCAGTAGACATACCGGCCGGGACAGGCGGTGGCACCGCAGTCGCAGTGGCCGCAGACGTTGGGCATGTTCTTGACCCAGCCCCAGTTCACCATCAGGAAGTCGGAGATGCCGGTGGGCGAGACGTAGTGGCGCCGGCAGGACCAGGTGAGGAAGTCGAGCAGCGCCTTGATCATGTTGTTCTCTTCCGTGGAGCCCAGGGCGTTAACGTCGTAGTTTCCGACGAGGGACACGCCGGCAGAACCTTCGTTGACGTTGTAGACATGGCCGGCGACGACGTCGGGGCTGATGATCTCGCGCCCGCCGTCGGGGCCATTGTCGCGGCCGCGACGGCCCTCGTAAACGCGGCCAAAGCGGTCGATGAGAAGGTTGTAGCCGATGTCGCCCCAGCCCCTGGTGATGGCGTGGTAGTAGTAGATGGCACGGACATCCTGAACGGCCTGGTCATAGTTGTAGGAGGGATAGGGGTAGTTGGGGTCCTGGGTGTTGGAGTTGGTGAGGGTAGCGGTGTGGTGGACGACTATCTTCTTCGTGGGGACGTACATGCGGGGCCAGGCCTCCCTCCCCCACTGGTCGAAGCGGTAGCTTTCGGGTGCTCCCCACTCCTCGCGCGTCAGCATGTAGTCCTTGTCGAAAGGCGGCACCAGCTCGTCGTATTCGGCCTCGGCAGCGGGCGTGGAGGTGCGGGTAGGTGTAGGGGTACGCGTACGGCTCTTCTTGGCGGCCTTCAGGTCCGCTGAGGGCGGCTCAGCGCTCAGGGCGGTGACGACGACGTAGCGCAGCAGGGGCGAGTCCTGGGGCTCGCTCTGGAGGTGGGCGCGGTACTGGATGAAGCGGGCGTTCTCAACCCAGACAAGGCTGGCGAAGGTCTCGGCGCGGGGGTTCTCGCTGGGACCGCAATCGATCCAGGTGGGCTGCCAGGGCGACCAGCGGCTGCCGTCGGCGGAGGTGCGCAGCTCGAAGCGGATGTCAGCGGCCTGGGGGCCGTCGCTACGCCAGTGAAGTCCGACGTGGGTGGAGGGAATGCGCGTCTTGACGACGGGAGAGGTGTAGGTGCCTTCCCAGCCGGCAGCGGCCGCCCTGAGACCCGGCTGCCCGTCCAGGCTGTCCCATCTCAGGGCACTGAGTTCTCCCTTGGCCAGCTCGGCGGGGGTGTGCCAGAAGTCCTCGGCGGTGACGGGAACGCCGCCGGCCGAGCCGCTGGCGGGAAGACGGCGAGGTAGCAGCAGGCTCGCTCCGCCGCCAACGAGGGCAGCGGACGCCGCGCCTGCAAGCAGGCGACGCCTGGACACCCTCTTTCGCCAGAAGCCGTCGGGCATGTTCCGGCCCTCGACCATGGTTCTCTTCACTTGTTCAGGGAGTACCGCAGCCCCGACCCCGATACATAACGATATGCGGTCTGAGGGGCAAAGTCAACCTTGCCTACCGGCAGGCAGGCCTGCCTAGCGCTCGTAGGCGGCGATGAGCAGGTCGGCCATCAGGCGGTAGCCATCGTCGTTGGGGTGCAGGTCCTCCTCTGGCTCCATGATATGAGTCAGCTCCGCGGCGCGACCCTTGAAATCGTCGAAGGTGTCGACCAACTCGGCATCGATGCCGGGCGTCTCGGCGGCCTCCCTGATAGCATCGTTGAGGATGGGCAGGGCGATGTCAGCGGCCTCGTCCAGGGGCTTGCCGCTGCCGGAATAGGGATTGAAGTAGTTCAGGACCATGATCCTGACGTCGGGGCCGGCAGCGACCCGCAGGGCGCGCAGGATGACGGGCACGTTCTCGGACACCTCGTCGATGGCCTTGCCGATGGCGACGGCGCAGGCGGGATCGTCGACGGGTGTAGGCGGAGCGCAGGGCTGGCCCTCTCCTGCCAGGTGGTTGAGGTCGTTGCCACCGATATCGATGGTGATGACACGAACGTCGTTGTTGTCGTCATCGTCCTGGTTGCGGAACCTGAGCTCGGCCAGGGCCTTGGCGAGCTGGCCGCCAGCGATCATGGAGGCGGTAGTCTCGCCGCCGACAGCCAGGTTTCGCAGGGCCAGTTCCTCCCTGAAGTCGTCCTCAAGGAAGTCGTGAAACAGCGGTACGTAGCCCAGCTTGATCCTGCTCGACGCACCCTCACCGTAGGCGTAGGAATCGCCCAACGCCAGATAGCAGAGTCTTTCGGTGCCACCACAGGCCATCAAGCTGAGGAGGCAAACCGCAACCACAAATACTAGGGTGCGGCGGTTCATGATGTCCTCCTTGCCGTCTATGCGGCCTCCACTTTCAGGTGCCACGCCGCTCTGTCCAGATCGGGGCGTTGACACAGCCCGTCCGCTGCCTATCATAAGACCAGCAGCGTCAGATTTCTTAACACATCAGGGAGGTCAAGGACAAGAGCAATGAGCGACAAACTGACGATCGAGATCGAATACTGCGTCCCTTGAAACTATCTGCCCAGGGCCGCCTGGACGGCGGCAGAGCTACTGTTGGAGATGGGGAATCGGGTGGAGTGGCTGCGGCTTGTTCCATCCGGCGGGGGAAGGTTCGAGGTGACGGTCAACGGGAACCTGGTCTACTCGAAGGCAGCGACGGGCCGCTTTCCCGAGCTGGCGGAGCTGCAGGAGGAGGTAAGGCAGTTGACATAATATCCATTCGCCTCGCCCGCGCCACCTGCGTAGGGCAGGGACGGGCAGGGGATGGCGAGGGCCGTTTGGGCACCCGGGGAGCTTGAGCTCCTGCGGGTGCCTGTCGGTTTGCGATGGGCAGAGGGGCTGGAGATAGGAATGAAATTTTCCGCTCAGGCGCGCGTTATTACTTGTGAGACAGCACTGCGGCGGGGAAAAAGCATGACTGAGCGAGACTACTACGACATCCTACAGCTCCATCCCGAGGCTGACCACGCGATAGTCATTCAAGCGTACTGGCATCTGGCCCGGAAGTACAAGGTCGCCATCGGCGAGGACGCGGGCGCAGAACGGAAGCTGGAGGAGCTGAATGCGGCCTTCGCTGTTTTGGGGTCGCCGGATAAGCGGGAGGCCTACGACCTGTCAAGGGCCGAGAGGCTGGCAGCCCCCAGCCGAGCAGCGAAGGAGGAGACCGTCGCTAAGAAGCGGGTGACCATCGAGGTCTCATACTGGAATCTGCCGGCCTGGCAGGGAATACTGGCGGCGACGGGCACGCTGGCCCTGGCGACGCTGGCCCTGCTGGCGGGCGCCCATCTGGTGGTCACGCTGGTCCTGGCGGCGGTAGCCATGGCGGCGGCCCTGGTGCCGACGCCACGAGAGCGGGACCCCTCCAGGTCAAAGGGGAAAGGCGATTGGTCGGCTCGAGGCGAGCGGGAGCTGAAGGCTCTCGAGCTGGAGCGTTCCACCTCAGCCGTCCTCGCCCGCTGGCGTCGGGGAGCCCACAGCCACGGCCGCGTCCCCTCGCTCACACAGATGCTCAGCGGGGCTGACACGTATCCGCGCAGGCCCGCCTCCTACGAGCCGCCTCAGGAGCCATCTGAGCACGAGTAGGGCACCGAGCCCTCCGGCCGTGTCCAGACACCCCCTGCCTATACCCCCACGTCCTGTCCTTCACCCCGACGGCTAGACCTCAGCCCCTCGCGCCGACGTCCATTTCCTGGTGCAGCCATGGTCGGGGAGGCCGCTGACCGCCCGTGCATTATGATCGCACTATGGTAGTTATGTATAGTCTAGCCTCGAAGAGCGCACCTGTGGCGATGCGCCTTGCCGCGGCAGGTCCTGGGCACGTTCAGGCAACGACGAGGGCCGGACCAAGCGCGCCCCTCGTGCGCGGGCGAGCGCCTGAAGACGATCATACGGATGACGCCAGCGTCTCCTTTCTCTGAGGCGCCGGCGCGGATGATATCGGTTCTGCGGCTGCGAGTACATATGTTCGGCTTCAGCCAGATATTGCTCAGATGAAGGTTCAAGCGAACGGCGCGGACGGTCGATTATTTCTATAGGAGGTGAAGCAGCGAGCAGGTGCGCCGATAAGAGCAAACCCGCCGAAAGGTGGGAGCGCAAAGCCAGCGGGCCTAAGGTCTCTGTTCCCACAGGATCGGGAGATACGGCAGCCGGGCTACCGAAGGCACTTCGCTGAGACGCTGACATCTCGATAGTATCGGTGTTTGCCGATAAGTTACAGGGACGCGTTAAGACTTCCTGCAGGAGCGGGTGAATCGACAGTCAGCTCAGTCACGTAGAGCCTACGAACGTAGCCTAAGGACTTGATATGGGAGCAGAGACCTCACCGACGTCTGATGGGTGGCGCTCAGTGCCCCTGGCGGAGGAGACTCCCAACTACAGGCAATGCGGCACGCCCTCTCCTCGCGTCGCCTGGGTGATACGAGGCGTGGGCGTCGTTGTTTTCGCCGCCTTGCTGGCCTGGTCTCAACTGGGACAGGAGCTCGTCAGCCCGCGGACGCATCAGGTGGTGGAGGGCGCCATGATTGGGCTGACAGCGTTGTTCGCCCTGTTCCTGGCGGCACGCTCGGGGCGGGCGACCGTCCATCTGGAGAGAACCTATTCTGAACATCTAGAGAAGCTCAGTGAGAGCCTCCGGCACACCGCCTACCACGACAGCCTCACCGGTCTCTATAACCACCGCTATTTCCATGAGCAGCTTCCCTACGAACTTGAGCGGGCGCAAAGATACGGCCATCGCCTATCGGTGGCCATACTGGACGTGAATCATTTCAAGGAGGTCAACGATCGCTACGGCCACCTGATGGGGGACGAGCTGTTGACCTTCTTGGGACGCCTGATCAGCGAGAGCCTGCGCTCGACCGACGTAGCCGCCCGCTATGGCGGCGACGAGTTCGCCTTGATCCTGCCCGAGACCGATTACCCGGCAGCCGAAGCGACCGCCAGCAAGCTGAGAGACGTCATATCCAAGCGCCGCGACTGGGGCGGCGGCCTGTTAGAAGGGGTTGCCCTCGACGTATCGGTGGGAGTGGCAACCTTCCCCCAGCACGGCAGCAGCGTGGAGGATCTCCTGCTGTGCGCCGACCGGGCCCTCTACGCCTCTAGATCGCGACCGGTAGAAACCACCGCCAGGCGGGCCCCCCGCCCCAGAAGGCCCGCCAGATATGCCTAGTCGTCCATACCCTGTCTCGCCTAGACACCGCAGGCAAGTCCCCTATTCTCCAGCGCCGTCCCACCGCCCGCCTGCCGACCGTTCAGCCCCCATCTGGGCTGTACAGTTATGTAAAGTGCCCCCCTGCTCTCTTCATCGCTCAGCGGACAGCCCCTGCCAGAGAAAGATGGCAGCCGGCGCAAATTGCAAGCACTTGTGGGAGGTGCTAGACTGAATCCCTGGGTACGCGGCCGGGGTCCTGCAAATAGAGTAAGAAGGAGCGCATTCCGATGTTGAAAGCCGCCAGGTGGATCATAGTATCGCTATTGGTGGTGGCCCTGGTGGCCTTCTCCTTCAGCATAGGCGTCGTTGTTGAGCGGAACGGGGACGAGAGCGCGGCGCCGGCGGTAGAGGACAGCGGGGGCGGGCCAGATTTCGACGCCCTATATGAGATCTATGGGCTCCTGGAGAAGTATTATGTCGACCCCGATCTCCTTGACGGCGAGACACTGTACGAGGCGGCGATCAACGGCCTGCTCAATACGCTCTCCGATTCGGGGACATACTACGTTGATCCGACCACCTACGGCGTGAGCGTCATGCCCTCGGGGACGTTTGAGGGGATCGGCGCCCACGTGACGGAGCAGCAGGGCAAGATCGTGATCGTGTCCCCTATCAACGACACTCCCGCCGACAGGGCCGGCATCCGCTCCGGCGATGTCATACTGGCCGTGGATGGGGAGTCCACCGAGGGATGGACTGTGGAGAAGGCGGTGATGATGATTCGCGGCGCTAAGGGGACGCAGGTTACCCTGACGGTGGAGCACGACGATGGGGAGGTGGAGGACCTGACGATAACGCGCGACGAGATCAAGGTCGAGAGCGTCTCGCGGGAGCCGCCCGGCGGCGAGTTCAAGGACAGTGAGGGCAATGAGGTGACGGACCTGGCGTACGTCCAGATCATGGAGTTCACCGCCATCACTGAGTCGCAGCTCAGGCCGGTGCTGGAGGAGATCGCCGACGGCGACTATAAGGGTCTTATACTCGACATCAGGAGCAACCCCGGCGGGCTTCTGGAGACGACGGTGAACGTGGCGGACATGTTCCTCGATAGCGGCATCATCCTGGTCCAGGTGGGCCGCGACGGCGAGGAGGAGGTGTTCAACGCTCAGGCCGGCGGCGAGGCTACGGAGATCCCCATGGTAGTGCTGGTCAACCGGTTCAGCGCCAGCGGCTCCGAGGTGCTCTCCGCCGCTCTGAAGGACAACGGGCGGGCTACACTGATGGGAGAGCAGACGTTCGGCAAGGGGACGGTCAATATCCCCCAGCCGCTCGCCGACGACAGGGGCGCCCTGTTCGTGACGATCGCCCGCTGGCTGACCCCCGAGCGGATACTGATCGACGGTGTAGGCATCCGGCCGGACATCGAGGTGACCCTTACGGACGAGGACATCGACCTGCGGCGCGACGGCCAACTCCTGGAGGCTATCGACTACCTGCGCGGCCAGCAGTAAGAAAGGCAGTATGATAACTAGCACTGCGTCGACCGGATGCGAGGAGCGGTAGCTATGGCGGAAAAGGTAGTCACTTTCAACCGAAAGGCGCTCCACGATTACCACATCCTGGAGACTGTGGAGGCGGGCCTGGCGCTGACGGGGACGGAGATCAAGTCCATCCGCGACGGGCGGGTGAATCTGCGCGAGGCGTATGCCCGACCGGAGAGCGATGAGCTCTGGCTGCACAACGTCCATATAGCGCAGTACCCGTCGGCGAGCCACGCCAACCACGAGCCGACCCGCAAGCGGAAGCTGCTGCTGCACAGGTCGCAGATCGACGAGCTGAGCGAGGCGGTCGACGAGAAGGGGCTGACGCTGGTGCCCCTACGCCTCTATCTGAAGAGCGGCCGCGCCAAGGTGGAGCTCGCCCTGGCACGGGGACGGCGGGCACACGATAAGCGGCAGGCTATCGCTCAGCGGGAGGCGGAGCGACAGATGCAAAGAGCGCTCCGCCACCGCTAGGCAGGGCTTGAAAAAGTCGAGTATAATATAGGACATGGGGACGAAAGGGTTCGACAGGGAACGACGGGCCTGAATTGCAAGCCGAGGTGCCATCACCCTCGCAAAACAGGTGGCAAAAAGTAA
>CAZSRY010000048.1:0-10962 GCA_964609475.1 uncultured Dehalococcoidia bacterium
CGGCGGCCCCACCATGCTGCGGGCGGCGGCCAAGAACTTCCCCCACGTCCTCGTCCTCGTCGACCCGGCGGACTACGGCCCGCTGCTGGAGCTCATGCGCAAGGGCAAGGTGCCCCTCGAAGAGCGGCGGCGTCTCGCCCAGAAGGCGTTCCAGCACGTCGCCCTCTACGACACCGCCATCGCCCAGTACCTGCGCGGCCCTGAGGACGGTACACCGGAGGTCCTCACCATCGGCCTGCGCAAGGTCT
Source organism: uncultured Dehalococcoidia bacterium (assembly GCA_964609475.1). GTDB lineage: Bacteria > Chloroflexota > Dehalococcoidia > DSTF01 > JALHUB01 > CAZSRY01. The sequence goes on from CAZSRY010000048.1 coordinate 249, forward strand.
TCGATACCAGGTACGGCGAGAACCCCCACCAGAAGGCCGCCTTCTACGTCGAGGAGAACGTGCTCGAGCCCCGGCCGGGCGGCGTGTCTTCGGCCGTTCAGCTTCACGGCAAGGAGATGTCCTACAACAACATCATGGACGCCGACGCCGCCTGGAACGCCGCCTGCGACTTCCGCTCGCCGACGGTGGCGGTCATCAAGCACACCAACCCCTGCGGCCTGGCCAGTCACCGCGACCTCGCCGAGGCCTACCGTCGCGCCCTCGCCGGCGACCCCGTCTCCGCCTACGGGGGCATCGTCGCCGTCAACAAACGCCTGACGGCAGAGGTGGCCCAGGAGATAGCCAAGACCTTCTTCGAGGTCATCATCGCCCCTGACTATGAGGACGAGGCGCTGGCCATACTGCGGAAGAAGAAGAACCTGCGGCTCATCCGCGCCCTGCCCCCCTCTGCCGACCGAGAGATGGATTACCGTCGCGTCGCTGGCGGGCTGCTGGTTCAGCAGCGGGACGTGGTATTGGATGATCAGGTGGAGTCGCGGGTCGTCACCAAGAGGAAGCCCACCTCCAAGGAGATGGCCGACCTCTGCTTCGCCTGGCGGGTGGTGAAGCATGTCAAGTCCAACGCCATCGTCTTCATCAAGGACAAGGCGGTGTTGGGCATGGGTGCCGGCCAGCCCAACCGCGTAACCAGCGTCTTCCTGGCGGCGCGGACCGCTGGCGAGAGGGCGAAGGGTGCCGTCATGGCCTCGGACGCCTTCTTCCCCTTCCCCGACGGCGTCGAGGTGGCGGCCGAGGCGGGCGTCACCGCCGTCATCCAGCCGGGTGGCTCCATCCGCGACCAGGAAGTGATCGACGCCGCCGACGCCCGCGGCATGGCGATGGTCTTTACCGGCAAGAGGCACTTCAGACACTAGGCACGGTTATTACACCATGGCTCTTACGGAAGACAGGGAGATCGCCAGCCTGGACCGCATGGTACAGGGCCTTTCCCAGTCTGAGAGAGCCCTCTTCCAGCGCATCTTCCGCCTGGACGTGACCCAGGGACGGCTGGTCCCCCCCGATTCCATGCGCCCCTGGATAGAGCGCCACTTCGGCTCCCTAGAAGCGACCCTGGAGCAGACGATAGTGCGGGTCACCAACCTGATAACCTGCCACGGCGCCCTTTTCAACCCCCTGCGCTCCCGTCGCCCGCACTGGATCAACAGTGAGATCAACAACGCCGCCTTCGATCTGGAGACCGAGTTTGGCCCTCAGGTCGATGATCCGCTTGAGGATCTCTACGCCGATACCCCCGAGGACACCTTCGGCCGTGTGGAGGGCCGATTCTGCGTCACCTGCGCCAACATCGCCAAGTTCGATGGCTTCCATGGCCTGGTCGTCTTCAAAGAGCGCAACCCCCTGCGCTTCAGCCGCGAGACGCTCCATGACTATATCGATACCGGCTTCCGCTGGGCGCAGAAGGCCCACAGCACCGACCCATCCGCCAAGTACTACCTCTTCATGTGGAACTGTCTGTGGCGGGCGGGCGCCTCCCTCGTCCACGGCCATGCCCAGGTGATGCTGGGCAGAGTCATGCACTATCCGGCCGTGGAGCACCTGCGCCGCGCCGCCCTCTCCTATCGAACTCAACACGGCGGCAACTACTTCGATGACCTCTATCAGGCGCACGCCTCCCTGGGCTGCGCCTTCCAGAAGGAGGGAGTGAGGATACTGGCCAACCTGGCGCCGGTGAAGGAGAACGAGGTGCTGCTCATCGCCCCCGAGGTTGACCCATCGCTGAAGGACCGACTCTACGAGGTGCTGGCCTGCTTCCGCGACCGCCTGGGCGTCGCCTCCTTCAATCTGGCCTTCCACATGCCGCCCCTTGCGCCCAGCGAGGAGGACTGGAGCGGCTTTCCCGTCGTCGTTCACCTGGTGGACCGCGGAGACCCCGCCAGCCGCACCAGCGACATCGGCGCCATGGAGCTGTATGGAGCGAGCGTCATCGCCAGCGACCCCTTGCGACTGGCGCGCCTGCTGGAGGATACTCTGGGCGCCTGAGTCAGCCGCTGCCGAGGATATGCCATGGCCAGCGTCGAAGTAGTGATTCCCGTCTACAATGAGGAGCACGTTCTGGCGCAGAGCGTGGAGACGTTGCGCCGCTTCCTCGCCGATAACCTCCCCCACTCCTGGCGCATCGTCGTCGCCGACAACGCCTCCACCGACGGCACCCTCGCCGTGGCCGAGCGCCTGGCCCAGGAGCACGAGAAGGAGGTAGCCCCCCTGCACATCCCTCAGAAGGGGCGGGGGCGCGCCCTCCGCGCCGCCTGGCTGGGCAGCGAGGCCGACGTGCTGGCCTATATGGACGTCGACCTATCCACCGACCTGGCCGCCTTTCCGCCGCTGGTGGCCGCCATCGTCGACGAGGGCTACGACGTGGCGATCGGCTCCCGCCTGGCCAAGGGGGCCCAGACCACCCGCTCCTTCCGCCGCGAGTTCATCTCCCGCTGCTACAACCTCCTCATCAAGGCGCTCTTCTTCACCCGCTTCGCCGATGCCCAGTGCGGGTTCAAGGCGATCAGCCGTCAGGCCGCCCAGGAGCTTGTCCCGCTCATCGAGAACGAGGAGTGGTTCTTCGACACCGAACTCCTCATCCTGGCGGACAAGGGCGGCTACCGCGTGAAGGAGATACCGGCGCGCTGGACGGAGGACCCCGACACCCGCGTCAACATCAAGTCGACGGTCATGGAAGACCTGCGGGGCCTGGCCCGCATGCGCCGCCGCCGCATCCCCAAACGCCCACCCCAGTCCTAAGAGGTGATCGCCTGCCCCCGTCTCTCTCTACCGACCGCATTCTCCCGCACGTTTGAGCGCAGCGCCTGCGATGCCAGCCAGCCTAGCTAAGCGACCGTGGGCTATCAGCGAGATCGTGTGGCTGGCCAATTGAAGGGCTGCCAAGGCGAACCTGTGTTCGCTAGGCAACCTTAGCACTTCCTTGCACCCTGGGCCAAGTGGTGGTAGAATCGGGATCAATTGAATAAAAGAGGCCGCTGTCGCACCAGCGGCCCATGATGGATGCGAGGTGATCAGCCCGCCTCACGCTGTTAGAGTAACATACTGACGGCAGAAAAGCAAGCCCCACCTCGCAAGGTGGGGCTTTTGCGCCTGCGGGGTTGACCCCACAAGGAAACACGCACCTGGATGTTAGTCCAGAATTCCTCATGGAGTCAAGCCATAGCTGGCAGGTCGACGCTCCCCGCAGGCAGCCTTCATCTAGGAGGTCTCTGAAATGGCAGAGACCAAGAGCGGTAAGGAGAGGGTCTATGTTCATCCCTTCACCAAGAAGGATGGAACGCGGGTAGGCCCGCACTACCGCACGCCACCCTGCCATCGCCCCAAGCCAAAGGGGCGATAGCGCCAAGAGGGGCTGGAAGGCATGAGCTTCCAGCCCCTCAAATTAGGACACTACGATGCATCGATTATGCATTCCGCTTTAACCAACGTGCTTCAGCCGCCTTGCGTGCTATCTCCCGCCGCTGCTCCGGCGTCAGCTTCTTGGCCCGCGCTTTCCCGCCCTTCATGCCGCCAAGTCGCCCTAGCGCGACAGCATTGGGGTTCTTGTCACTTGGCGGCTCTTCTGGCGCTTCGCCGGTCGCCTCTGCCGCTATCGCAGCGGCGAGCTTGTTGAGGTCGCGTGGCCTGCTTGAGCGCTTTGGCATACCTCAAGGTTATACCCAAGCTTTGGCCTTGTCAAGGTGTTACATTCCAAGACGCGGGCTTGGCTATTTGCCTGCCGCTCCCATCTATCACAGGATCAGGGAACTGGCAAGCGGCGAGAGCCTTGTTCTTGATGGAGAGCCTGTGGTAACTGGCGGCCTTAGCCAAATGCGCGCTCATCTTCTTCTTCCGATGGGGATTCACGATCCCCACCACCTTTCCGAACTCTGTCCTCACCATCTCGATGGGTAGAACGAGATCGGCATCGTTAGAAATGACAATGGCTTCATCGAAATCGCCAGCGAAGCAATCCATCAGAAGGAGAGTGGCCAAATCCACGTCAGTCCGCTTTTCCTCGTTCTTTAGAACCTCAACAAACTTGGGTGGCTGACTTGGCCCCTGGGGGTATACAAGCGGATATAGAGGTAATCGGACAGGATAGGACGCAAACCAACCGCCCTTGTGGATACTCAAGTTAGGAATCGTTGCCAGTGCACGGAGATAGATATCCTGCCTTGCCGGAGCCTGAGGATCATGGCTATACGCCATCACAGTAGCCGTGAAATAACGGATTCGGCGTATCGTCAGATTCGGAAACAGGGTAGTACAAAGCGCTCCAAGGTCTAGCCATTTGTAAGGCGTATCTTTGAGTCTGCCGCGATACAGGTTGAACCCGTCGATGTATACGTTGGCTTTGTTCGCCATGTCCTCGACTCGGAGAGATGGAAAGGCCGCCATTGCTGGCGGTCTTTCGCATCCGTCCACCGAAGCGGACGGAGTGGTCAATTAAATAATATATACCGTACGTCTACTTGTCAAGCCCCTGCTGATCAGTATTCGACAATTCCCAACTGTGTCTGCAGTCCTTTTAAACTGACCCACTACCAACGAGCGCAGATTCTTGACACCATCTGCGCACTTAACTATGATCACAAGGTAAGCTCGCCGGACGTTCCTTGCGGCGAGCATTTGGGGAAGGGTGTCTCTTATTGGTACAGGTAAGCATCGGCGAGAGTGAGAACTTCGAGGCCGCACTGAGGCGCTTCAACAAGAAGGTGCAGCAGTACGGAATTCTATCGGAGGCCCGTCGCCGCGGACATTTCGAGAAGCCCAGCGTGAGGCGCAAGAAGAAGGCAGCCGCCAAGCGCCGTAAGAGCAGGCGCTAGCACCAGTCCCGGCTCCCTTTGGGGGCCGGCCGTATTGTGTCAATCATGTCTCTAAAAGACCAGCTTTCCAGTGATCTCAAGCAGGCCCTGAAGGAGGGCGACGCATGTCGCAAAGGCGCCCTCCGTCTGCTCATCTCCGGCGTCCACAACGCCGAGATCGAAAAGGGCGAGCCCCTGGACGACAGCGGCGTGCTGGGGGTCATCGCCAAGCAGACCAAGCAGCGCCGGGAGAGCGCCGAGGAGTTCCGCAAGGGCGGACGCGAGGAACTGGCGGAACAGGAGGAAGCGGAAGCGGCCATCCTGCAGGAATACCTGCCTCCGGCTGCCTCCAGGGAAGAGATAGAGGAGGCGGCGCGGAAAGTGATCGCTGAGGTCGGCGCCCAGGGCCCCGGAGACATGGGCAAAGTCATGCCCGTGCTCGTCGAGCAGCTTCGCGGCCGCGCCGAGGGCCGCGAGATCAACGCCGTCGTCCGCGAGCTTCTCGCCCAACCCCCCCCATCCTGAGATCTTCCAGCGCGCGCCATTGGCCAGCACAGCAGCAATTGCCAACTCGGCCGCGCTTGACATTCGCATCCTATTTCCAGTAGAGTTATTGTTTGGCGCTGAGCGCTACATAGTCAGTCGCCCAAAAGGTCGAAAGACCTCAAAGTGACTACGGTCGGCGATAGTGGGGTGCCAGTGGCCCCCACGCCGTACTGGCTCAGTAGTGGGGCTTTCGACCTATTGCGTTGCTTAGAAGCCAGCAGAGAGCGGATCTAGGACAAGGGGGATAGACGAGTTGCCTACCATAAGCCAGTTGGTGCGAAAGGGTCGAAAGAAGCTGGTCAAGAAGACCAAGGCTCCGGCCTTGCGCTTCACCTACAACGCCCTCAAGAACCGCACCAATCGTGGCGAGGGCTCGCCCCAGAAGCGGGGCGTCTGTACCCAGGTGCGCACCATGACCCCCAAGAAGCCCAACTCCGCCCTCCGCAAGATCGCGCGGGTGCGCCTGACCAACGGCATTGAGGTGACGGCCTACATCCCCGGCGAGGGGCACACCCTTCAGGAGCACTCGGTGGTGCTCATTCGCGGTGGCCGTGTCAAGGACCTGCCGGGGGTGCGCTATCACATCGTTCGTGGTGCCCTCGATGCCCAGGGCGTCGAGGGTCGCAACCGCGCACGCAGCAAATACGGCACTCGCAGGGCGGGGGCGCCGCTCTAGCGGGTCGTTCGAGGGGAGAAGAGCAGATATGCCACGGCGGGCCAGGGTCACAAGGCGGGAGGTGCCGCCCGACGCCAGGTACCAGAGCCAGAACCTGACCATGTTCATCAACAAGATCATGCAAGGGGGCAAGAAGAGCCTGGCGGAGCGCATCATGTATCAGACAATGGAGCTCATCGAGTCCCAGACGCATCGCGACCCCCTCGATACGTTCGAACAGGCCCTCCGCAACGCCACGCCGGTGGTCGAGGTGAAGCCGCGGCGGGTCGGCGGTGCCACCTATCAGGTGCCCGTCGATATCCGTCCCGAACGGCGCATCTCCCTTGCCGTCCGATGGCTCATCCAGGCTGCCCATGCCCGCCGCGGAAAGTCCATGTCCGAGAAGCTGGCTGGGGAACTGATGGATGCTGCGACCGGACAGGGCTCCACCATCAAGAAGAAAGAGGATACTCACCGCATGGCCGAGGCCAACCGCGCCTTCGTCCATTATCGGTGGTAGGAGTTGGCATTACTCCGTCCGCCCCCGGCGGGCGGAGTAGACTAATGTAGTTGTTTTCTATCTAGGACGTTGATTGTAGAGACCAAACCCGTTTCCGGCGAGACCGATATCATGGCTAGGACATTTCCTATCGAGCGCGTTCGCAATATCGGCATTATCGCTCATATCGATGCCGGGAAGACCACCGTCACCGAGCGGATCCTCTATTACACCGGCCGCACCTACAAGATAGGCGAGGTCCACGAGGGAACGGCGGTCATGGACTGGATGGCTCAGGAGCGCGAGCGGGGCATAACCATCACCGCCGCCGCCACCACCTGTGAGTGGCTGAAGCACCAGATCAACATCATCGATACGCCCGGCCACGTAGACTTCACGGTGGAGGTGGAGCGTAGCCTCCGCGTGCTGGACGGCGGCGTAGTCGTCTTCGATGCCGTGGCGGGCGTCGAGCCCCAGTCGGAGACAGTGTGGCGTCAGGCCGACCGCTACGGCGTCCCCCGCATCTGCTTCGTGAACAAGATGGACCGCGTGGGCGCCGATTTCTGGCGCACCATAGACATGATCAGGCAGCGGCTGGAGGCCCGGCCCGTCGCTATACAGATACCCATGGGTGTGGAGTCCGCCTTCGAGGGCGTCATCGATCTGGTAGAGGAGAAGGCCTGCTGCTTTCCCGCCGAGCGCCACCAGGACCCAGAGGTGAAAGCGGTGCCGGACCAGTTTGCCGAGGACTTCGCCCGACATCGCGAAGAGCTCATAGAGAACCTGGCGGAGGTGGACAGCCAGCTGATGATCAGCTACGTGGAGGGGCGGGCCGTCAGCGACACCGAACTGAAGAAGGCGCTGCGCCGGGCGACCCTGGCCGGTGCCATCACTCCCGTGATGTGCGGCGCCGCCCTCCGCAACAAAGGAGTGCAGCCCCTCCTCGACGCCATAGTCGACTACCTACCCGCCCCCCCTGAGGTTCCCCCCGTCACCGGTCTTCACCCCAAGACAAACCAGCGCATAGAGCGGGCGGCCGATGATCAGGAGCCGTTCACCGCTCTCGCCTTCAAGATCGTAGCCGACCCCTTCGTGGGGCGCCTCGCCTACTTCCGCGTCTACAGCGGCCACGTGAAGACGGGGGCGGCCATCTACAACGCCACCCGCGGCGAGAAGGAGCGGTTGGGCCGTATCTTGCGCATGCACGCTAACCGCCGTGAGGAGATTGAGCACATCTTCGCCGGCGGCATCGGTGCCGCCGTGGGCCTCAAGAATACCTTTACCGGCGACACACTCTGCGACAAGGGGCATCCGATCGTCCTGGAGGCGATCCGGTTCCCCGAGCCCGTCATCTCCGTGGCTATCGAGCCCAAGACCAAGGAGGACCAGGACCGCATGGGTGAGACCCTGATGCGCCTGGCCGAAGAGGACCCCACCTTCCGTACCCGCTATGACGCGGAGACCGGTCAGACCATCATCTCCGGCATGGGCGAGCTCCACCTGGAGGTCATCGTCGATCGCATGCTGAGGGAGTTTCGGATGGAGGCCAACGTGGGCAAGCCTGAGGTTGCCTACAAAGAGACGATCACCCGCCCCAACCGCAGCGAGGGCCGCTTCGTTCGCCAGAGCGGCGGTCGTGGTCAGTATGGCCACGTATGGCTCGAGGTCGAGCCGCGCGAGCGGGGCGCGGGCTTTGAATTCGTCGACCAGACATCCGGCAGGGTTATTCCGCGGGAGTTCATCTCGGCGGTGGAGGCGGGAGTCAAAGAGGCTCTGGAAAGTGGCGTCCTGGCGGGCTACCCCGTCATCGACATCAAGGTAACTCTGGTCGATGGCAGCTATCATGAAGTGGACTCCTCCGAGCTGGCCTTTCGCACGGCTGCGTCCATGGGTGTGCGAAAGGCCCTCGAGCAGGGAGAGCCCATTCTACTGGAGCCCATCATGAAGGTAGAGGTCATGACTCCGGAAGAGTCCTTCGGCGACGTTCTGGCCGACATGAACGGTCGTCGCGGACACGTGATCGGCGTTGATGCCCAGGGCGCCATGCAGGTCGTGCGCGCGCTGGTGCCGTTGGCGGAGACCTTCGGCTACACCACCGTCATACGGTCTCTGTCCCAGGGACGTGCCATTCACAACATAGAGTTCGATCATTATCAGGAGATGCCGCCGGCCGTGGCGGAGAAGCTGGGCGTCAAGGTCAAACGGCCGGCCCGGGCCTAGGGCAAAGGCCCAGCGCCGCTCGAAGGCGGCCGACTTATCGGTGAGGGAAATGGGTAGAGTTTAGTGGGGGCGTGACCTGTAGCTTCTAGCCAACAGGCAGCACGAGAGACAATGCCAAGACAAAAGATCCGAATTAGATTGAAGGGCTACGACCATCGGCTTCTCGACCAGTCAGCCGGTCAGATCGTGGAGGCGGCCGAGCGTACGGGAGCGGCGGTGGCCGGCCCCATCCCGCTGCCTACGCAGATAAAGAAGTTCTGCGTCATCCGCTCGCCGGTCATCGACAAGGACTCGCGGGAGCAGTTCGAGATCCGCACGCACAAGCGGCTCATCGACATCCAGGAGCCTACCTCCAGGACCGTAGACACGCTGATGAGGCTGCAACTCCCGGCCGGCGTGGACATCGAGATCAAACTGTGATGAGCATCGAAGGTTTGCTTGGCAGGAAGATCGGCATGACCCAGGTCTTCGACCGCAAGGGCGAGATTCACCCCATCACGGTGGTCGAGGCCGGCCCATGCACCGTCGTCCAGGTGAAGAGCGGGGAGAAGGACGGCTACAGCGCCGTGCAACTGGGGTTCGGCATCGCCAAGCGGGTAAACCAGCCTATGAAAGGCCATCTGAAGGGGCTGGGCGACCTCCGGCACCTGCGCGAGTTCAAGGTGGATGACCCATCTCAGTGGAAGGTGGGCCAGAAGGTAGGCGCCGAGCTCTTTCAGCCGGGCGACTTCGTGGACGTTACCGGCATCTCCAAAGGCCGCGGCTTCGCCGGAGGAGTGAAGCGCTACGGCTTTCGTGGCGGCCCCAGGACTCATGGCCAATCCGACCGCCTGCGCGCCCCCGGCTCCATAGGTGCCGGCAGCTCGCCGGGACGGGTAGTCAAAGGGCTGCACATGGCTGGGCACATGGGCCATGAGCGTGTCACGGTACGCAATCTGCGGGTGCTGGAAAGCAACCCGGTGCGGGGGCTACTGCTCATCGAAGGGTCAGTCCCCGGAGCCAAGAACGGCATCCTGCGCATTCGCCGTTCCAGCAGGTCGCCGGTACCTATCGCTGGCATAGCGTCCGCAGCAGACGAAGAGGAAGCCCCTGCCAAGGAAGAGGCGGCGCCCGTCGAGGAGGAGGTCTCTGCCGGCGAGGAGGCCGTCGATGCAAAAGAGAAGGTAGTCTCCGAAGAGGAGGCGGTATCAGCCGAGGAGGCCGGCGCCCAAGAAGAGAAGGCGCCTGCCGAAGAGGAGCCCGCTCAGGAAGAGTCATGAAACTCGCGGTCCTTAGTGCTCAGGGCAAGAAAGCTGAGTCCATCACGGCCGATGACCAGGTCTTTGGCCTGAAGCCTCATCCAGCCGTGGTGCATCAGGCCCTTCTGGCGCAACTGGCCAATCGGCGTGCCGGGTCGGCCAGCACCAAGACGCGAGGCGAGGTCAGAGGAAGCACGGCCAAGCTCCGTCGCCAGAAGGGGATAGGCCGTGCCCGCCTGGGCAGCGCCGGCTCGCCCATGCTTCGCCACGGCGGTGTAGCGTTCGGCCCCAGGCCGCGGAGCTTTGCCCAGCGCCTACCCAAGCGCATGCGTCGTCTGGCCATCCGCTCCGTGCTCTCGGCCAAGGCTGCCGATGGCTCCCTGCAGGTGGTGAAGAAGCTGGGGATGGAGAAGCCCCGCACGAAGGACATGATAGCCTTGCTGGAGAAGCTGGGTCTCGACCGTTCTACCCTCGTCGTCACTGAGGAGCCGGACAGGGGCGTCCTTGTCAGCGCTCGCAACCTGAGAAAGGTCAAGGTCCTGCCGGCGTCCTATTTGAACGTGGCGGATATACTTTCGTATCAGAACTTGCTTATGACCGTGGGTGCGGTGCGAAAGGCCGAGCAGCTTTGGGGTGGCGAGCGGGCATCGCGCCGCCGGGCGCCGATTCCGGCGCTGGAGCCTGCCGGTAGGCAGGCTCAGCCCGCTTCGCGGGC
>CAZSRY010000049.1:0-3793 GCA_964609475.1 uncultured Dehalococcoidia bacterium
GTGATCACTCCTCCCTCGGCCTCCACCGTCTTCAGGAAGCCGTCCTCGTCCACCTCTATCCCCAGCACCTCGGCCAGCTCCTCCAGACCCTCGGGCGGCCGCACCGCTGTGGCCAGGACCACCATGTCTGCCTTGGCCGTCTCCAGGCGGCCGCTGTCCGTGTTCTCATAGCGCACGATGAGGCCCTTGCCGTTGGGGCTGATCTCCGCCGGATGGCCACGAATGAACTTGGCCCCCTCCTGCCGCGTGCGGTCGTAGAAGCCGTCGAACCCCTTGCCATAGGCCCGTATGTCCATGTAGAGGACAGTGACGTCCTCGATGCCATGGGTAACGGCCTGGTAGGTCTCCTTGATGGAGTACATGCAGCAGAAGCGGGAACAGTGACGGTAGAAGTGACGGTCACGGGAGCCCACGCAGAGCACGAAGAACATGTTCTTGGGGTGCTTGCCGTTGGAGGGCTTGATGATCTCGCCGCCGGTTGGCCCCATCGTCGAGAGCATCCGCTCGAACTCCATGGAGGTGAGCACGTCGGGGTGCTTGCCGTAGCCGTAGTGGCGCAGGAGGTTCGGGTCGATGAGGTCGAAGCCGACGGCCACGATGATGGCGGACACCTCTCTGGTCAGGGACTGCTCGGGAGGCATAAAGAAATCGATGCAGTCGGGTCCGCAGGCCTGGACACAGCGATCGCAGGGGAAATAGTTCGGCGGCTCGTTGAGGCAGAGGTCCATGTCTATCAGGTAGGGGGTAGGCATGGCCTGATCCACGGGGGTGTAGATCGCCTTGCGGAAGCCCATTCCCACGTCGAACTCGTTGGGCGTGCACTGAGGGCAGGCCTCGACACACAGATTGCAGCGCGTACACTCCTCGGTGACGAAGCGCGACCTCTGCTTGAGGTTCACACGGAAGCTGCCTACCTCTCCCTCAACCGACTCCACCTCAGCGGGGGAAAGGACCTCGATGTTGGGATGCTCTCCGACCTCGGAGAGTTTGGGCATCTCAATTCATATGGAGCAGTCCAGGGTGGGGAAGTTCTTATCCAGGGCGGCCATCTTGCCGCCGATGGTGGGCGACTTCTCCACCAAGACCACCTTGGCCCCGGATTCGGCCAGGTCCAGGGCGGCCTGAATACCCGCTATTCCTCCGCCGATGATCAGTACTGTGTTCTTCATGGCTATCCCTTCCCTTGCTCGGCATATTGATAGCCCGCGTCGAAGGCCTTCAGGTTCATCTCTACCAGCTTCGGCCTCAAGCTGTTTCGGATCGACTCCTCCATCGCCTCGTGAGTAACGACCCCGCTCACAGCGGTGAAGAACCCTAACATGACGATGTTGGCGGCGATGGCTCTGCCCGTGACCTCCTCCGCGATACGAGTGGCCGGGATGCCGCGGTACGGCTTCTCGTCCGGCGTTGGCCTGACCAGGTCTGTTTCAATGGTCAGAGCGCCCTCCGGCACCAGGCTGGGCCGGTAGCGCTCATAGGCCTCCTGGAACATGGCCACCAGGTGAACGGGCTGCGTGACCAGTGGATAGTCGATAGGAGTATCGGAAATGATTAAGTCGGCACTGCTGGCGCCGCCACGGGCCTCCGGGCCGTAGGACTGGGTGAAGACGGCCTCCTTCCCGTCGTAGAGCGTCGCCGCCTTACCGAGGATGAGCCCCGCCAGAATGATTCCCTGTCCGCCGTAGCCTGCCAGCCTTAGCTCCTGATGCATGGCCTATTCTCCTTTAACCTGGGCCTTCACCATCGCCAGCGGGTCGAATGGTATCCTCTCGATGTCCAAGAAGTTACCGAGGACGATCGGGATATCCTTCCGCCTCAGGTCGATGTCTAGCGAAGGTATGGAGGCGTTGTTGTTCACCTCGCAGCGCTCCCGGTACAGCCACACCTCCTCCAGCCCGTCGCCGATATCGTTGGGACGGCCGAACCCTACCGGGCAGGGCGCCAGCACCTCGATAAAGGTGAACCCCTTCTTCTCCATCATTCTCAGAATGGCCTGCTTGACCTGGCGCACGTGCAGGGCTGTCCAGCGTGCCACGAACACGGCTCCACATGCTGCTGCCAGATAGGGCAGGTTGAAGGGCTGCTCATAGTTCCCGTAGGGAGCGGTCGTCGCTCGTGCCCCCAGCGGCGTCGTCGGCCCCGCCTGGCCGCCTGTCATTCCGTAGTTGAAGTTGTTTATGCAGATGACGTTGATATCAACGTTGCGACGGGCGGCGTGGATGAAGTGGTTGCCGCCGATGGCAAAAAGGTCGCCGTCGCCGCTGAACACCGTCACCTCCAGCTCTGGATTCACCAGCGCCATAGCCGTGGCAAAGGGGATCGCCCGGCCGTGGGTGGTATGGTAGGAGTCGATGTTCACATAGCCGGGCACCCGCCCCGTGCAGCCGATACCTGATACGGATACCTGCTTATCCATCGGTATCCCGCTCTCCAGCATCGCCAGGGCGTAGGCGTGGACGGCCGGACCGATGCCGCAGCCGGGACACCAGATGTGCGGCAGCCGGTCGGTGCGAAACGCAGTGTCAATGGGGTGGCTCTCGACTGCAATCTCGGGCATGCCTACTTCACCGCCTCTCTGATAGCTTCCAGGATGGGGCCCGGCGCCATCATGACGCCGCCCGCGTGGTTCACGCCGATGACGGGTTTGCTGGTAAAACGCTCCGTCTCCCGCGACATCTGGCCCAGGTTCAGCTCAGGCACGATAAACGCGCTAACCTGGTCGCTGAGCTGCCTGATCTTGTTCTCGGGGAAGGGCCAGAGGGTGATGAGCCGCAGCAGGCCGACCTTGATGCCGTCCGCTCGCGCCTCGTTTACCGCCCGGCGCGCCGAGCGGGACGTGGAGCCGTAGGCGACGACCGCCACCTCGGCGTCATCGAGAAATACCTCGTCATACTCGATGATCTGGTCGGTGTGCAGCCGTATCTTGTTCACCAGGCGTCGCACCAGCTTATCGTGGGGCTCCGGGAAGGTAGCCGGGTAGCCCCTCTCATCATGGGTAAGGCTTGTCACGTGAATGCGGTAGCCATCGCCGGCCTTCACGAAGGGGGGAACCAGGTCCTCATCCTCAGCCAGGAAAGGCAGATACTTGCCATCCTCCGGCTTATAGGGTGTTGTCTTTCGCTCCACCCTTGGGATCTCATCCTCCGGCGGAATGACCACGCGCTCCGTCATGTGGCCGATCAGCTCGTCCGCCATAACGAAGGCGGGAACACGCCAGCGGTCGGATGCGTTGAAGGCCTTGATCACATAATCGAAGCACTCCTGCGGTGAAGAGGGGGCGTAGGCTATGATCTCGTAGTCGCCGTGTGAGCCCCACTTGACCTGCATCACATCAGACTGTCCCACCAGGGTAGGGAGGCCGGTGGAGGGAGAGCCCCGCTGGATATTCACCACTACGCAGGGGGCCTCCATCATGGCTGCCAGCCCGATGTTCTCCATCATCAAGGAGAAGCCGGGGCCGGAGGTAGCGGTCATCGCTCGAACGCCGGCCATGGAAGCCCCCACCAGGGCCGCCATGCTGCCAAGCTCGTCCTCCATCTGCAGGAAGATGCCCCCCACCTGGGGCATGCGCTGCGACAGCCTTTCCGCTGTCTCAGTGGAGGGGGTGATCGGGTAGCCGGCGAACAACTGGCAGCCGGCCGCCAGCGCCCCCTCTGAGCAGGCGTGGTCCCCCAGCATGAAGTGGTGACCGGTGAGAACCCGTGGTTGCTGTGTAATAGTCGTCATGACGCCGCCACCGTCTCTTCCTTCAGTTGCTCTTCGGTGTATATGGCGAACTCAGGGCAGAATAGGG
>CAZSRY010000049.1:3893-10920 GCA_964609475.1 uncultured Dehalococcoidia bacterium
GTCTCTTCCTTCAGTTGCTCTTCGGTGTATATGGCGAACTCAGGGCAGAATAGGGAGCAGAACTCGCACTGGATGCAGGCGTCCTCTTTACCCTCCGCCACCACCGGATAGTGATAGCCTCTGGCGTTCATCTCCTTCGATTCCACAAGGACGTCCTTGGGGCAGAAATCAATGCAGAACTTGCACCCCTTACACCGCTCAGGGATGATGTAGACCTGCCCCACGGGGATAACGGCCTCTTTCAGATTCACAGGCTGACGAGTGAATGCAGCAACCATGGTTCCTAATCTCCCCTCGGAGAAAAAAGAGCACCCAAAGAGCTTATACCCCTTGGCTGCTCCTCACGAGCCGCCAATTCGCCCTGGGAACGGCGGCAGACCAATACACGCCGCTGCTCCCTTAGCAAACAGGCGCTGATCACTTCCCCACAGCACTCTCTAGGACGGGGCTCGACTTGAGATCGCCGAACGTCGTAGAACCCAATCTCGCCATCGAATGTAGAAGGATCTCCTGCCCGATCTTATAGACAGGGCAGACATGCTCACGGCCGCACTTACCAGGCGCCAGCAGACAGCGATCGAGCTGCAAAGGCCCATCTACCGCCTCCACCACCTCCAGCAGACTGATATCCTCCGGGTTGCAGGACAGGCTGATGTGCCCCAGTCGGCCACGCTTCGTCGTCAGCACCCCTGCCTTGGCCAGCACCTGCGATATCCTTCCCACATGAGCAGGGGACAGCCCCTGCCGGGCGGCGATCTCCCTGATGCGTGCCTCCTCGTTCACCGAGAGGTCCATCACGACCCTGATGGCGTAATCCGCCTGACGACTGACTCTCATGATTCCCCAAGGGGTAAAAGATTAAATTTTCAGTACATTTAAACTTTTACCCTAGGCACGCTTTAATGTCAAGCCCCTATTGAAGGGGTTGAGAAAGAATTTTCCCAGAAAAGTGGCCTTTTTCCCCTCAGCGCGAGCCGCCGAAGCAGCCACCGAGACCCTTGTTGGAGAGAACCGCTGCTATTGGCAGAGAAGGCTATTCTGGGCGTCCAAGGACGGTTATGGAACAGACCGACGCCGGCCCACCCAGGTTATGCGCCAACCCCAGCCGTGGGTCCTTCACCTGGGCGCCGTCGGCCCGCCCCTGGAGCTGCTTCGTCACCTCATACAGCATCCGGCAGCCCGTCGCCCCGATAGGATGGCCGAAGCACTTCAGCCCCCCGCTGGGGTTCACGGGCAGGTCGCCGTCCACCTCGGTGTGGCCCTCCGCCACGAATGTCGCCCCCTGACCCTTCTCGCAGAACCTCAGATCCTCGCAGTTCAGGATCTCCGTAATCGTGAAGCAGTCATGCACCTCAGCGAAATCTATCTCCTTGGCGGGGTCCTTGATGCCCGCCTCCTCATAGGCCAGGGCGGCCGCCGCCTGCGTCGCCGGGAAACCCAGGTAGTCGAAGGAGTTGCGGTACATCGGCTGCACCGTACTCAGCGCCAGCGCGTTCGCCTTGGGGACGACGTAGTCGTACTTGTGCTTGCTCCGCTTGGCGATCTCGGGACGGGTCACGACCAGGGCCGCCGCGCCGTCGGACATCGCGCAGCAGTCGAAGCGTCCCAGCGGCCAGGCGATCATAGGAGCGCTCAGTACCTCCTCCATGGTCACGGCACGCCGGAAGTGGGCCTTGGGGTGGGCAAGGCCGTTCTTGTGATTCTTGATCGCCACCCTTGCCAGGTCCTCCTTCGTCCAGCCGTACTCGTGGAAGCAGCGGGTCGCCGCCAGGGCGAACATGCCGGGCGCGCTTATGGTGCCAAGTACGGGGTTCTCACCTCCCACCGCTGGCAGACCTGAACTCCCCGTGTCCATCAGCTTCTCCACGCCACAGGCCATTACAACGTCGTACACCCCGGAAGCCACTGCATAACAGGCGTTGCGGAATGCTTCCATCCCCGAGGCGCAGAAGTTCTCCACTCGCGTAGCGGGCTTGCCGAACATCTTCATAGGCTCGGTGAAGGTGCTACCGCTCACGCCGGTGCAGCCGTAAAGCACCCCCACCCATGTCGCCTCGATGTCATCCGGCGTAAGGCCGGCGTCATCCAGCGCCTCATACGCCGCATCCACCATCAGGTCCTCGGCGTCCTTCTCCCACAGTTCGCCGAATTTGGTACAACCCACGCCGATAATGGCGGCCTTGTCTTTTATGCTTCCCATAGGACTCTCCTCCTCGCCCCCGAGAAGGGGGGGTTATCTCAGCAATCTCTAGCCCTGCGGTAGAGGCCGGCATTTCCAGTAGTAATTGTGGAAGTGCGAACCCTCGTGCAGGTGCCGGAACACGACCTCCACAGGCATACCTATCTTCACTTCCTGGGGGTCACCGTCCGTCATCTCCAAGAACACGCGGCCGCCCCCCTCGAGGTCTATCACCAGCCTGGGGACAGGCACGTTCAGGTACTGCTGGGCCACCAGATGGTCGAGCGTGAAGGTGAATACAGTGCCTTTCCTGGATAGCTTCACGTCCTCCAGGTTGTCCTTCACCCCACACTCGCCACATACGCGCGGCACCGGGTACTGAATGATGCCACAGCTACGACAGCGGGCGCCGTGGAGACCTAGCTCTTGATTGACGCTTCGCCAGTAAGTCACAGCCGATGATACGGGGACAGGCACTTCCCGCTCCAGCAGTTGGCGGGAGTGGGCATACGCCGTGTAGTTGGGCATTTCCCGTCGCTGGAACAGATGGCCGATCAGCCCCTTCCTGCCGGCAGCTTGAGGTATATCCTTCTCCAATTCCAGCAGTAGGGCATCAGCGCCATCGCCGTGATTCACCACCAGCAGGCGGTCGCCGGCCTTCGCCCCTTCCAGGGCCCCGGCCAGCATCATCAGCGCCAGGGCTGCCCCCGGGCTGCCAACCGACAGAAACAGCGTGTCCTGGAGCTGGCCCGCCTCGAACCCCAGGGCGCGACCGACGGAGGCATGGCTGCGGGGGTCGGCAGCGGTTATGACCGCCTTCGCGATGTCGCCTGCCGCTACCTTCTCTCTCTCCATCAATGTCTTCGCCGCTCCCACTACTGCGCGGGCGTAGCCGTACTGCGTCTCCACCTTCGCCTCGAAAGATCGCACGTAGCGGTCCTCGCTGCGACGCCAGGGCCCGACCTGCTCGCCGACCAGAGAGTAGGAGCCTCTGATGGCGACTGGCCCCTCCTTGGACACGATGACGGCGCTGGCGCCGTCACCCAGGAGCTGCTCCCACATCGACTCCGGCTCTCCCAGTCGGTGATCGGCGCTCGTCACCAGGATGCTGTTGGCGGAGCCGCTGTCTACGGCGTCGGCGGCTGCCCGCACGGCGGTGGTGGCCGCGCGCAGCGACCCCGTGAAGTCGGCGGTGTTGATATCCTGGCGGAGGTCGAGGGCGGCGGCGATGATGCCCGCCGATTGCTTCTCGCTGTAGGGCGCGGTCGTGGTGGCGAAGAACAGGCCGTCTATCGTCGACGGGTCTATCCCCGCCAGACAATCAAGGCCGGCCATCACCGCCATGGTCAGGCTATCCTCGTCGAAGTTCGCCACTGCCCGCTCGCCCGGGACGGCGGGGATGCCCCAGGCGTCGCCCATCTGCTGTCTTCCTAACCGATATAGAGGAACATAGGCGCCAGACGATGCGATTCGTGCCATAGAAGACTCCTTCCTCGCCGCGATCAGATGCGGCAGCAGGTTCCCAGGGTGGGGTCGTAGTAGGCAGCGAAGACCTCGTCCCAGTAGGGATCGAACAGGAATCTCTGCTCCTGCTTGTCCGGTCGTCTCCGAGTGCTCCGATGGACGCGCTTGCGGCTGCGCGTTCGTCGACTACCACTGGATCCTTGCTGCTGTCGGCCGCTGCCCGTGGGGCCGGTTCCTCTGGCCACCTCTACACCTCACCCAGATGTGGATATCCCAATCGTCAAGATCAGCGTACCCCGTCGTCCATTACAACACAAGCCTTTTGGAGAAGCCCTGCTGACTGACGGAGTAGCCATGTCCGGGTGGGTGTATTGGGGCGCATTCATACGCTTCGGTTAGGCTCTCAGCCTGCGACGCCGGCCGTCGCGCCTGGGATGTGGCCGTCGTCGTCCTGCCGTCGGGCGGTGGGGGAGAGGATGGGTCAGGTGAGGACCTTCGTCGCCTCCGCCAGGTTGAGGCGGGCCGTGTGCCAGATGGCGGGGAGGGCGGAGATGAGGGCGGCGCCGATGGCGACCCCGACTATGACGACGTAGGTAGTGTTGTAGATCTTGAACTCCATGGTGAAGAAGTCGCTGCTCCAGCGTTCGATGAGATAGGCCGCCACCAGCGTCCCCAGGATCAGCCCGGGCAGGATCGCCAGCAGGGTCAAGGCCAGGTCCTCCAGCATGAGCATGAAGGTGATGGCGCCGTTGCCCTGGCCCAGCGTCCGCATGGTCGCTATCTCCCGCTCCCGCTCCAGGACATTCACCGTCATCGTGTTGAAGATGATGGCACCGGCCATGATGGCGGCGAAGCCGAGAAAGAAGTAGGACATCACGTTGAACAGGCCCATCAGATCGTTCATGTCGCGCTGGATCTCGTCCTTGATCTGGACGCTCGCCGTGCCCGGCAGCTCGTAGAGCGCCCTCTGCGCCGCCGTGCTGGCCGCCGCGCCGCTGGTGCCGATGTAGAGGGCGTTGAACCCCGCCGGCAGACCGATCGCGTCGTCCTTCGTAGCCAGAGAGACGTATCCCAGGCCGCCGAACGTCTCGTTCGTGATGCCGGTCACCGTCAGCTCCGTCTGGCCCGCCTCCGTGCTCAGTTCGACGCCGTCGCCCCTGCCGACGCCCAGCGCATCGGCGAGCCCCCTGGCAAGGATGATGCCTCCCGCCTGCAGCGCCTCGCTGGCCTGCACGCCGCCGCTCAGGCGAAAGCCGTGCAGCTCAACGTCCGGCGGTACCGCCATCAGCCCCATGTCCCGCCGGTTATCTCCGGCCGAAACCTCCGCCGCTGCCACGTAGACCGTCTCCACCTTCTCGACCCCCGCCAGCTTCGACACGTCCGCCAGCGTCCCTTCGCCCTGGGGGCCGGAGAACACCGCGAAAACGTCCCACCTGTCTACCTTCTCGAACTGGGTCTTGAGCACGAAGTCCGTGCTGTCGAACATCGACAGCCCCGTCGCCAGGAGGACGAGCGCCAGGCTGACCGCTCCCATCGTGTACAGCGTCCGCCGCGGCGCCCGCCAGATGTTCCGCAGCGCCAGCCGCAACAGCAGCGGCGGTTTGCGGGCGAGGAAGAGAACGCGCTCCAGGAGCGGCGTCGTCCCCTCGGTCAGCGGCAGCTCGGGCGAGGGGCGCATCGCCGGCGCCGGCAGCAGCCGCGACGCGAGCCAGGCCGGGGCGGCGGCCGCGATCAGGCAGACGGCGAGCGTTACTATCACGCTCTCCACGACGGGCATGATCTGAAACTCATTCGCCACGAGGGGGATCGCCAGCGCCTTGCTGTAGGCGCCTGTCATCCAGAAGGAGAGCCCGTATCCGGCGGCCGCGCCGATGATACAGCCCGCGATTCCCACCACCACGCCGAACAGGAGGTAGTGCGCCACGATGGCGCCCGTCCCGTAGCCGATGGCGCGGAAGAGGCCGATAATGGGCCGCTGCGCCCGCACCAGCCGGTTCATGGCGATGTAGATGGCGAAGGCGCCGACGGCGAGGACGAGGATGGGAAAGAGGATCGCCATCTCCCTCGCCCCCTCCAGGTCCAGCTCCGTTGCCGCATAGCTGGGCTGGTCCTCCCGCCGGAGGGTCTGCTGCACGCCGTAAGGACTCAGCAGCTCCGTGACCTGCTGCATCGTCTCCTCGCGGCCCCCCTCGTCCTTGACCAGCACCGCCACCTCGTTGATCTGGCCCTCCTGGTCGAACAGGCGTTGCAGCGTCTCCAGGGGGAGGAAGAAGACGCCGAAGCGGCGGGCGCTCGGCAGCAGGTCCTGGGTGCTGGCGGCGTTGATCAGGTATTCAGGGCTGCTCGCGCTGCCGATGATGTTGAACGTCTGGGGGCCATTTGGCGTATACACCTCAATGGTGTCCCCGCTCTCGTAGCCGTGGAAGTCGGCGAATTTGGCGCTGAGCAGGATGGGGTTCTCATCGCCGGGCTGGAAATAGCGCCCCGATTGCATGATGACGTCGTTGACCGTCGGCCGCCTATCCGCCGGCATGCCGATCAGCCGCGCCTGAATGGGGATGTCCCCCGTCAGGAGGCCGGTGTCCTCCACCACCCGCCCCTCGGCCGCCGCCACGTTCGATAGTCGGCGAACATCCTCCGCCACCGACGCCGGCGCTCCCTTGACCCGCACCGTGAAGTCGGCCAGGTGGCCCTCCTCGTACGTGCGGTCGTACGACCGCTCGACGTTGGTGAAGGACACGGTGAGGGTGACGAAGATGAGGACCGCCAGGGCGATGATCACCGTCAGGGCGGCGAACTGATACTTGCGGGCGACGATATCCCGCAGCACCAACAGGTTGCTCTTCCTATTCATCCTTCTGCGTCGGTTCTCCTCCCCCGCGCGGCCTCGAGGCTACCACTCCAGCTCAGACGCCGGCCGCGGCGCCGCGTTCGGCTCGTCTGACTGAATGCGCCCGTCGCGCAGGCGGATGATGCGAGTCCCCATGGTGGCGATGGCGCTGTTGTGGGTGACCAGCACGCACGTCTTCCCCTGCTCCTGAGTCAGTCTCTGCAGGAGAGACAGCACCTGCCGGCCGGTCCGGAAGTCCAGGTTGCCCGTCGGCTCATCGCAGAGGAGGAGGTCGGGGTCCTTGGCCATCGCGCGGGCTATCGCCACCCGCTGCTGCTCGCCGCCGGAGAGCTGACTGGGGAAGTGGTCGGCGCGCTCCTCCAGCCCCACGAGCCTCAGCAGGCGGGCCACCTCGGCGTCGAGCGATCGACCGCCTTGCGACACCAGCTCGGCGGCGAACTCGACGTTCTCCCGCGCCGTCAGCGTGGGGATCAGATTGAAGAACTGGAAGACGAATCCAATGTGGTCGCGCCGGAACCTGCCCAGGTCGCCGT
>CAZSRY010000050.1:0-8779 GCA_964609475.1 uncultured Dehalococcoidia bacterium
GCGAGCAGGGGGCCAAGATCCCCGACCGGCCCCTGATCTTCGCCAAGTTCCCCACATCCGTCATCGGCCCCGGCGAGGCCATCACCTGGGACCCCGCGCTCACCCAGCAGGTGGACTACGAGGCGGAGCTGGCCTTCGTGGTGGGGAAGACGGCGCGCAACGTCCGCCAGGAGGACGCCTATGACTACATCGCCGGCTACACCTGTGTGAACGACGTCAGCGCCCGCGACCTCCAGTTCGGCGACCGCCAGTGGGTGCGCGGCAAGAGCCTCGACACCTTCTGCCCCATGGGCCCCGTCCTGGTAACGACCGACGAACTCCCCGATCCGCACCGGCTGGCGATCCGCTCCCTCCTCAACGGCCGCGTCATGCAGGACTCCACCACCGCCGAGCTCATCTTCGGCCTGCCGGAGCTCATCGCCTTCATCAGCCGCGCCTTCACCCTCCTGCCCGGCGACGTCGTGGCGACGGGCACCCCGCACGGCGTCGGCGTCTTCCGCGACCCGCCCCTGTTCCTCAAGGACGGCGATCAGATCGCGATAGAGATCGAGGGGATAGGTCGCCTGGAGAACCCCTGCCGGACGCTGTGAGGGAGGCGGAGCCGACGCGGCGGCTGCCGTCTAGCGCTGGCAACAGAGCGATTGCGCCCAGGCGGGAATGCGGCGTCCCCGCTGATGGAGCACGCCCAGCGCCAGCAGCGACAGGATGGACAGCACAAGGACCGTCATCCCCCCGAACAAAGTCACCTTGGCGCCGATGTCCAGCAAGAGGCTCGTCTCGCCGCTGATCACGTCCGCCAGCTTGAAGGCCGCCCCCAGCGCGCTCACTCCCACCGCCAGCGCCAGCACGAAACGGACGGCAGGCCCCGTTACGTACCGCGTTGCCAGCGTCCCTATCTGCGTCCCCAGCGACGCCCCCAACAGCAGGAGGAACGCCGCGAAGATGAGCACGTTGCCGCTCATCGTGTGCCTTATCGTCCCGTAGCCCCCAGTGAAGATGATCTGTAGCATGTTGGTACCCACCGTGATGTGCGAGGGGATCCCTACCAGATAGATGAGGGCCGGCCCTGTTACCAGACCGCCCCCTATGCCTATGAAGCCCGCCAGCGCCCCCGCGAAGAAGCCGATAGCCACCAGCGCCCACATAGAGATCCTGACCCGCGACCGCGGCAGATACACCATCGGCCATAGCCCGATGCCCTGTACCCGTTGCGCCATCTGCGATGTCACCATCTCCCGCCGGACGCTCTCGCCGGCCGAGGCCATCTCATCCATCCGGCGCTTCGACCGTCTCGTCTCCCAGGCCGTGTAGATGCTGACGAACGCCATCGCCCAGAGCGACACCGCCAGCACCCCCTCCTCGGCCAGACCCTGGTCCTTGAACCAGTTGACCGCCCTCACTCCGACCTCCACGCCGAGCAGCATCCCCAGCACCATTGTCAGGCCCAGCCTGACGTCCACGTTCCCCAGTTGCCTGTGTCGCAGGGTCGCCACCACCGAGTTGCCGGCGATATTGGCCAGGCTCGTCCCCACGGCGACCGTGCCGGGGAACCCGAGCACGATGAGCGTCGGCGTTACGATGAACCCTCCGCCCACGCCGATGAAGCCCGCCACTACCCCGGCGGCAAAGCCGATGAACAGGAGCAGAAACGGGCTTACCTCCAGCCCCGGCACCTCGGCAAAGCTGATCACCGCTCGTCCGCCTCCTCGGGGCGCCGGCCGCCCTCGTCGCCGAAGTGCTCGATCTCATCCACCCTGTACCCCAGCAGCTCCGTCACCCTCAGCATCAGCAGGCCTATCGACGCGCCTGTCGCCAGCACCAGGCCGAGGTTGTACACGGCAGTGAGGATCTGCATCCCCATCTCCGACTCCTCGAACATGCGCCTATGCTCGCCGCTGGCGTGCCAGTAGGCCGTATGCCAGATCAGCAGCCCGACGATGACCGCCAGGAGCACCGCCTCGACCGCTGCCCTCCGTCTCGACCGCATGACCCCCTACTCCCCGATGACCTTCACCACCACCCGCTTGCGCCGCTGCCCGTCGAACTCGGCGTAGAACACCTGCTCCCACGGCCCCAGGTCCAGCCGGCCCGCCGTCACCGGCAGCACCACCTGGTGATGGACGAGCGAGCGCTTGAGATGGGCGTCGCCGTTATCCTCCCCCGTGCGATGGTGCCGGTAGTCCGCCTTGAAGGGCGCCAGGCCCTCCAGCCACTCCCAGAAGTCCTGCCAGAGCCCCGACTCGTTATCGTTCACCCATATCGCCGCCGTGATGTGCATGGCGCTCACCAGGCAGAGGCCCTCCTGCACGCCCGACTTCCTGACCGTGCCCTCGACCTCGTCCGTCACGTTGACCAGGTCGCGCCGCGACTTCGTCTCGAACCATAGGTAGTTGGTGTGACTCTTCATGTGCCCTCCTCCCGCTTCGCTCGTGGCCGCAGACGGCAATGCCGCCGATCGGGCCGGATGGCGGCATTCTATCACCACAGACAAGCTTGAGTCAGCGAGCGGTATCGCAGGAGATACGAGGGGAAGCGGCCGGGCCTGCCCGCCTTAGGCGGGGGTTTCAACCTGCAGAGTCGCCTGTGTGCCTGAGAGGAAAGAAGCGGAAGCTCCGGACTAGTACCTGTTCGCGAAGTACTGCCACACCATACTCGACACCGCCTGCCCCAGCGGTATGTCGTCGTACTTCGTCGGCACCCCCTCCGTGAAGAAAGAGATGGCGTAGCCGTAGGGCACCCCGCCGCTGTTGAACACGACGATCCCGATGTCGTTGTCCACCCAGCCGCCGGGACTCCAGTGGAAGCCGTTCTTGTGAGACGCCGTGCCGTACCCCACCCCCGACGGGATGAGGTACTGCAGACCCGGCTTGACGCCCGTCATCTTGTCCAGCAGGTAGTCGCGCCAGAAGATGTTCACAATCGCCCCGTGATAGAACGAGGTCAGCGCCCGGTTCATGTCGTTGGCCGTGAGCACGTTCGGCCACCCCCGCAGCGAGAACTCGTTCGGGTAGGCGGGCGGATGGTCGTACAGGGAGCTGCGCAGCCCCAGCCTGGCCAGCAGCTCGTTCATCTTGAGCACTCCCGCGGGCACGCTTCCCGCCGTCTTGATCAGGAGCGTGCGCGCCGTCACCGGGTTGCTGCTGTAGATCGTCTTCGCAATCAGCTCCCCCACGTCGCTCTCCGGATAGCGGCCCGCCTCCAGGTCCATCACCACCGAGAGCAGAACGAACCAGTTGATAGCGCAGCCGGGGAGCCTGGGCATATCGCCGTTCACGTCAATCGATTCGCCGGTCTGCAGGTCGGTGACCGCCACGGCCGCGTTTATCCCCGACGCCCCGATCTCCGCCGCCAGCCGCTCCCGCAGCTGCAGGATCTCGTGGTTGGGGCTGATGGCGCTCCCCAGCACCGCCGACGTGCCGCAGCTCAGCGTCGTGAACGACCCCGTCTGGCTGGGATGCCAGCCATCGAAGCTCAGCTTGTTCACCCGCCAATAGTGCCTGGCCGCCGGCTCCAGCCCGTCCCAGACAAACGTCGACTCGCCTCCCGCTATCGGTCCTATTCCCACGAAGCTGTCCGGCGCAAAGCCGTCGTCGAACAGGCTCAGGTCCAGCCACTGCAGGCTGCCGGGCACGAGGCTCGGTGCCCAGGAGAACGTGACCTTCACCTTCCCCGGTGCCTCCGTACTGCACTCCTGCGTCGTCCCCTGAATCGACGCTGGCCCCCACTGGCACTGCCCGGAGACGAAGCTGCCGCTCTTCAAGACGTGCCAGCCGTCGGCGTAGAGCGCGTTGACCCGATAGTGGTGGTTCAGGCCGGAGCTGACCCCCTTCCAGGTGTAGGAGGTCGTATCGGGGTCGAGCGGCCCGACCGCCGTGAAGGTGCCGGGCGCGAAGCCGTTGTTAGAAAGGCTGAGGTCGAGCCAGACCTGATAGGCGCCGCTGGCCCGCGGCCAGGAGAAGGTCACCGCCACCGTGCCCGACTGCGAGCCGGCGCACGCCTGCTCGACGGCTCCCGTCCCCGTCGCCTGGGCCGTGCCCAGCGAGAGGCCGGCTGCCCACAGGAACATCAGCAGGCCATAGACCAGCGTTCCCACTACGATCCTTCGCACAGCAGCCACCTTAGCCTAGGTCCACCGGGCCGTCGCGAAGGCATCCCTGCCCATCCACGCCAGGCCCTTCATACAATTGTCAATGGGAGTAGGGGATCAATCTATCAGGGGATCCCCTGAGTTCCCTCGAGATTTTACCTCATCTGGCGCTTCTCGCCGTTGCCAGAGCGTCATCCATGAGCGCCAGCAGGTGCTCCTTCTCCTCGGGGAGCTTGTAGCCCTCCCAGTCCTGCCGGAATATCGGTGCGTTCATATAGTGGTCGAAGCACAGGTTGCCCGTAATCTCCAGGCCCTCCACCATCAGCCTGGCTCATCCTATCCCCTCGCTACATACTATCTTAGCCCTTTCTCGACCGAGAGCGCACGCTGCTCCCCGATGCTGCCTGCGCCGGCGACAACCTTGTCCCCGCAGGGCGGTTCTCCTATCATGAGGCCGGGCGGCCATCGCTGCGATGACCGACTGGCAAGCGAGCCGTCGGCAGACTAGGCCGACGTAGCCAGCGAAGGGAGAGGTGAGACATGGCGATCCGCACACCAGAAGAGTACAGACAGAGTCTGAGGGACGGGCGGCGCGTCTACATCTTCGGCGAGAAGGTCGACGACGTCACCACTCACCCCGTCCTCAAGATCGGCACCGAGACGGCGGCCGGCGACTACGTCCTCACGGAGTCGAAGGACCCCGCAATCCGCGACCTCTTCGTCGCCCAGCACCCTGAGACCGGCGAGCCCATAAGCCGCTACTTCACCATCCCCAAGACCCCCGACGACATCGACAAGCGGTTGCAGATGGTCGGGCAGTCCATCCGCCTCACCGGCGGCCTTCCCTTCGGCAAGGACATCGGCACCGACTGCCTCAACGCCATCATGGCCACCGCCGAGCGGATGGGTAAGCCCGAATACAAAGAGCGCGCGCGCGACTACCTGGAGCACCTGCGCAAGAACGACCTCATGCTCTGCGGCGCCGTCACCGACGTCAAGGGCGACAGGAGCAAGGTGCCGTCCCAGCAGGCCCACCCCGACTACTACCTCCACGTAGTGGACCAGAACAAGGACGGCATCATCGTCAAGGGGGCCAAGATCCACATCACCGGCGCCCCCGCCGCCAACGAGATCCTGGTCGTTCCCACCCGCCAGATGCGCGAGAAGGAGGCCGAGTACTCTGTCGCCTTCGCCGTTCCCGCCAATGCCGAGGGGGTCACCTTCATCTGCCGGCCCGGCCGCGGCGAGCGCTCCCCCGCCGAGTTCCCTCAGGGCCGTCCCGTACGGGGGCTGGTCGAGGCCATGATCGTCTTCGACAACGTCTTCGTCCCCTGGGAGCGCGTCTTCATGTGCGGCGAGTGGCAATACTCCATGCTCCTCGCCTACACCTTCGCCACCTACCACCGCTTCACAGCCGTCGCCTACAAGATCCCCGCCGTCGAGGCTCTGGCGGGCTGCGCCGTCGCCATGGCCGAGGCCAACGGCGTCGAGAGGGCGGGCCACATCCGCGCCAAGGTGGTGGAGGTCGCCGCCTACGTGGAGACCCTGAAAGCCCTGGCTCACGCCGCCGTCAAATCGCCCGTCTACTACGGCGAGATCTGCGTCCCCAGCCCCCTCATCACCAACATGGCCAAGCTTCACTTCGCCCGGAACTACCACGAGATCATGAAGCTGGTGCAGGACATCTCGGGGGGCATAATCGCCACCTCGCCCACCTACCTCGATTGGCAGAACCCGGACATCCACGACTACCTGGAGCACTACCTGGGGGCATCACCCAAGTACACCACTGAGGAGCGGCTGCGCCTGATCCAGTTCACGCACAACCTGGTCGCCTCCACGGAGAGCGCCTACATGGAGATCGTAACCGTCCACGGCGAGGGCTCCATGGAGGCCCAGCGCATGATGATCTACGCCGAGTCGCCTCTGAAGGAGTACCGCGACCTGGCCCTGAGGGCCGCCGGCATCGAGCCCAAGGACTAGCGGCCCTCTGTCCACGAGGCCGGACGGCACCTGGGCTGACACTCATCAGCCGCGACGGCAACACCCGCCGCAGCAGACTAAGGAGGGAAGGACATGCAGCCATCGATCGAGGAACTGGAGCTGCTGCGACAGCGGATATCACGCCGGAGGCTGCTGCAAACGGGAGCGGCCGCGGCCATCGGCGCCGCCGGAATAGGCCTGGCCGCCTGCGCCGACGAGGCTGGGGAGGAGGCCGCTGCGCCCACCGCCGTCGCCACACAAGAGGCGCCCCAGCCCACACAAGGGGCACCCGGGCCTACGCCGACCGAAGAGTTCGGCTGGGGCCTGGGAGGAAATCCGAGGTTGATGAGCGACGTCGCTCCCGGCACCATCTTCTTCCAGTACTTCGGCAACGTCACCGCCCTGCTCACCGATGAGGGAATCGTCCTCGTCGATACCTCCCTCTCCGGCAACGGCGCCGAGATCCTGCAGAATCTGCGAACACGCACCGATCTTCCCATCCACACCATCGTCTACACCCACGGACACGTCGACCACGTGACCGGCGCCGCCGCCTTCATCGAAGATGCCAGGGAGCGCGGCCACCCTCGCCCTCGCGTCATAGCCCACCGCCGTGTCGTCGACCGGCTGCGCCGCTACGAACGCATGGCCGGCCAGACACTATTCATCAACTCCATCCAGTTCGGCTTCGCGCTGGAGCCCGGCTTTGAGCCGCCTCCCACTCCCGTCTTCGTCTACCCCGATGAAACCTATGACGACCGCATCACCATCGAGGTCGGAGGCGAGCCCTTCGAGCTCGTGCACGGCATCGGCGAGACCGACGACCACACCTGGGTATGGGCTCCCCAGCGCGACCTCGTCTGCACCGGCGACTTCTTTGTCTGGTCATGCCCCAACATCGGCAACCCCTGGAAGGTGCAGCGCTACGCCGAGGGCTGGGCCGAGGGGCTTGAGGCGATAGCCGACGTTAACCCCGTCTTGCTCCTCCCCGGCCATGGGCCGCCCATCGAGGGCGAGGAGCTGGTGCAGACCTATGCCCTCGACACCGCCCGCTACCTACGGTCCATTCACGACCAGGTGATAGAGCGCATGAACCAGGGCCAGTGGCTGGAGCAGATCCTCCGTGAGGTGGAGCCTCCCGCCGACCTGGTCGACAAGCCCTACCTGCAGCCCACCTACGGTCATCCCAAGTTCATCGTTAACGGTGTCTGGCGACAGTACGGCGGCTGGTACGACGGCAACCCTGCCGACTTCTTCCCTGCGGCCACATCTGATCAGGCCGCCGAGATGGTCAGACTCGCTGGCCCCGAAGACATCCTGGCCCGCGCCCGCGAGCTACAGGCCGCTGGCGACCTGCCTCTGGCCTGTCATCTGGTCGACTGGGTGCGCAAGGCCGAGCCCGGGAACCGCGATGCCTGGGGGCTCTGGCGCGACCTCTTCCAGGCCCGCGCCGATATGGAAGGGAACATGATGGCCCGCAACACATTCCGCAGCGCCGTCGGCGAGGCGGAACGGCACCTCGGTTGACACTCATCAGCCGTGACGGCAGCATTTGTCGCGGCAAGCAAGAAGGGAAGGACATGCCGTCGTCAGGCGAAGAGCAGCAGCTACTACGGCAGAGGCTCTCGCGCCGGCGGCTGCTGAAGACGGGGGCAGCCGCCGCCATCGGCGCCGCCGGAATGGGCCTCGCCGCCTGCGCGGGCGAGGATAAGAAGGAGGAAGTCGCTATGCCGACCGCCGCTACCCAACCGAGACCAACCATAACCGGCCCCGCCGTGGAGACCATGACCGGCCCCATCAGCACCGCCGACCTCGGCTTCACCCTCATGCACGAGCACATCTTCTCCCGCTCCGAGGGCGTGGAGCACAACTTCCCCTTCGTCTGGGACCAGCAGGCGGAGCTGGACCACGCCGTCGAACTGCTGAGCGCCCTCAAAGCGAAGGGCGTCGACACCATCCTCGACGCCACGGTGCTCGGCCTCGGCCGCGACGTTCCCCTGCTGCTGCCCGTCGTCGAGAAGGCGGGCATCCAGGTGCTAGTCTCCACCGGCCTCTACACCTACAATGAGCTGCCCTTCTACTTCCAGAACCGTGACATCGACCATATGGCCGAGGTGTTTGTCCACGACATCACCGAGGGCATCCAGGGAACCGGCGTCAGAGCCGCCGTCCTCAAGGGCACCACTGAGGAGGCGGGGGTCACCGAGGGCGTGGACAAGCTACTGCGGGCGGTGGCTCGCGCCCACCTGCGCACCGGCGTTACCATCACCACCCATACCCACGCCGCCACCCAGCGCGGCCTCGACCAGCAGAACATCTTCGAGAGCGAGGGCGTGGACCTCTCCCGCGTCATCATCGGCCACAGCGGGGACAGCGACGACCTCGACTATCTGACCAAGCTGCTCGACCGCGGCTCCTACATCGGCATGGACCGCTTTGGCCTCGACCTCTTCCTGCCCGATGAGAAGCGCATCGCCACCGTGGCCAAGCTCTGTGAGATGGGCTACGCCGAACGCATGGTCCTCTCCCAGGACGCCATGGCCTACTTCGACTGGTACGAGCCGGAGGTGGTCAAGCCCGTAGTGCCCAACTGGAACTACTTCCACATCGTGGACAACGTGATACCGGCCCTGCTCGGGGCGGGCGTCACCCAGGCGCAGATCGACATCATGACCAGGGAGAACCCGCGCCGCATATTCGAGAATGTGG
>CAZSRY010000050.1:8879-10858 GCA_964609475.1 uncultured Dehalococcoidia bacterium
TCGCTGACCATCCGCTTGACGGTGAACCTCTCGGCCACCCAGGCTCGGCACGCCATGGGGTCGATCTCATCCACGCGGCCGACCGCCTCCACCATCTCGTCCAGAGAATCGACGATGAAGCCGGTCTTCCCATCTATGATGAGCTCCGGCACCGAGCCGTCGCGCATCGCCACCACCGGCGTTCCGCAGGCCATCCCCTCCGCCATCACCAGCCCGAAGGGCTCCGGCCACTGGATCGGATAGAGCAGGCACCTCGCCTTCTCGATCAGGGAGGCCTTCGTAGCCACATCAACCTGCCCGTAGAGCTGGACGTTGTCTCCCATCAGCGGCTTCACCTGCTCCTCGAAGTACTGGAATTCCGGAGGCTCCACCATCTTGACAACCATGACCAGCCTGGCCCCCAGCCGGTTGGCCACCTCCACGGCCTGCCGCACCCCCTTCTCCGGATTCATGCGGCCCAGGAACAGCAGGTAGTCATCCTTCTGTTCCTCCAGGTGGTACCAGTCCAGGTTGAGGCTGTTGTAGATGGTGCCGACATAGTTGAGCTCCGGGAAGCAGTTCCGCTGATATTCGCTGATGGCGTTGAAGAATATGCCGTGGTTGAGGCTGGCATAGTAGGCCTTAGATGCCTCGGTGAAAGGCCCGTGCAGCGTGTGCAGCAGCGGCTTGTCCACGAAGTTGCCGATGGCCGGGCCCAACATCGTGTGGTCGTGAATGATGTCGAACTCCTCCGCCTGGAGGTAGGCCGGCATGATGTGGGCGATCTCGCGGTCTACACGGCCGATCTCCGTAGGAATGCTCTCGCCGTAGACAAAGGAGAGCTTCCCCTTGGTCGAGGAGTCGCCGGTGGAGAAAACGGTCACATCGTGGCCCCGCTCGACAAGGCCGTCGGCCAAAAGGCTCACTACCAGCTCGATCCCTCCATACCCCTTGGGCGGGATCGGATACCAGGGGGGAGCCACCTGTGCGATCTTTAGACTTCTCATCTGTCGATCTCCGAAAGAATACAGATCCCCTTTGCCATCCCTGCCAGGAATTTCGCAGCTCCCTCCTGATCGTTATCGGCCGGAAGGCAGATCGTCTGCATGCGGCAGGCGCGGTTTTGCCCTGTTCCGCGCCCTGGGTGTAGGATCTAGACCATCAGGCGCCCGGCAGCGCCGGCGGAACGCTCCTCAGGAAACGGAGATCACGATATGACAGCCAAGGATGCCTACGATACCCTAACCGAGAGCCTGGGCTTCCCCGGCTCAAACCGCCTGCGTGCCATCCTCGAGACGTTGATGACGCCTGACCAAGCGAGGCTGGTCGAGGCGCTCCCCGGCGGCATCGCTGAGGTCGCCGAGAAGACCGGCGTGCCCGAGGACGATGTCAGGGAGAACCTCGAAGAGCTCTTTGGCAAGGGGGTAGTCTTCCCCAAGGGCGACTTCGTCACCCGCGACCAATACCGCTTCGCCCGCAACATCGTCCAGTTCCACGATGCCTCGCAGGCCTCCCAGAAGCTGGATCCGGAGAGGGACCGCGTCTTCTTCCAGCAGTGGCACGACTTCTGTAAAGAGGAGATGTATCCTCGGCTGGCGGCGATATTCAAGAACCTACCCTCGCCCCTGACCCGCATCGTCCCCGCCTACAACGCCATCAAGGACCTGCCCGACGTTCTCCCCGCTGAGAACTTCCATGAGCTCCTGAAGGCCCAGGAAGTGATCGCCGTCGTGCCCTGCTCCTGCCGATTCCGCACCACCTCCGTCGGCGAGCAGTGCGAGCACACCGTCGAGGCGGACACCTGGCACTGTCTCCAGTTCGGCCGCGGCGCCGAGTACGTCATCAGCCGCGGCTCCGGCAAGAGGCTCACCACCGAGGAGGCGCTCCAGCTCTGCGATGCCATCGAGGAGGACGGGCTCCTCCACGTCTGGCCCAACAACGCCGGCATGACCGGCGTCAACACCAGTTGCCAGTGCTGCCGCGACTGCTGCGAGAACTAC
>CAZSRY010000051.1:0-10619 GCA_964609475.1 uncultured Dehalococcoidia bacterium
CGGTGTCGATCCAGCCAGGGGCTCATCGGGCGCCGTCCTTGTGCTGCCGGATGAGAATTGCAGGGAAGCGACGCTAAGGTTACTATTCGTTGCTCCTCGGCGTCAAGAGGAGGGGATATTGGGGCGAGGCTTGATATTCACTCAGATAGCGCTATGCTATACTTGCCATCGTTGAAAAGGAGCTGTCCGGTGCGAGGAAGGGACCTGCTATCCATCGCTGAGCTGACGCCGGAAGAACTCAGGCGCATCATCGATACGGCCGTGGGCATGAAGAAGAACGGCTACGCCCGCGTGCTCGCCGGCAAGACGCTGGCCCTCCTCTTCGAGAAGCCGTCGCTGCGCACCCGCGTCAGCTTCGACGTGGCGATGCAGCAGTTGGGCGGCCAGGCGATCTATCTGGGCCAGAGTGAGGTCGGCCTGGGCCAGCGGGAGCCGGTCTCCGACGTGGCCCGCGTGCTCAGCCGCTACGTCGACGGCATAGCGGCGCGCACCTACGCCCAGCAGACCCTTGTCGATCTGGCGCGCTACGCCACCGTGCCCGTCATCAACGCCCTCTCCGACGAGGAGCACCCCTGCCAGGCGGCCGCCGACCTGCTGACGATCTACGAGAAGAAGGGGCGGTTCTCCGGCCTCACCCTGGCCTTCGTCGGCGATGGGAACAACGTGGCGGCGTCCCTGGCTCAGGCGGCGGCCATGGTCGGCATGAACTTCATCATGGCCTCGCCGGAGGGCTACGAGCTGCCCCTGGAGATGCTGGCCGATTTGCAGCGCCGGGCCTCCGAGAGTGGCGCTCAGATCAACATCGCTCGATCGCCTCAAGAGGCCGTACGGGAGGCCGACATAGTCTATACGGATGTGTGGACGAGCATGGGCCAGGAGGACGGCTACCAGGTCAGGCTGAAGGCATTCGCCGCATACCAGGTCAATAGCGAGCTTCTCGCTCAGGCCTCGCCTGAGGCGATCCTGATGCACGACCTGCCGGCCCATCGTGGCGAGGAGATCGTGGATGAGGTGATAGAGGGGCCGCAGTCGGTGGTGTTCGATCAGGCGGAGAACCGGTTGCACGTCCAGAGGGCTATACTGGCCCTGCTGTTGGCTGAGGAGTTGGGTTAGGGGTGGAGCGGTCGGGTCTGTCGGCCTGCCCGCTTTGAAGCACGGTCGCCGGCCATGGAAGAGTTGCTTGATACGATCGGGGAGAACCTGTCGCGACTGGATGTCCGCAGCGTCGTCGACATCCTCCTGATCGCCGCGTTCGCCTACTGGGTGCTGCTGCTCCTGCGGGGCACCACCGCCATGGCTGTCCTGCGGGGCATAGCGATTGTTCTCATTGGGGCCTTCGTGCTCGCCCGCGTCCTCGATCTGCGGGTCCTCAACTTCCTGCTCCGCAACTCCCTGATCGGGCTGCTGATAGCCATTCCTATCGTCTTTCAGCCGGAGCTAAGGCGGGCCCTGGAGCGGGTGGGGCGAACCGGCAGACGGGCCTGGATGGGCAGACCGAGCTATGACGTGGTTGTGGATGCCGTGACCGACGCTGCTGCCAATCTCTCTCGGCAGCGCCACGGCGCCCTCATCGTGTTGGAGCGGGAGACGGGTCTGGAGGACTACATCGATACCGGTGTGCGGGTGGATGCTGCCCCGTCGGCGGAGCTTCTGGAGGGCATCTTCTTTCCCAACTCGCCCTTGCACGACGGGGCGGTGATTCTGCGTGAGAACAGGGTGGTGGCGGCCGGCTGCACTCTGCCGCTGGCCGAGGACGTTGGCCCCGGCTACATGGGCGGCTATATGGGGACTCGCCATCGGGCGGCTCTGGGCATCACCGAGGACACCGATGCGGTGTCGGTGGTAGTATCGGAGGAGACAGGATATATCTCTGTGGCCTCAGACGGGCGGATGTTGCATCGCCTCGATGAGGGGCGGTTGTGGGCCACCCTGGCCAGCATCCTGGGACGGCCATCGGCGAAGAGTCAATGAGGGGGCAGGCGGTGGCGATCCCGGCCTCTGGTTTGGTGTGGGGGCGCAGGATAGTGAACATCTCGGGCGGTCAGCGAGGTAAGAGGTGGAGTTCGCGGTCAATCTCCTGAGGGCGATTCTGGTTGTTATCCGCCAGAGCGCGGATGTCGTCAGGCACAACATAAGCCTGGGCATCCTTTCCCTTGCCCTCGCCGTGACCCTCTGGTTCTTCGTTATCGATGTCGAGAGCGAGACTCGCACCGACTTCTTTTCCGGCGTCATCCCCGTGGAGGTGGTGAACGTGCCCCAGGGACGGGCGGTGGCTCGCCTCTCCGAGCCTCTGGTCAGCGTTCGCATCTCTGCCGACGAGGACGTCTGGAACCATGTGTCGGTGGATGACTTTCAGGCTACCGTCGATCTGTCGGGGATAACGCAAACGGAGGCCAGCATCCCGGTGCGGGTGGCCGTGGGCAGGGGTGACGTTAGTGTCGTCGAGGTGGACCCGCCGCGGGTAACTGTCACTCTGGAGCCGGTGATGACCAAGACGGTGCCGGTGAGCGTGAAGTTGGTGGGTGCTGCGCCCCTGGGCTACAACCTGTCCGAATCCAAGGTCTCCCCCGAGTCTGTCGGCGTCTCCGGGCCGGAGAGCCTGGTCAATCTGGTCGATGCCGCTGTGGCCGATGTCAGCCTGACCGGCATTCAGGTCAGTCTTGAGCACACATTCACCCTCACGCCCCGCGATGTCCGCGGCGGCGACATCGAAGGCGTCAACCTGGACCCCAACACGGCAAAGGTCAGCTTGACCATCGTTCAGCAGGAATACAGCCTCGTCTATATCGTCAACCCATCGGTGACCGGCAACGTTGCCTCTGGATACAACGTCACCTCCATAGAGGCGGACCCGGCCTTCGTCAGTATCTCCGGGCCTCTGGAGGTGCTTCAGTCGATCGGCGTGCTGACGACGGAGAACGTGGCGGTCGACGGTGCGCAGTCCGATGTGGTGCGGAGCGTGAGGCTGCGCATCCCTGAGGGCGTCCGCGTGTCCGGCAGCGAGGAGGTGGTAGTGGCGGTGCGGGTGTCGCCGGCGGAGGGAGAGGGCATTTTCACTGTGGCCCTGCGCACCGTCGGTCTGGGCCCGGATCTCACTGCAACCGTGGTACCCCCCACTCTGGCGGTGACGTTGGCCGGCCAGATGCCGCTCCTGCAGACACTGACCGCCGACGCTATCATCGCCACTGTCGACCTGTCCGATCTGCCGGTGGGGACCCAACGAGTGAGCCCGACCGTCCAGCTCCCGGCCGGCGTGGAGCTGATAGGGACCGACCCTGTCGACGTAGTGGTCACCATCTCGAGCTCATGACCAAGCCCGGCCCCCTGAGCGCTCGACCGGAGAAGGCCACTGCTGCCCAGGGCAGGCCCGTGGTGGCGCTGGTCGGCCGGCCGAACGTCGGCAAGTCCGCTCTCTTTAATCGCGTGATCAGGGGTCGCAAGGCCCTGGTGGAGGATATCCCGGGCACAACCCGCGACCGCCTCTACGGTGATGTGGAATGGCGGGGAAAGGAGTTCCGCCTGGTGGATACGGGCGGGCTCCTTCTCGACGGGTCGTCGCCGTATGACGCCCTTGTCAGGAGGCAGGTGGAGGTGGCGCTTGCGGAGGCGCAGGTTATCCTCTTCCTGGTCGACGCTAAGGAGGGGCTGACGGCCGCCGACCTCGACGTGGCCGATCTGCTGCGGCAGGCGGCCGGGCCCGTCCTCCTGCTCGCCAACAAGGCCGAGAGCGAGTCTCGCCAGGAGGCGGCCGTCCAGTTCTACGAGCTGGGCCTGGGCGAGCCGATCCCCGTCAGCGCCCACCACGGGCTGGGGGTAGCCGATGTCATGGACATGGTGGTGGAGATGCTGCCCCTGCTGCCCGTGGCCGAGCCGTCGCCGACCCTGGCGGTCGCCATCGTCGGCAGGCCCAACGTGGGCAAGTCGATGCTACTCAACGCTGTTCTGGGTGAGGAGCGGGTCATCGTCAGCGATGTGCCCGGCACTACCCGCGATAGCATAGACACCCCCTTCGAGTACGGGGAGGAGAAGCTGGTGCTCATCGACACCGCCGGTATCCGCCGCCGGGGGCGCGTCCAGCGGGGGGTGGAGAAGCATGCCGTGTTGAGGGCGCAGCGGGCCGTCCAGCGGGCCGACGTGGCCCTTCTTCTCTTCGACGCCGGCGAGGGGGTGGCCGCCCAGGATGCGCACATCGCCGGACTGGTGGCCGACGCCTACGTGGGCCTGGTGCTGGTGGCCAACAAGTGGGACTTGGTAGGGCCTGAGGCCGCCTATCGGAAG
This sequence comes from uncultured Dehalococcoidia bacterium, assembly GCA_964609475.1. GTDB lineage: Bacteria > Chloroflexota > Dehalococcoidia > DSTF01 > JALHUB01 > CAZSRY01. The sequence goes on from CAZSRY010000051.1 coordinate 4,279, forward strand.
CAGTTCGAGGGGCTGGTGCGGCAGCGGCTGCGCTTCGCTTCCTGGGCCCCCATCTGTTTCGTCTCGGCGAAGGAGGGGAGCGGAATCGATGGTATGCTCGCTCAGGTGCTGAGGGTGGGAGAGGAGCGAGGGAAGCGGGTGGGCACGGCTGAGCTGAACGCCACGGTGCAGAGGGCGATCGGCGAGCGCGGCCCGCCGGCGGTGCACGGCAAGAAGCTCAAGGTTCTGTACGTTACCCAGGTGCAGGCGGCGCCGCCTACCTTCGTGTTCTTTGTGAACGACGCCTCCGTGTTGCACTTCTCCTATCAACGCTATCTGGAGAACAGCCTGCGCCGCGCCTTCGGCTTTGACGGAACACCCCTCAGGCTGGTATTCAAGAGTCGGGGTGAGCAGTAGACATGGAGTGGGAGTACCTTATCGCGGCGGCCGCCGGCTACCTGCTGGGCGCGATTCCGGCCGGCTACCTGATGGGCAAGTTGACCCGCGGCATCGATGTCCGCGACTACGGCAGCGGCAAGACGGGCGCCACTAACGCCCTGCGCACGCTGAGCCTGTGGGCCGCCCTCGTTGTCCTGGTCTTCGATATTGCCAAGGGGTCGGTGGCGGTGCTGATCGCGCGCGCCATGTCGGGCGAGCCGTACGTGCAGACGGTGGCCGGTTTTGCCGCCGTCGTCGGCCATGACTGGCCCGTCTACGTGGGCTTCCGGGGCGGCCGCGGCGTCGGCACCAGCTTTGGGGCCCTGCTGGCGATGAGCCCGCTGGCGGCCCTGGCCCTGCTGCCCATAGGTCTGGCCATTGTCGCCGCCACCCGCTACATGTCCCTGATGTCGGTGGGGACGGCACCCGTGGCGGCGATCCTCTTTCTGGCGCTGGCCGTGGCAGGGGTCCATCCCTACGCCTATGCCGTGTTCGCGGGGGTCGCGGCGGCGCTGATCATCGTCGTTCATCACGACAATATCCGGAGGCTGCTGTCGGGCAGCGAGCGCAGGATCGGCCAGAAGGGGCAGGTCCGGCAGGCGGGCGGCGCGCAGGAGGGGTAGTGGACTCGGAGCGGGCCTTCAGCAAGGCGGCGGTCATCGGCACCACCAGTTGGGGCACGACGCTGGCGGTCCTGCTGGCCAGGCGGGAGGTCCCCACGTACCTCAAGGCCCTCGATGAGGAGGAGGCGACGCAGCTCAGGCGGGATGGGGAGAATGCGGCCCTTCAGCCGGGCCTCAGCTTTCCCCCGGCCCTTGTCGTGACCGGCGATCTGAGGGAGACTCTCGCCGGAGCGGGGCTGCTGGTCATCGCTGTCCCCTCGTCGACCCTGAGGGAGAACCTGCGCTCGCTCCGACCGCATCTCGACCCTGAGACGATGATCCTGAGCGCGGTCAAGGGGCTGGAGGCTGATATGGGGAGGCGGATGTCGGAGGTCATCGAGGAGGAGCTCGCGGGAGCGCTGCGGACGCCTGTCTGCGTGCTGTCGGGGCCTAACCTGTCGCGGGAGATCGCGCGCGGGCTGCCGGCGGCGAGCGTTGTCGCTTGCGAAAACATCGCCGCTGCTGAGACTGTGCGGGACTCGCTTGCAGGCCCATCGTTCCGCATCTACACGAACGAGGATGTCACCGGCGTCGAGCTTGCCGGCGCTCTCAAGAATATCATCGCTATCAGCGCCGGCATGTGCGACGGCTTCGGCTTCGGCGATAACGCCAAGGCGGCCTTCCTCACGCGCGGGCTGGCGGAGATAACGAGATTGGGCGTGGCAGCGGGGGCGCGAGCGCTTACGTTTATCGGGCTGGCGGGGGTGGGCGACCTGATGGCGACATGCTACAGCCCTCTCAGTCGCAATCACGTCGTCGGCATGGAGCTGGCGAAGGGACGCGGTCTGGAGGAGGTCCTGGCGTCCCTGGGCCAGGTCGCGGAGGGGGTGGGCGCGACCGTCGCGGCCAGGGCGCTGGCGCAGCGGCTGGGAGTGGAGATGCCGATAACGGAGAAGATGTATCAGGTGCTCTTCGAGGGGCTCGATCCACAGCAGGGGGTGGTCGAGCTCATGGGCCGCGAGCTGAAGCACGAGCTGCACGGGGTGCAATAGGGCTGTCGCACCCAGCGATGCGGGACGGCTCAGAACGCCTGGTGCGTCTGGGCGATGGCGAAGATGGCCTGCTCGTTGATCTCGGCCTTCGTCCTCTCGCCGCGGGCGACCCGCAAAAGAAAGTCCAGGATCTCCTCTCCCACCTCGTCCAGCGTCTTTCCCGAGAGGACGGCGCCGGCGTCAACGTCGATGTCGTCGGCCATGGAGTGATAGAGCTCCGAGGTGGAGGAGACCTTGATCACGGGCACCACCGGGAATCCGACCGGCGTGCCCCTGCCGGTGGTGAAGATGATCGCCTGGGCGCCGGCTGCTGCCATGCCGGTTATGCTCTCGGCATCGAAGCCGGGTGTGTTCATCACTACCAGGCCTCGCTTGCTCGGCCGCTGCCCGTACTCAAGCACCTCGCGGATGGGCGAGCTGCCGGCCTTGGCGATGCAGCCCAGGCTCTTCTCGGCGATCGTGGATAGACCTGCTTCGACGTTGCCGGGCGCCAGGGCGCGGTCGGCCAGAGGCCCGAGCATCCGCCGTGTCATGGCCTCTTGATTCTCCACGATCTCTTTGAGCTGGGCCGCCACCTCCTCGTTCTCCGCTCGACGCAGGAGGGGGTTCAGGGCGCCGATCATCTCCGTGGTCTCGGAGAGGATCGCCGTGCCACCCATCCCCACCAGCCGGTCGACTGCCTTGCCCACCGCCGGATTGGCGGTGATGCCGGAGAAGGTGTCGGAGCCGCCACATTCTAGGGCCACGGTCAGGTCGGCCGCCCTGCCCTCCTGGCGGGGCATCCTCTCCAGCTCAGCCAGGGTCTGACGGGCCATCGCCTCGGCCTGGTCGGCGGCCTTCTTTGATCCGCCGGCCTCCTGGATGACCACGCTCTTGACCGGCTTTCCGCTCTCGGTGAGGGCGCTTTGCAGGAGTCCCACGGACAGGGGCTCGCAGCCGAGGCCGACCAGGACGGCCGCGCCCACGTTCGGGTTGTCCACCAGGCCGGCCAGGGTCTTGAGCTGGAGGCCGATGTCGGGGCCGCCGCGGCCGCAACCGTGTGGGTGCTCTACCGCTACCACCTGCGGCAGGCGGCGCGAGACGTCCCGCACGACGCCCGCTGCGCAGACCACTGTGGCCAGCACCAGGCAGTGGTTGCGGATGCCCATCCGCCCATCCGGCCGTCGCCAGCCCTGGAAGGTGAACTCCTCGCTCATTTCCTGCCGCCCAGGTTGTGGGTGTGCACGTGCTCTCCTGCCGCGATGTCCTGTGTCGCCAGGCCGATCTCCTCGCCGTAGCGGATGACGACCTCGCCGGAAGCGATGGCGGCGAGGGCCACTTTGTGGCCGCGGGGGATCGCCTTCGCCGCCCGCACTTTGGTGCCGTCGGCGAGCTCGAGCAGGTCGCCCGCGCCGATGTCGGCGGTCACCACCGCCACGTTATCCTTGGCGTCCATGCGTATTGTTCGCACTGCCATGCCATCACTCTACTCAGTGCGGTCTCGCTGCGTCAATCGTAGGGAAGGGCTCCGTCGCGGCGCGCGGCCGCTCTGTTTGACAAGCTCTCGCGGCCCTCGCTAGACTGAAATCGAAGGGTTCTCTGAAAGGCGGGGGGAGCATGTCTCTGGAAGCCTATCTCCAGGAGCTGAAAGACCCCGCACAGCCGCTCGTAGCGTCGAAGCTCACCAGCATATCGGGTCTTGACCCCGACGAGCTGTCGACGTTTCTCGGCACGTGGTTGGAGACAGATGTCGAGCGCCGCCGTCAGGTCGTCAGGCAGCTCCTGGAACTGACCGAAGACAACGTGGAGTTGAACTTCGACGCCGTCTTTGTGGCCGGCCTGGAGGATGAGGACGCCGAGGTCCGGCATATGGCGGTGCAGGGCCTGTGGGAGTATGACGGCCGCGACCTGATATCGCCTCTCGTAAGGCTCCTGGGGGGAGACCCGGATGCCGGTGTTCGCGCTGAGGCGGCGCTGGCCCTGGGGGTGTTCATGCTGCGCGCCGAGCTGGAGCAACTGAGCGCCGACGACGGCCAAAGGGTTGAGCAGGCCCTCCACGCCGTCATCGATAACCCGACGGAGACCGTCGAGGTGCGCGCCCGCGCCCTGGAGTCGGTGGGGGCCTGCAGCGCGCCCTGGGTCCGAAACAGCATCGATGAGGCCTACGGCAGCGGCGATCGGCGGCTACAGGTGAGCGCGGTTCATGCGATGGGCCGCAGCTGCGACTCTCGCTGGCTGCCTATCCTGTTCCGAGAGCTGGCCAGCGGTGATGCCGAGATGCGCTACGAGGCGGCAAGCGCCTGCGCGTCCCTGGGCGATGAATCCGCTGTCCCTCACCTCCTGCCGCTGTTGGACGATGATGACCGTGAGGTACAGGAGGTGGCCATCGCTGCTCTGGGAGAGATCGGGGGTGCGGAGGCAAAGACCGCCCTGGAGGAGTTGCGCGATCACCCGGAGGCACGGGTGCGGGAGGCAGTCCTCAATGCTCTGGAGGAGCTGGACTTCGAGGAAGACCCTCTTAGATTCAGGTATCGCTGACGAGAAGGGGGATATTGGCGAAAAGGGCGAGATCCGGGCTGCGAAGGGAGGAGGCCACCTCGGCGGGTGGGGTTGTGTACCGTCGCGGTGCGCAGGGCGTGGAGGTGGTGCTCTGTGGCCGCTCCCAGGATGGCGTCTGGGGCCTGCCCAAGGGGATGCCGGAACCCGGCGAGGACCTGCAGGCTGCGGCCGCGCGTGAGGTAGGGGAGGAGACCGGCCTCCAAGTCGCTGTTCAGGATGAGATCGGCAGCATCAGCTACTGGTTCGTGAGGAAGGATGTGCGCTATCACAAGACGGTATACTACTATCTGTTCGTGCCCACCGGCGGCAGCCTTGCCGATCACGACTACGAATACGATAGCGTGGACTGGTTCCCTGTGGCGGAGGCCTGCCGAATGCTGACCTATCCCAATGAGCAGGGAGTTGTGCGGAAGGCGGCGGAGGTGCTGGCGCGGTCTGCCGCTGGGTCAATCGAAGGGGAGGGTGCATGACGGCCGTGGTTGAGGGCGAGGTTGCCCGCGGCGAGAAGGTCGTCTTGCGGGCCAAACGGCTGGAGGATGCCCAGGTCGACTACGCCTGGCGCAAGGACCCCGAGCTGACCCGCTATGACGCCGCTAAGCCGATCACGACCTCCTTCGCCGACTACGTGGCGCTCTACGGCGATGACCTGGCCTCCTCCAATCCCTTCCGGCGCAGCCTCGCGGTGGAGGACCTCGAGGGCCATCACATCGGCAACGTCATGTTCTACAACATCGACGCTCTCAAGGGCGAGGCCGAGGTGGGCATCACGATCGGCGATCGTCGCTACTGGGGCCGGGGTTACGGCACCGACGCGCTCAAGGCGCTGCTGCGTCATCTCTTCACCGATACGAGCCTGACCAGGCTCTATCTCAAGACCCTGGACTGGAATGACCGCGCTCAGCGCTGCTTCGAGAAGGCGGGCTTCATTCCCTGCGGTCTCTCCCGGCGCAGCAACGGTACCTTCGTTCTGATGGAGGTGCGCAAGGAGTGGGTCGATCTGGAGGGGGATGGCGGCTAGCGGGCTCTGCAACGCTTATCGGAGATCAGGGGGCCGACGAATCGACGTCGGCCTCTCGCTTTTTCTCAGGGGCGCCGGACCTACGCCTCAAGCGAGGGGACCGCGGGCCGGCCGGGGATCTCCAGCTCGGGCGGCGGTGGCGCCGGATTCTCTATGCCCTGCAGGAGCCGTCCCGGCAGGACTGCCGCCAGCTCATCGATGGTCCAGAGGCCGTCCTTGGTGATCGTGCGGCCCATGTCTTCCTCGTAGGCGATGGAGATGGCGCCGCCGGAGACGTAGAACAGTTTGCCGTTGATGTTCCAGGCGTCGTCGCTGGCCAGGTAGACGACCCACAGGGCCACCGCCTCGGGGTCTCCCAGTTGGGGAGCGCTCTGGCCGGTCTGGCGCGCCGATTCCGCTATGCCCGCTGTCAGGCGAGTCTCGGCCAGCGGCGCGACTGCGTTGCAGGTGATGGCGTTTCGGCCCAGCTCTCTGGCCAGGACGCGGGTGAGGCCCACTACACCGGCCTTGGCGGCGCCGAAGTTGGCCTGGCCGTGGGTCCCGATCAGTCCCGACGCAGAGCTGAAGTTGATGATGCGGCCGTATCGCTGGTGGCGCATGTGGACGGCGGCGGGCTTGCAGGTGCAGTAGTGGCCTTTCAGGTGCACGGCGATGACGGCGTCCCACTCCTCCTCGCTCATGTTGAAGATCATGCGGTCGCGGAGGATGCCGGCT
>CAZSRY010000052.1:0-6101 GCA_964609475.1 uncultured Dehalococcoidia bacterium
TCAAGAAGGGCGGTCACAGGCTCCTCAAAGCGAAGTGGCCCCAGCCGCGCACGCGCACGCCGCCCCCAGCCCGCAAAGGCATTGCCCACAGTCCTGAGGCCCGATGGCTGCAGGCGGTTCACCGCATCCGCCCCCAGCCCCCCGGTCGATGGGGGCTATGCCGGGTGTGCGGCTGCGTAACTTTCAACCGGCATGTGAAGACGCCGCGTCCCGTCGAGACACATGGCGTCTGCCTCCGATCCTACCAACGCCAGCGCGAGAGCGGCAATCCCGCCTACCCTCCCCGCAAGCCGTCCCGTGACCGTGGCCGAATCCTATCGCCCGAAGACATCGCACAGTCGTTTGAGGTTGCCGTCCGACACCTCCTCAAAAAGGACCCCATAGGAGAGTTGGCTTGTGGCACGGGGTTGGCAGGCGAAACCGGACTGCATGAGAACACAGTGAACTACAGGATCAACTGGCTCCTCAACCACCTGCCCCGCGACGGTGTGGGCAACTATAGGCTGCGCTTCTGGGCCCGCGCATTGCGCTGGGCGCGGCCATCAACCCACCCTTAAGACACCGGCCAAGCCGACAGTACCCCCCATGTTGGGAGGGGCGCACCTTCAGCGTCTCCCCATGTTGGGGGGGACGCACCCCTAGACCCCCTCCTAAGATCGGGCTGATGGCTCACGCTACCAGCGCGCTCCGCTCCCTTGCCGCTCGCATCGGCGGCCTCAGCCTGGCCGCCACGCATGATCCCCTTGTCTACACCGCTCCTGCCCGTCGCGCCTTCCTTTCGCGCTTCGAGCGGGAGGTTGACCCTGAGGGCACACTGCCCATAGCCGAGCGCCAGCGCCGCGCTGAGGCCGCCCGGAAGGCCTATTTCACCCGCCTAGCTCTGAAATCAGCGGTGGCCCGCCGCCGCCGCCGCCACACCGCCGGAGGTGCTAGTGACAGCTGCGCTGCCCCTGAACGGCCGGATTCAGATAAAAGCGGCCGCTCTCCTGCGTGAGGACTCGGCGGCGTTGGAGGCGTCATTCCAACCGCTGCTAAACCTCTCCCTCCAGCGTCGCTTGTCCCCTCCGGCTGAGGATGCAGCCCTGGCCATCTTGGAGGCGCAACTGCGGGTTAAGGCGTTGCTCATGAGGATCGAGCCCTATGACGACTGAGGCCGCAGCAACGGTCGACCTGTTCCGCTCATGGGGAATCGCCATCTTCCCAGGCCCGAGGCGAGAGAAGGGCACCCGCGTCCAGGGCTGGCCCAATATCGACGTTGAGGAGGCCGCCCGTCTCACCCTTCGCGAGCTGGACCAGCGCGCCGTCAATATTGTCGCCCGAACAGGGCCGAACCTGGGCGCTATCGACCTGGACGGCAAGAACGGCGAGCTGCCCGATGACGCCCTGCGGCGCCTTCTGACCCTGCTGCCGGAAGGGTGCCCCGTAGTCCGAACCGCCAGGGGCTTTCACGTTCTCTTCCGGCCGGCGCGACCCCTCGGCGATGGTCCTCTGCCCAGCTTTGGCGCGGAGATCTTCACAGGCGGCCACCTGATCAACCTGCCCCCTTCGCTGCATCCGAGCGGTCGCCTCTACACCTGGGAGCGGCCCCCCGGCGCGGTACTACCGGAGGTAGACCTGGAGGCCGTGGGGCTTCTGCCGCAGGAGACTCGTGGGAATGGCGGCCAACGAGTCCGCCGGCAAGGGGCACCGGAGCCAGCGCCCCCGGAACGCAGGCTAGAGTTTGAGGGCCTAATGGCTCGGCTGGGCATCTACCCCCACAGAGGCGGAGAGGAGCTGTACCGCTGCCCCTGGCATGAGGACACGCGGCCCAGCTTGGGCGTCAACTGGGATGGTGCCCTGTTCTACTGCCACGCCTGTAACGTCGGAGGCGGCCTTGTGGCCCTTCGGCGGCTGCTGGGCGAACCTGAGGCCCCCTACTTAGAGCCAGGGGGGAACGGCGACACCCCCCGCTTGGCTACCTCTAGAGGTACTGTCTCTAAGTCGGGGGTTTCGACGCGGGAGGCCCCCGAACGGCTGCGGCGCCGCCTCTCTGCTGGCCTGGCGCGGTTGGAGGCTGCTGGTATCGACGGCCTGCCCGCCATCCGTAACCGGCAGCCGTGGGCTGAAGCGGTCGCAGGCTGCCATCAGACGTTTCGCGTCTTTCGCTGCCTCAGTTGTGGGGCCTACCCTGCCTTCCCTGTTAGCTGCGGCTTCCCTCTATGCCCAGTCTGCGCCCCAGGCCGCCTTGCGGCAGACTGGCGGCGCCATGAGGAGCGGCTGCCCGACCGGATGACGCTGTTTCGGCTCGAACCTCTGCGCCCTGCCGCAGGCAGCGGGGCCGTGCGCCGGCTGCGTAACCGTTTCAATGAGTGGCGCAAGGCGCATGGGCCGAAAGCGGGAGTCTATGGGGTTCGCGCCTCGATCGTGGGCGGCGTCGTCACTGCGGATCTCCTCCTGGCTGTGCCCGATGCTGAGGCTGGCAACATCGAAGGCGCTGGCACGTTCAAGGTAGAGGCCCTCGCAAAGGGGCAGACACCCACGGAGACGCTCGGCTGGCTGACGGCGTGCTACCTCGAGGAGGCCGCCTCATGGCACGCCATCGAGGACCTGGCGGCCCTCTTGGCTGAGGCAAGGGGACGGAGGCGCTTCCAGGGCTTCGGAGGCTGCTACGGGCGGCCTCCTGAGGGTGAGAGCGAGTCCGCGGCACGCTTGAGCCGCGTCGCTGGGGGGGCGTGCAAGGGCGGCCGTCAGGAGCCGCTACGTTGTCCCGCCTGCGGCAGCGCCGAGCTCGTGGCAATGGGAACCGTCGACCGCCCCGGCGTTAGGGCTGTAGATGGCGGCTGGCTTTGGGATGGCCCTCGCGAACCAGCACGGGCGCCGCCCGTCCGCCAGCCTGCGCTTGCTGCCCGCGCTGTCGCGGCGGTCTGAACGGATGCGGCGGAGCCATGAAGATCAACGCTGCCCTTTCCCGTATGAAGTCCGGCGCCGTGGGCAAGCTGGCCCTCGGCCTGGCGCCGGGGGGCGAGCCGCTCTCGGCACCGCTGGCGCGCCTGCTGGACAAACTATGGGGCGATGTGGATGCGATCTTGGCGGTAGGAGGCGAAGGTTCGTTCCGCGTCGAGCTCGTGGCCCTCAGCGATGAGGACGTGCGCCGTTTGGCGCTCCGTTGGTTTGCGCTCGAACAGGCCCTTGACCGCCGTAGGGATGCGCCCTTCCTGGCGCTCGTAGCCCAGCTTCGGGTCGGCGTCGCCAACGAGGGCATCCTTCGTGATCTGTCCGCCGGCCGTCTGCTGCTGGTGGACGGCGGAGAGCTGGAGATGCTAGAATAAGAGGGACTGAGCGTGTGGGTCCCGTCTCAGACAGCCCGGCGCCCCCGCTCTGGACATAACGCAACCGCAGAGCCGCCGAGCGCGGCACCGCTGGCAGAGAGAAGCGGACGCCGTCGCCGGGGCAGCGCCGACACCGAGAGCCGGCCTGGAATGGGCCACTTGACGGGCAAGGCGGAGGGCACGCCGTAGGGCGTGCCGTTCGGCCCTGCCTTTCTTGTTAGTTAGGCGGGCCAGGAGCAACCCATGGAAGACATCAACGAGCTCAAGCGCAAGCGGAAGGCTCTGCTGGACAGGGCACGGGAGCTCGTCGACTCCGGCGATGAAGAGGGCGTTGCGGACGTCGAGGCCCTGATTGCGCAGGCTGACGGGCTTGAGAAGCGCATCGACGTGCTGGAGGCATCGAGCTGGCGGGCCCGGACCGGCAGGGGCATCGAGTCGCGGTTAGGTGTGTATGTGGGCCGGGGGCCAGTCACAGGGCGGCCCATTCCAGAAGGGGGTTACAGCAACAGTATGAAGGAAACAGACTTCAGCATCGTGCGGGCGATCCGTGCGGTGATCAACAATGACTGGCGTGACGCCTCGCGGGAGCGCGAAGCCAGCGACGGAATAGCGAAGCAGATCGGTCGCCAATCGAGAGGCGGCTTTTTCGTGCCTGAGGAGGCGTGGCTGCCCTCCCGCCAGGAACAGCGCGACCTCGTGAAGGGCGTAGCGGGCTCCGGCGGCTACTTGGCCGCCACGGACGTGCTGGGCGAGAGTTTCATCGACCGCCTGGCACCGAAGAGCGTCATGTTGAGCGCTGGCGTTCGCACCCTCGACGGTCTGGTCGGCGACGTGGCCATCCCCCGGGAGGCGACGGGCCCGACGGCCTACTGGGTCGCCGAGAACGTGGCACTCACGGAGGGGGCGCAGACGTTCGAGCAGGTGGCCCTGACGCCCAAGACGGTGGGTGCCTTCGTGGACATCTCGCGCCGACTGATCCTCCAGTCGAGCCTCGACGTGGAGGCGATGGTGCGAGATGATATCCTCCGCAGCCTGGCGACGGCCATCGACCTGGCCATCCTCCAGGGCACCGGCACCGACCAGCCCACGGGCGTGAAGGGCATCAGCGGCGTGACCGACATCTCGGGCACGGACGGGAACACCTTGGCCTGGAGCGACGTGGTGGACCTGGAGACGGCCATCGCGACGGCCAACGCCGACAGCGGCAAGCTGGCCTACATCACCAACCCCCACATGCGGGGCGTGGCGAAGCAGACCCTCATCACGGCGACCTACGGGGACAAGATGCTGTGGCAGGACGGGCCGACGCCGCTCAACGGCTACCCGGCCCTCGTCACCGGCCAGATCCCGGCGAACCTGGGGAAGGGCTCAGGGACGAGCCTGTCCTACATCTTCTTCGGCGACTGGTCGACCGTGCTGCTGGGCCGCTGGAGCGGCCTCGATGTGCTGGTCGACCCCTACACGGGGGGCACCGCTGGCACGGTCCGCGTGATCGCGTTCAACGACATGGACGTGGCAGTCCGGCACCCGGCGGCCATCGTCTTCGGGTACTACAAGTAGGGGGTTTCGCTCCTCGGTCCAGTGAGGAGCTCATATCCCTCCTTCGGCGGGGGCCGGTGTTGACCCGACCCCCGCCATCTACCGAGAGGGTCGTTGTGCGGATTCGTCCTCTACGTTGCCCCCACTGTGGCGGCCGTGGCGCCTACCGTGACGCGGATGGCGACTGGCGGTGCCTCCTCTGCTGCCGCCGGCTCCCACGATCGCCCCAACCCGTACAGTCTCCCCAACCCGTACAGAGCTTTTTCCGGCTGCCGCCCGTTCCGCCGCAGGCGAAGTGCTAGAGATTTTTTCGGGGTATCCCCTTGACGAATCCTCTGACGGGTGCTAGAGTTCGGACACAGAAGGGCCGGGGCCGCCGAAACGACCCCGACCTGGACCAGGACCTGAATGCGCCAGGCTCCGGCCCGCAGACAAGGGTAACGCTTCGGACCCCCTGGCGCTAGTAGCAGAGGGGGTTTTCTAATGGCACCGGAAGACACCGACTACCTTCAGCAGTACCGCCTCCACCTCGAAGCCTTGGGGCGCAGCCCCTACACCGTCAGCCGGCAGATGAGCGTCCTTCGCTGCTTCGGTCGCTACTGCGCTGAGCGCGCCGCTGCCCCGCTGGAGCCGTCTGCGGCTCTCCTCTCCAACTGGCTCCTGTCCCTCTACACGAGCTACTCCCGCCACACTGTCCGCAACTACTTCCTGACCCTCCGCTCCTTCCTGGCCTGGCGGGGCAACGGCAATCCCCTCGCCGACATGCCGGTGCCCCGCGCTAGGGATGCACCCATTCGCCCTTACACCCTCATAGAGCTGGGGCGCCTCCTCCACGCCGCGGACACCCGCCGCAACTGGGCGCTCGTTCTCCTCCTCTTGGGCAGCGGCATGAGGGCGAACGAGCTCGTCAACCTGGAGACTGCTGACGTGGATTGGCAGAGCGGCACCGTCCTTATTCGGAACGGGAAGGGCGGCAAGAGCCGTCGCGTCGCCCCCGGTCAGTGGGCGATGGACACCTTGCGCGGTTACGTGGATGAGGAGAGCCCCGGACGCTGGCTCTTCCCCGGCACCACCGGAGGCCCCATGCGAGCTAGTAGCCTGTACCACATCATCCGTCGCCTGGGCCAGCAGGTAGCCATCGAGGGCGCCAATTGTCACCGCTTCCGTCACGCCTTCGCTTCCCTCTTTCTAGAGGCTGGCGGCGACGTGGGGGACCTCAAGACCGTGCTGGGGCACTCGACGCTGGCAATGAGC
>CAZSRY010000052.1:6111-10528 GCA_964609475.1 uncultured Dehalococcoidia bacterium
ATGAGCCTGCGCTATGCCAGCTACTTCGCCGCAGATCGCGCCCTGGCCGCGCAGGTACGCTTCAATCCGGCCGACCGGCTGCAATCAGAAGGGGGTGTAGCATGACTTTTCTCGAACTGTTCGAGGATCACCCGACGATGCGCCAGGCGATCTTGCCGGCGACGATGGAGCCCTGCCCCGAGTGTGGGCGAACCGACCTCCAGGATAAGTCAGCGACGGCCGAGGCCGACGACTTCTTTGAGGCCCACGAGCACCTGGAGCGGTATTTCCACGAGCTCATTGTGCATGAGTACTGCGCCGACTTCGTTGACGCCTATGAGATGCTGATCCACGTGGGGCTGGACGATACCGTAGCCGCCCTCGGCGTCATGGCTGAGATGGCTCTCAGCTTCTACGGGCTGGCGATCAAGCACCTGGCAGACGAGCGCGTGGTGATATGACGATAGCGCCCTCCCCCCGCAAGGCGGGTTCTCGGCGACGTGGAGGGTTCAGAGGGGCCTTGCTGACATGCCGGAGGCTATAATGAGGTATGCAGCAGGCGCAGTTCACCGAGGCGGACGTGGTGGCCCTGGGCCAGCTCTTCGGAAGGCTAGGGCAGTGGGGATCCTGCGAAGTTGACTATCAGAACGGCCGCCCGGTTGTGGCCCATCTACACCTGACCTTCAAACCGCCGCTGCCCCGCTGGATACGGCTCCTGGCGGCGGACGTAACCCGTCAAGCTGAGCCTGTGGACAGACGATAACTGAGGGTGTTTCGCTCAGTTATTCAGACGTGGAGCACAGCGCAGGCGACAGAAGGGTTTTCAGTCATGTGCTCTACCAACTGAGCTACCTCGGCACCGACGCTATTCTAGGAATCTGCCCTCATGCTGTCAAGGCGGAGCGCGTCCGGCCGTCTCCTGCGCCCCTTGCCACAAAGCCACACTCCCCTTACTCTAGAGTCGAATCCAACAGACATTTCCGCTCCGGAGGCGGCGATGAGCATGATCCTGGTAGCGTCGATGAGGCCGCGCGCAGGCCAACCTATTGGGAAAGCGGGCAAGACCACCATTGCCGCCGGCCTGGCCCGGCTCCTTGCCGGCGACGGCCGCGCCGTCTGGCTCTGCCGCCTGCGTGGCGAGGACGGCGAGGACCCCGCCGCGGAGGAGGACGCGAGCCTCTTCGCATCCATTTCGTCCGTCCAGTCACCCGGCTGCGCCCTCACGCTTGAGGAGGCGGAGAAGCAGGGGCGCGAGGACTCCGGCTCGAAGACGGCGGCGATCCTTGAGAGCGCCGACTCCCTCGCGACCCGAGAGGTCGTCCAGCGACTCGGCGCCTCGGTCGTCCTCTGCGTGCGCAACCCCCCGCTCGGCCTCCTGGAGGAGCTGGCGTCGGCGAAGGGCTCGCTGGGGGACGCCTTGCTGGGCGTGGTGGCGACGGCCGTGCCTGGGGCGGACGTGCAGGCCACGGTCGAGGCCCTGGCGGGCCGAGGGATCCCCTGCCTGGCCGTCCTTCCCGAGGACCGTGTCCTCGCCTCACCTACCGTGGGCCAGATAACGGCGGCGCTCCAGGCGAAGACCCTTCTGGGCAACGGGAATGTCGGCGAGGTCGTCGAGTATCCGGTGATAGGGCCTATCAGCGCCGACTCCGGCCGCCCCTACTTCGCCCGCTGGGAGCGCAAGGCGGTCATTACCCGCAGCGACAGGACCGATATCCAACTGGCCGCCCTGGGTACTGCCACTGCCTGCCTGATCCTGACCGGCGGCGAGGAGCCAAGCCCCTACCTCATCGACAGGGCATCGCGGGAAGGGATGACGGTGCTCCTGGCCCCCGACGATACCCCGAGCGTCGTCGGTCGCATCGAGGGGCTCTACGAAAGCGTCCGCTTTGCCGGAGAACGCAAGCTGGAGCGGATAGGGGAGCTTCTGGCGGAGCACCTCGACTACGACGCCATCTCCAAGCGCCTGGGCTAGCGTTTCGCCCTCAGCCCAACCGGCGGTTGACAGTCTCAGAGAGCTATTAAGGGGAGGGCTCCGTCTTGGCGGGCGCACCGGCGGGCGGCTTCTCGGCGGCCTTTCTCGCTTGGCTCGTCCCTCCTGAGGACGGGGAGCCTCCCGACGACGTGGACGCTGCCTGGGTCGGCGAGAGCGTCGGGGTCGCCGAGAAGCCGCCCGCCGCCTCCCTCGAAGGGGTCGCCCTCGCTGGTGCCGCCTGCCGCTCGCTGCCGCAATAGGGGCAGGCCACCCAGCTCAGGCTCAGGGGCTTGCCGCACTTAAGGCAGGGCTCGCGCAGCCTGGTCCGGCAGTGAGGGCAGAGGAGGAAGTCAGGCTCTATCCACTTGTAGCAGGAGGGACAGGCGCGAAGCTCTCCCATCTCATGGAGTATTGCCTCCGCCTCCAGACTGCGCTCATAGGCCTCAGTCAGGGTCTCGTGCGGGCGCAGGATCAGGTAGAGGATGAGGCCGGGAATGTTGAAGATGAGAACCAGGACCACCGCTACCATCTGGGAGACGGTGTCGGTGCTGCGTTCCCTTATGTCGCGGTAGGTCCAGACGACGGCGCTGAGCCACAAGATCGCCCAATACGACCCCGCTACCGCTGCGATAATGCGGATAAGGTCTTCCCAGTTGTCCATCGTGTCCTTCGCCCGAGGCACCCGCCCGCCTTCAGGCCGGTATGCCACCAGGATGCTCTGGCGGGGATTATATCACGTCTCTGGACGTGATGTCATCGCCGGCCTTGGGCGGGCGCCGCGTTGAAGCACCCCAGGGCCGATGCTAGAATGACCGTACCTACCAACGAACACGTCGCTCTCCGACTTGCAGGGATGTAGTCACTACCTATGGATATCCTCGAAGGGCTGAACCCACCCCAGCGAGAGGCCGTCCAGATAACGGAGGGGCCCCTCCTTATCCTGGCCGGGCCGGGAAGCGGCAAGACGCGGGTCATCGCTCACCGCATCGCCTACCTCATCGCCCAGCGGCGGGTGCGCCCCTATCGAGTGATGGCGGTCACGTTCACGAACAAGGCCGCCCGCGAGATGAGGGAGCGCGTCTATGGCCTGGTGGGGGAGCAGACCCAGTCCATCACCCTGGGCACCTTCCACGCCGTCTGCGCCCGCATCCTTCGCGTCGACGGCGAGCCGATAGGCGTGGGGCGCGGCTTCGCCATCTACGACGAGGCGGATCAGATCGCCCTGATGCGACGGGTCCTGCTGGAGTTGGAGCTGGACCAGAAGCGATACCAGCCGCGGGCCGTCCTGGCGGTCATCTCCCGCGCCAAGAGCGAGCTGGCCACGCCGCAGGCCTATGCCCAGAGCGTCGGCAGCTACTTCGAGGAGGTCGTTGCCCGCGCCTACGAGCGCTACCAGGCCCTGCTCTCCGAGAGCAACGCCCTCGACTTCGACGACCTTCTGCTCAAGACCGTCCTGCTCTTCCGTGAGCAAGAGGACGTGCTGCGGAAGTATCAGGAGCGCTACCTGCATATCCTGATCGACGAGTTCCAGGACACGAACGTCGCGCAGTACGTGCTCGCGCGGCAGCTCGCCGGGGGCCACGGCAACATCTGCGTTGTCGGCGACCCCGACCAGTCGATCTACTCCTGGCGCTCCGCCGACCTGCGCAACATCCTCAACTTCGAGCGCGACTATCCCAATGCCCGCGTCGTCTATCTGGAGCGGAACTATCGCTCCACCCAGACGATCCTCGATTCCGCCCACTCCATAATCAGCGTCAATGAGCAGCGCAAGGCCAAGAACCTGTGGACGGACAAGGGCCGCGGCGCCCCCGTCGTCGTCTACGAGGCCTACGATGAGGAGGAGGAGGCGGAGTTCGTGGCCGACCAGGTAGGATCGCTGGTGCAATCGGAGGGCTGCCGCTGGGGCGATATCGCCGTGATGTACCGCACCAACGCCCAGTCCAGGCCGCTGGAGGAGGTCTTCGTGCGGGACGGCATCCGCTATCGCCTGGTGGGCGGCACCCGCTTCTACGAGCGCCGCGAGGTCAAGGACATCCTCGCCTACCTGCGCCTCATACATAACCCCTTCGACGGCGTGAGCCTGTCGCGGGTGATCAACGTGCCCGCCCGCGGCATCGGGCAGCGCACCCTCGACGAGCTGGGCCGTTGGGCGAGCAGCCTCCAGGTGCCGTCCTACGCCGCCCTTCAGCTTGTCGCCGACCAGGAGCGGACGGAGGGGGAGGCTTCGGATTCCGACGCAGGCCGTCACCCGTTCGCGCCGCGCACCGTCCGCGCCCTGCTGGCGTTTCTCGACCTGCTGAACGAGCTCATCGCCGAGGCGTCCTCGCTCTCGCCCTCCGACCTGCTGAGCCGCCTGCTGGAGCGCATCGACTATCAGCAGTTCCTTCTGAACGAGTTCGACGACGGCGAGGAGCGCTGGGACAACATCCAGGAGCTGCGGACGGTGGCCGCCCAGTACGACGG
>CAZSRY010000053.1:0-10520 GCA_964609475.1 uncultured Dehalococcoidia bacterium
CGCGTCTGCTGCATGTACGCCCTCAAGTACTCGCACCTGATCACGGAGAAGGTGGAGGACGCGGACGTCTACCAGATGTACATCGACATGCGCTGCTTCGGCAAGGGCTACGAGGAGTTCTATGAGCGCGTTGCCCGAGAGGGGGTCACCTTCATCCGGGGCAAGGTGGCGGATGTTACCGACCGCGCCATAAGCGATGAGGAAAGGGACAGGCTGGTGGTGGTGGTTGAGAATACCCTGCTGGGAAGCGTGATGCGGATCCCCGTGGACATGGTTGTGCTCTGCCCGGCCATGCAGGAACGCAGCGACGCCAAGGATGTCGCCAGGCTGTTCAACATGAACTGCAGCACGGACGGCTTCTTCATGGAGCGGCACCCCAAGCTCGAACCTGTGAGCACCGCCAGCGACGGGGTGTTCATCGTGGGGTGCTGCCAGGGCCCCAAGGACATCCCCGACACTGTCGCCCAGGCGGCGGCGGGGGCGGCGGAGGCGCTGGCCCTGATCGACGCCGGCGTGGTGGCGGTCGAGGCGGCCACGTCGATGGTAGACGAAGAGCTATGCTCCGGCTGCAAGATCTGTCTGGACATATGCCCCTACCAGGCCATCTCCTTCGACGAGGAGAAAAAGGTGAGCGTGATCAACAGCATCCTGTGCAAGGGCTGCGGCACCTGTGCGGCCACCTGCCCTTCCGGGGCGATCGCGGCTCGCCACTTCACCGATCAGCAAATCTTGGCCGAGGTGGAAGCCCTTCTGGCCGATGCCAGGCTGCCACTGGCGGCTGTGTAGGGAGGAGCAGTCCATGACCACGCCATCCACCGACTACGAGCCGAAGATCATAGGCCTGTTGTGCAACTGGTGTTCCTACCAGGGGGCAGACCTGGCGGGGACATCGCGGATGGGGTATCGCCCCAACGTGCGCATCGTGCGGGTCATGTGCAGCGGACGCGTCGACCCCCAGTTCGTGCTCAAGGCCTTCGCCGCCGGGGCCGACGGGGTGCTCGTGGCGGGATGCCACCCCGGAGATTGCCACTACAGCGAGGGCAACTACAAGACGATGCGACGGATGGCCCTGCTAAGGAAGCTGCTTGACCAAATGGGCATCGAGCCGGAGAGATTCCGCCTGGAGTGGGTCTCAGCCGGGGAAGGACCCAAGTGGGTCCAGGTGGCCAATGAGATGACCGAGGATGTCAAGGCCCTCGGCCCGCTGGGCTGGTGGTCGAAGGCAAGGGAGACCTAGCATGAGCGCGCCAGAGAATGGTGGCTTGCTTGGAAAAGTAACGGGCTTTCTGGGGGCAAACAAGGGGGAGAAGGCACCTGAGGCGGCGGAACAGCGCCCCCAGGATGCGCCCTCGGAACAGCGGCCTCAAGGAGGTGGTAACGTGAGCAAACCGAAATTGGCCCTCTACTGGGCTGCTAGTTGCGGTGGCTGCGAGATCGCCGTCGTTCAGCTCTACGAGAAGATCCTGGACGTGGCCAACGCCTTCGACATCGTCCTCTGGCCCTGCATAATGGACTTCAAGTACAAGGACGTGGAGGCGATGCCCGATAAGAGCATCGACGTCTGCCTGTTCAACGGCGCCATCCGCAACTCCGAGCAGGAGCACCTGGCCCGCATGCTCCGAGACAAGTCGAAGGTGCTGGCCGCTTACGGTTCCTGCTCCTACACGGGCGGCATCCCCGGCCTGGGCAACGTGAGCGACCGCCAGGGGATCTTCGAGCGCGCCTACCTGACAACCCCCTCCACGATTAACGAGGAGGGAGTACTACCGCAGACCAGCGTTCAGGTGCCGGAAGGCGAGCTGACCCTGCCCACCTTCTTCAACACGGTGAAGACGCTGGCGCAGGTGGTGCCGGTGGAGTACTTCATCCCCGGCTGTCCGCCGGTACCGGAGCAGACGGCGGCAGTCGTGCAGGCGGTGGTGGAGGGAAAGTTGCCACCTGCCGGCTCCGTCGTGGGAGCGACGCAGAAGACGGTATGTGATGAGTGCCCCCGCACCAAAGAAGAGAAGAAGATCACCAAGTTCTACCGGCCCTATGAGATCATCCCTGACCCGGAGCGTTGCCTCCTGGAGCAGGGGATCATCTGTGCCGGCCCGGCAACACGCGGCGGCTGCGGCGGCCCCTGTCTGCAGGCAGGGATGCCCTGCCGAGGCTGCTACGGACCGGCGCCGGGCGTGACGGACCAAGGGGCTAAGCTCCTGAGCGCCATCACCTCCGTCATCGACTCCAAGGACCCGGATGAGATAGAACGCATAGTAAGCGACATCGCCGACCCCCTGGGAGTGCTGTACATGTTCGGTCTGCCCGCATCGCTACTCCGTCGGGTCAGTGTGGACGTGGAAGAGGCGAAGGCGGCCGAGGCGGCTGGGGTCTCTTAGGCAGAAATAAGCTGCATGCCTGCGAAAGGGTGAGCCATGACAGCAGAAGGAACAAAGACGGATAAGCGGCGGATAACGATCGATCCTATCACTCGCTTGGAGGGCCATGGGCGCATCGAGATCTTCCTCACGCCTGAGGGAGACGTGGACAATGCCTACTTCCAGGTGCCGGAGCTAAGAGGCTTCGAGCGCTTCTGCCAGGGGCGCCGCGCCGAGGACATGCCGATCATCACTGAGCGCATCTGCGGCGTCTGCCCGTCGGCGCACCACATGGCCTCCACCAAGGCGCTGGACGCCGTGTTCAAGGTCGACCCGCCACCGGCAGCGAAGAAGATACGGGAGCTCCTGTACAGCGCCTTCTACGTGGCCGACCACGCCACCCACTTCTATGCCCTGGGTGGGCCCGACTTCGTGGTGGGGCCGGATGCCCCCGCCGCCGAGCGGAACATCCTGGGCGTCATCGCCAAGGTGGGGCTGGAGATCGGCGGTGAGGTGCTGAAGCACCTGGCCCTCACGCACCAGGTGGTGGCCATGATCGGCGGCAAGTACGTCCATCCCACCTGCGGCCTGCCGGGAGGCGTCAGCAAGGGCATCTCCGAGGAGGAGCGGGCGCAGATCGAGGAGATCGGACGCTCGGCTGTCGGCTTCGGCCAGTTCTCGCTCAAGATATTCGACGACATCGTCCTGGCCAACCAGGGTTACGTTGACTTGATTCTCAGCGACATGTTCAGCCACCAGACGTACTACATGGGGCTGGTGGACGAGAACAACAAGCCGAACTTCTACGACGGCCAGTTGCGCGTCGTGGACCCCGAGGGCAAGGAGTTCGCCAAGTTCGACCCCTCGCGGTATCTGGAGCACATCGGCGAGCATGTGGAGCCCTGGAGCTACCTGAAGTTCCCCTTCCTCAAGAACATCGGCTGGAAGGGCCTGGTGGACGGCAAGGACAGCGGCATCTACCGCGTGGCCCCGCTGGCCCGCCTCAACGCCGCCGACGGCATGGCCACCCCTCTGGCCCAGGAGGCGTACGAAAAGATGTACTCCACCCTGGGCGGCAAGCCGGCTCACGCCACGCTGGCCACCCACTGGGCCCGCCTGGTAGAGATGCTCTACGCCGCCGAGCGCATGGTGGAGCTGGCCACCGACCCGGAGATAACCAGCACTGATATCCGCACCATCCCCACGGAGACGCCGGGCGAGGGCGTAGGGGTGGTGGAGGCGCCGCGAGGCACTCTCATCCACCACTACTGGGCCGACCCGCAGGGGTGCATCGAGAAGGCGAACCTCATCGTGGCGACCTGTCAGAACAATGGACCGATCGCCATGTCCATCAAGAAGGCGGCCCAGGGGCTGATCACGAAGGGGACAACGGTCACCGAGGGACTGCTGAACACGATAGAGATGGCGTTCCGGGCCTACGACCCCTGTCTAGCCTGCGCCACGCACTCACTGCCCGGGCACATGCCGCTCATCGTCAGCATCTACGACAGTGAGCGCAACCTGGTGGAGGAGATCAGAAGAGACTGACGATGAAGACCCTGATCATGGGTCTCGGCAATCCTATCCTTACAGACGACGCGGCGGGCTTGCACGCCGCTCGTCGTCTCTATGAGATACTGCGGGATAACGACATCGACCTCGTGGAGGCTGCCGTGGCCGGCGTGAGGGCTGTCCCCATGCTCCTCGGCTATGACAGGGTGGTGGTAGTCGACGTGCTGTATGACGAAACACGGGTCGGCGAGGTCTCCCGCCTGGAGCCCAAGGACCTGCCCAAATCGACCTCCCCCCTGAGCCACGGCGTCGGCTTGAATCAGGCGCTGCAGCAGGCGCAGACCTACGGATGGGATGTGCCCCAAGAGATCGTAATCTACGCCATAGCGGTGAAAGACCCTTATACGTTCGGCGAGGAGATGACGCCGGAGGTTGAGAAGGCCCTCCCCAACGCTGTCCAGCAGATGGCGGATGACCTGGCCCAACGGTGGGCGCTCACGCGCTGCCGGGACGTTTGACCCGCGGCGTCGCCACGTTGGATGCGCCGCTCCCAGCCTCCAACTCGAACCTCGAAGCTGAAGGCCTAATATCCCGCGTCTTCTATTGCCCTTCTCGCCCCAGGGTTCGCGGAGAACATAAAACGCGGTTCCGGCCGATTGGTAAAGTAGAAAACGTATAGTCGCTGGGCAGCATCGAGCCAGCGTTCGCTCCGGGTGGTCGCTAGAACGCTGGGGAGCTGAATGGCGAAACCGACCAGTGACTGATGTATCCCGCGAGATGCATCGCCCGGTCGGTTTTCTTGATCGCCGGGGAGTGGTATCCGGCAGACTGACGAGGAAGAGTGAGCTATGCTGCAAGTGGGCAGCGGAACCGAATCACTCGATCGTTACCAGGGTCTGCTGGAGCAAGGCCTATATCAGGCCGTATGCTCCAAGGCCTCCTCTCTGAGAGGGCTACGTGTGTTCCACGTGAACGCTACCCCAACCGGTGGTGGCGTGGCCGAGATCCTGCGATCGCTGGTTCCCCTCATGAACGGCGCGGGCCTGAGGGCGAGCTGGTTCGTAATCGACCCCGACCCCATTTTCTTCTCCGTCACCAAGAAGCTGCACAATGGCCTCCAGGGTGAGCCGACGTTGCTGACTCGGGAGGAACTCAACAGCTACTGGAGCCACAACAGGCGGCTGGCCGAGCAGATAGCCGCGGAGATACAGCCGGCGGACGTGGTCGTCGCCCACGACCCCCAGGTTCTGCCACTTGCCACGCTCCTGGGCGTGAGGGCGTATCTCGTCTGGCACTGCCACATCGATGCGACGACGCCCGACGAGCGACTGCGCCGACTGGTAGTCCCTCTCAGCCAGCTCTACGGCCGGATCGTGGTAAGCATGCCGGCCTTCGTCATGCGGGGGCTCCCTACGGACCGCGTGAGGGTCTTCCACCCAGCCATCGACCCGCTGACCATCAAGAACACCCCTCTGACCGTGGACGCTGCCAGGGAGATGCTGGCAACACTGGGCATTGATCCCGCGCGTCCCCTCGTCACGCAGGTGTCGCGATTCGACAGGTGGAAGGACCCGTGGGGGGTTATCGATGCCTACCGCCTGGCGAAGAAGGAGGTACCCGAGCTCCAACTGGCCCTTGTGGGAGTGCTCGAAGCCTTGGACGATCCGGAGGGCGGGGAGATGGTCGACAACGTGGCACGATACGCCGGCCGCGACCATGACGTGCACCTGTTCTCCGACCCGGCGGTGGTTGATCACCTGATGGTGAACGCTTTCCAGACGGCGTCGGCGGTGATCATCCAGAAGTCACTGCGCGAGGGCTTCGGCCTCACCGTGGCGGAAGCGATGTGGAAGGGTACGCCGGTCATTGGGGGCGACTGCGGCGGCATACGACGCCAGATCGAGGACGGGCGGACCGGCTACCTGGTGCAGGCGCCGGAGACGTGCGCCGACCGCATCGTCGAGCTCATTCGCGACCCGCAGAAGGCGCAGCAGATCGGCAACGCCGGCCGCGAGAGCGTCCGCCAGGATCTCCTCCTGCCGCGTCTCTTGCTTGACTACCTTCGCCTGTTCGAGGAGATGCTGCGAGATCCATCCAGCATCACAAGCCGTCCGCCGGATTGACCGTGGCTCCACTGGCCAGCAGGCTAGTGGGAGATGGCCGAGAGTGAGAGCGTGCGGGGTGGCGAAGCCCAAACCGCATCTTGAGGATTGAAGCCCCCAGCCGCCTACCCGACCCCACTACGTGGTTATTCCCCGACAGTGGCCTGCGTAGATGCGTGTCCGGCAGCCCCGGCAGCCCCGGCAGCCGCGTCGGCAGGTTCGAGTACCGTTTCCCGCCCATGGAGCAGGAGGGTGTCCTTGGCGGCGTGGAGACTGAACCAGAGGCGCGACTGCTCGGTATGGAGCGTCGCCAGGACTAGACGCCCACTGCTGGAGATGTCCATGTCGTCGATGAGCTCGCGAAAAGGCTGTCCCCATATCTGGCTGGTTCCTTCGTTGATCCGATATCGGAGGCGCTGCACGTTCTGTAAGGCGGTCTCTCCGTCGGCGTTCAGCAGGATGACGACGACGTATGGGCCGTCGGCATCGATGCCGGCTCCGGTGGCGAACGCCTGATACGGCAGGAGCTGCGGCTCGCCCTCCAGTTCTTGCTGCGCCGCTTCCACGTCATCGGCACTGGCATCGGCGCCCGCGAGTCTCCTTGCCACCTCTGGAACCGAATACGAATCCGTGTCGTCCGAGAGCAGGGCAGCGTAGGTGTTGGTGAGGTCGAGCCCTCGCGCGAGGAGACGGAAGTCATCGAGGTCAGCCAGCGATCCGCGTTCCCCCACCGAAGCGCCGAGCATGGCCTCCAGGCCCTCCGTCGTCAGAGACCAATACAGGTAATCGCCGCGCAAGGCGGCCCGGTGACCCCGCCCAAGCGGCCTCACCGGGCTGGCGCGGTCGCTGTAGACCTCGAAGTCGGCGCCCCACGCGTAGTAGTCCACGCCGCCATAAGATGCCCGCTCAAGCAGATCGCTGAACAGGGGGTCGGTGTGCACAGCCTGGTCGATCGCCTCCTGGTCAAAGCGGCCCCGCAGCACCTGTAGGGGTTCCACTGCCAGCCCGAGCTCCCCGGCCCAGATATCCTGGTCCACGTCCGCGATGCTGAAGCCAAGCTCTGTCCGTGTCTCGGTCACAGGAGGGGGGAACCTCGTGAAGCCCATGATATCGGCGGGGGCGATCCCCCTGGCCTTGCCCTCCTCGTCGAAAAGCAACTGCCTGTAGTACTGGAACAGGGAGTCCTCGCCGGCGTTCGGCCCAGGAAGGGGAATGTCGAACGCCGCCCTGAAGCGAGCGTAGTCATTCATGACCGTGCAGGAACGGCTGTCGCTCGTATCGGGCACCAGGGCGAGCAGCTCAAGCCAGCGCGAAGGTAGTTCCTCTTCATCCTCTTCTCTGGTGATGGTGGCGCCCAAGACCATCTTCGTCCGCTCCTTGTGGGCGACCTCGACGATCTCCGGCGCCAGCCAGGCTGCGATGACATCCGCACCCTCGGTCGTGAAGTGGAGCTCGTCGCTGCGCATGTCGGTGCCGTCGCTGACGTCAGCATTCCCGCCTGCCGGGCTCAAGAAGCGGTTCAGGTCAAGGACGGTGACCTGACCCAGGCGCTGCCGCGCGATCTCTCTGTAGAGGTCGTTGAGGCGGTCGACGCGCGCAGGATCAACGCGAGCCCCCCCCACGTCGAGCCCTAGATCGCGCCGGCCGGGATAGGGCACGGTGAGCAACACGACCTTGGCACCCCCTGAGGAGAGGACATCGACGGCTTCGTTAAGCTCGCTCAGCGCATAGGCGTCACCCTCCGCGGTTCCGAATTCCAGCAGGCGGCCTTCCACCTCGAGGTCGTAGGTGTCCCAAGCCCCCACCAGCACGACAACGACATCGGGCTGGAAGACGTCGACATACGACCGCCACCGGCTCGGCCAGTCCTTGCAGAGCTCGTCCTGGGCAACCCACTCGCCCTGAAAGAACTGCTCATCGGCCCGCAAGATGCCGCAGCCGAGCCTCCCTGTGTTCCATATGGAGAGGTCCCACGTCGACTCCCCTCGCTGCAGTCCCTGCGCCATCGTGAAGGCGACGGAGTCGCCCACCACCAGGACGCGCACGGGCGCCACAGCGGCGGTGTCCGCGCCGTTCACCGCCGACGCCAAGACAGAGGACGCGATCGGCAGGGGCGGCTCCGTGGATACGGCGAGGGTCGGCGCGCCCCCGCGGGTCATAAAGACGAGGGCCACGGCAAGGACCACGGCCGCCGCCGGTGCCAGCGTCCAGGAAGCTCTCCACTGGCGGAAGGCACCGCGGCGAATCGGCATCTCGATCAGGTGATAAGAGGCTACGGCGATCGCCAGAGTGACCAGGACGCGCGCCGCCAGCAGACCGTAGCCGTCCCAGCCGGTTCGGTCGGGAGTCAGCACGAGGTAGACGGGCCAGTGCCATAGGTAAACGCCGTAGGAGATGAGGCCCAGGCCGCGCAATGGGGGGAGGGAGAGCGCCCTGCCAAGGAGCCCTCCCTGCGGCTGCACGGCAGCGGCAATCACGACCGCGACGGCGACGGCGAGAATAAGGAAGCCCCCATGGTAGAGGAAGATACTGTCATCGGAGGTTGTAACCCAGGTCCAGCCGATGTAGACGGCGCAGGCGAGCGCAGCGAGCTGGAGCATCTGCCCGGCGAGGCGGGCGCGCAGCGGGCCATACCGCAGGAGCAGCATCGCCAGCAAGGCCCCCGCCAACAGGGACTGCGCCCGCGTGTCGGTGCCATAGTAGACGCGCGAGATGCCGTCCCCTACCCCGTGCAGCCAGCCCATGAGAAAGGCGGACCCCGCGATCATGCCCAGCGCTACGACGAGCAGCGTCCCCAGCGAGCCGCGGCGCAGGCTCAGGAGAAGCAGGAGCAGGAGAGGCCAGAACGCGTACCACTGCTCCTCAATGGCAAGCGACCAGGTGTGGCGGAGAGGGGAGGGGATGGAGAACTGATCGAAGTATGACTGCTCGGTGAATATGGGGCGCCAGTTGGCCACGTAGCCAATTGTGGCAAGGGCATCCCCGCGCAGCTTCGCCATCTCCCCCGGCTCGGCGAAGATGAGGGCATAGCCGCCGACACCGATGAGCATCAGGAACAGCGCTGGAAGGAGCCGTCGCGCCCGCCGCGCCCAGAAGGCGGTGAGCGCGATAGCGCCGCTGTTGCGCCACTCCACGAGGAGCAGGCTCGTGATGAGGTAGCCGCTCAGGACGAAGAAGGCGTCGACGCCGAGGAAGCCGCCCCGAGCCCAGGGGAGGCCGGCGTGGTAGGCGAGGACGGCGGCGACGGCCAGGGCGCGGATACCGTCGAGCGCCGGCTGGTAGGAGAGGCGGTGCCCGCCACGCTTCGCGGCCCCGCCTTGGGCAGCGGTTGAAGAGCGGATTAGCTGGATCATCGCAGCACCCAGGTACTGGCTCGCATGGCGGGACAGAAAGACTGTACTACCGCTGGGTCGGCCTGTCAACGCGGGGAGTGCCCTACCGAACGCATACGATTCACCGATAGTGCGTAGTCTAGTCGAGAGATGTGTGCTCTTGTCCAACCAGCGTCAGAGCAGCGCCGGTGTTATCATTGATGGCGTCGCAGACTGAGACCGCGTCATCCGAAGAGAGAAGGGGGCAGCCCTATGGTGGGAAAGAGGATCCGATTCGGCATACAGACGCCGCTGGTCACCGATTGGCGGCAGACGCTGGAGTTCTGGCGCTTCCTGGACCAGGAGACCCCCATCGATAGCGCCTGGACGTTCGACCACTTCCTCCCGCCCATGGGGGGTCAGGACCCGCACGGCCCCTGCCTGGAGGGTTGGACGGCGCTGGCGGCGCTGGCTCAGGCGACTGAGCGCCTGCGCGTGGGCTGCCTGGTGACGGGGGTGACCTATCGCCATCCCTCCGTGCTGGCCAAGATGGCGGCCACCGTCGACCACATCAGCGGCGGCCGGCTGGAGTTCGGCCTGGGTGCGGCCTGGCACGAGGGAGAGCACCGCTGCTACGGCATTCCCTTCCCGTCCCTGAGGGAGCGGCAGGACCGGCTGGAGGAGGCGGCGGAACTCACTCGCCTGCTGTTCGAGACGGAGGGGACGGTCAGCTACCAGGGACGCTACTACCAGCTCGACGAGGCGCCCTTCAATCCACGGCCCGTGCAGCGGCCTCATCCGCCCTTCCTCATCGGTGGCGGCGGCGAGAAACGGACGCTGCGAACCCTCGCCCGCTTCGGCGACATCATGAACGTAATCGGTACACCCGCCACCCTCCGCAAGAAGATCGAGGTACTGGAAGGCCACTGCAAGGACGTGGGGCGCGACCCATCGGAGATCGAGAAATCGGTCTTCGTGCCGGTGATGATGACGGAGCGGCAGGACGTCATTGAACAGGTCCTATCCTTCTGGACAGGGCAGGGGATCTCGGTGGATGAAGCGAGACGTTCCACACCGGTGGGCCCGCCCGGACATATTCGGGATGTCATTGAGCAGTACGCCGACGTAGGGGTGACTTACTTCATCATGCTCAGCCTGGGCCCCTATGACCTCGATCTGTACCGTGGCATCATGAAGGAGATAGTAACTCCGTTCGTGTAGAGCGTGTGGGGTGCCAA
>CAZSRY010000054.1:0-10344 GCA_964609475.1 uncultured Dehalococcoidia bacterium
GGCGATGGTGCGGCGTCGCTTGCAGACGGCGCAGCTTCTGGTAGCGGGCAGTGGTCGCTTGCAGACGGCGCTGCAAAAGCTGGCCCAGGACCTCGGTATCGCCGAGAGCGTACGGTTCCTGGGATTCCTCGACCCGCAGGCCCTGCGCGACGCCCTCGCCTCGGCCGAGGTGTACGTCTCCGTCCCCCGCTCCGACGCCAGCTCCGTCAGCACCCTCTCCGCCATGGCGGTGGGCTGCTTCCCCATCGTCTCCGACCTGCCGACCCAGGAGGAGTGGATCGAGGAAGGGGTGAACGGCTTCCGCGTGCCCGTGGGGGACGCTGAGGCGCTGGCCGTCCGCATCATCGACGCCCTGGAGAACGCCACCCTCAGGCGAGACGCCGCCTCCATCAATCGCGGGCGGGTAGAGGAGCGCGGCCTCTGGGAGAAGAACGCCGCCCAGATGGAGACGTGGTATCGACGGCTGGCAGCAGGAGACCAGCCCGGCCCGAGAGATCCATCGAACAGACCCAGGAGAGAAAGCATATGATCCTTGCCCGTCCCTGGAGTCCGCCAAGGGGAAGGCTCAGCGCCGCCCTCGCCTTGCTTGCCCTTCTGGCCCTGACAGCCGCGTTCGTCGCCGCCGTGGATTCGCACCCGGATCTGCTCGCTCTGTCGGCAGGCGGCCTTCTGGTGACCGCCGTCGCAATAAGGGAGCCGCGGCTGGTGGTGCCGGTCATCATCCTGCTCCTCCCTCTCGAGATCTCCAAACTGCTCTTCCCCTTCCTGCCCACGCGGGAGGAGCTCGGCGGCGGCCTGCCCCCGACCTCCATCGTCGACGTCGGCCGCCTCGCGATCCTGATGGCCGCCGTGGTCTGGCTGATCCGGCCCGGCATCTCCCGGTCCGAGGTGCTGCCAAGCTCCACCCTGGCCGTGCCGGCCCTGCTCCTGCTGGCCCTCTACGCCGTCTCAGCCCTCTACGCCCGCGATACCGAGGCCGCCCGCACGGAGACGCTCCGTCTGACCTTTCTCCTCGCCTTCTGGGCCCTGATACCCGTGTTCGTCCGCGACCTCACCACCCTGCGTTGGTGCGCGGCGGCGCTCATCGCCTCGGCCGCCCTCCTCGCCGTAGCGGGCATCTACCAGCAGGCCACCGGCACCTTCTTCTGGAACGAGGGCCTGGGGCTGTACGACGAGAGACGCATCAACGCCACCTTCGCCGACCCTAACCACTTCGCCCGCCTGCTCCTCGCCGCCCTGGTGCTGGGCCTGGCCCTGTTCTTCCTCGTGAGCAGCAAGGTTCGCTATATGTTGCTGGTGCCCGCCCTGGCGCTCTGCGGCCTGACCCTCATCTTCACCGGCTCGCGGGGCGCCTGGCTCATCGCCGTCGCGCTGCTGCCCCTGCTGGTACTGGCCATACCGGTGGCCCGCCGTCTCCGGCTGCGGCTCCTATCGGTGAGCGCCCTGGTGCTGCTCTGCGCCGTGGGCCTGGGACTCGTCCTCAGCCCCTACTTCCGCGACCGGCTGGGCACGTTCCGATTCGGGATGGAGGCGTCGGGCGCGAGGCCGTATCTGGTGCAGGCGGGCTGGCAGATGTTCACCGACCATCCCCTCCAGGGAGTGGGCGTCGGCGGCTACCAGGACTCCTTTCTGAACGACTACTTCCACTTCAAGGACCCCAAGATCAAGGCCAACGTCACCATCTCCCACACATCGGCGGTGACCGTGATCTCCGAGCTGGGCGTCCTGGGTGCGGTCGTCTCGCTCTTCCTCCTCTACCGCTGGGCACGCCTGGGCTGGCGCCTCCACCGACGCTCAAGAGGAGAGATGCGGGCCCTTGTACTGGGCCTCTGGGCGATATCACTGGTGATCCTTCTCTCCAGCCAGACGGAGGGACGCTTCTTCGAGGACCCCTACCTCTGGCTTGTGCTCGGCCTCGGCGCGGCGATGGAGCGGATGCCGGCGAGGGAAACAGAGGAGGCGGACGCCCGTGCGCGTATGCTATCTGGCTGACGCCCCCTACATCCACACCCGCAGGTGGGTGCAGCACTTCAGCGGGCTGGGATGGGAGACCGATGTCATCTCCTTCCGGCCGGCCGAGATCGAGGGCAGCCGGGTCCACTACGTCGACGGCTGGGAGCGGGCGGGCAAGCTGCGCTATCTGATCCATGCCCGCCGTGTCCGCCGCCTGATCCGCGAGATGAAGCCCGACCTGCTGCACGCCCTCCACCTCACGAGCTACGGCTTCCTGGCCGCCCTGGCCGACGTCCACCCCTGCATCGTCTCCGTCTGGGGCACCGACATCCTGGAGGCCCCCCACCTGTCCCCCCTCCACTGGGCGATCACCCGCTACGCCCTCCGCAGGGCCGACCACGTCACCGCCACCGGCGTCCGCCTGGCCGAGGCAACGGTGGGATACGTGCCGCAGGGCAAGCCGGTCACAGTCATCCCCTACGGCGTAGACCTGGAGCAGTTCCGCCCCCAGGCCCGTCAGGCCAGCGAAGACGTCATCATCGGCAACGTGGGCCGTCTATCGCCGGAAAAGGGACTGAAGTACCTGCTGCAAGCGATGGCCGAGGTTGTGCGGGAGCAGCCGCGCGTTCGACTGCTGCTGGCGGGCGACGGGCCGGACCGAGAACGCCTAGAGAAACTGGCGGGCCGGCTGGGGCTGGACGAGCGGGTCGAGTTCCTGGGAGAGATACCTCACGAGCAGGTCCCCCAAGTGCTGGCGCGCCTCGACCTCTTCGCCATGCCCTCCACCTACGAGGGCTTCGGCGTGGCGGCCCTGGAAGCGGAGGCCATGGAGGTGCCGGTCGTCGCCTCCGCCGTCTACGGCATACCGGACGTGGTAGCGGACGGCGATACGGGCCTCCTGGTGCCGCCGAAGAACGTAGGGGCCCTGACCCAGGCCCTCCTGCAACTGGCGACGGACGAGGAGCGGCGACGCCAGATGGGCCAGGCCGGGAGGGCGTTCGTCGTCGAACACTACTCCTGGAAGGACAACGCCGCCCAGATGGAGGCCCTGTATGAGGAGATGCTAGGGCGCCTCCGCGGCGGTTGAACTCCGGGCCCCACCCCATTCACCCTCCCTGATCCGTAGTTTACAATAGGGGGCAGCGCATGCTAATGTCTTTTCGGCGCTTGCCATAACTAAGGACTGGTGGCGAACCTGGTCTGGCCCGGTTCACGTGATCGATCAGAGGAGAGAATGGCCGACAGCACGGATAGCCTACCCCTAGTCTCCGTTCTCATCCCCATGCGCAACGAGGAGCGCTACATCGAAGGATGCCTTCGCAGCCTCGCCCAGCAAGACTACCCTCGCGAGCGCTTCGAGGTACTGGTGCTGGACGGCGCTTCCAGCGACCGCTCGCGACAACTGGTGAAGGAGTTCGCCGAGAGGGAGGAACTGAACCTGCGATTGCTCGACAACCCGGGGCGGACTACCGCCCGCGCCCTCAACATAGGCATCGCCCAGGCGAGCGGCGACATCATAGTGCGAGTCGACGCCCACTGCGCCGTCGACCCACGCTTCCTCTGGGAGAGTGTGGACGCCCTGGAGGAAACGGGCGCCGATGGCGTGGGCGGCCCCATCGAGAGCGTGGGCCAGGGCCTCATGGGCGACGCCATCGCCCTGGCGATGTCCTCCCCCTTCGGCGTGGGCAACGCCAGCTTCCGCTACAGCCGGGAGCCCCAGTACACCGATACCGCCGCCTTCGCCGCCTACCGCCGCACGCTCTTCGACCGCATCGGACGCTATACCGAGGAGATAGACTACGGCGAGGACGACGAGTTCAACTACCGGCTGGCGGATGCCGGCGGCAAGATATACCTTACCCCCAAGATCAGGTCGGTCTACTACACCCGCTCCTCACTGCCCGCCCTCTTTCGCCAGTATCTGGAGTACGGGCGGGCGAAAGTGGAGGTACTACGGCGTCACCCCCGCCAGGCGCGAATCCGGCAGTTTGTGCCCGCGACCTTCGTGGTCGCGCTGGCGGGCCTGAGTGTGCTATCGCCGCTGGCGCGTCCCTTCCGTTGGGGGCTGGCGCTGGTGGCAGGAACATACGTCGTTGCCTCGCTGGCGGCGTCGCTGCGCCTGGCCTCTCGTCACGGCTGGCGGTACGCCCCCCTCCTGCCCCCGGCCTTCGCCTGTCTTCACGTAGCCTACGGCCTGGGCTTCCTGGAGACCCTGTTACGCCATCTTCCTCGTCGACCGACCAACCCAGCCTGCCGATCAGAGGTGAAACAGTGACAGACACACAACACAAGGACGTTGAGACAGAGGTCAAGCCCCTGCCCTTCTGTCAGCCGGACATCGGCGAGCAGGAGATCGCCGAGGTCGTAGACACCATCCGCTCCGGCTGGCTGACCACAGGCCCCAAGACCAGGCAGTTCGAGGAGCAGTTCCGGCAGTACGTGGGCAGCGAGTTCGCCGTAGCGGTGAGCTCCTGCACAGCGGGCATGCACCTGGCGCTGGCAGCGGCGGGCATCGGAGAGGGCGACGAGGTCATCACGACGCCCCTCACCTTCTGCGCCACGGTCAACGTCATCATCCATCAGAGGGCCACCCCCGTTCTGGCGGACATCTGCCTGGACGACTACAACATCGACCCCGAGCAGGTAGAGCGCCGCGTAACGCCCCGCACCAAGGCGATACTGGCCGTGCACTACGGCGGCCAGCCCTGCCGCATGGATCAGCTACAGGATATCGCCCGTCGCCATAGCCTCCTGCTGATCGAGGACGCGGCCCACGCCGTGGGAGCGCACTACCGGGGGAGGCCCGTAGGCTCCCTCGGCGATGCCACTGCCTTCAGCTTCTACGTCATCAAGAACCTGACCACGGGCGAGGGCGGCATGGTCACCACCAACGATGAGGAGCTGGCGGACAAGGTACGCCTCCTGCGCCTGCACGGCATGAGCCAGGACGCCTGGCGACGCTATGAGGCCCGCGGTTCCTGGTACTACGAGGTGCTGGCGCCCGGCTTCAACTATAAGATGGCCGACGTCCAGGCGGCGATCGGCATCCACCAACTGGCCCGGCTGGAGGGATTTCTAGAGAGAAGGGCGCAGATCGTCGCCGAGTACAACCGTCGCCTCGGCCCCCTGCCCGAGCTCGGCCTGCCCAAAGCGCGGGAAGAGGTGCGTCACGCCTGGCACCTCTACCCCCTGTGGCTGGACGAGGAACGGCTGACCATCGGCCGCGACCAGCTCATCGAGGGGCTGAAGGAGCGGGGCATCGGCACCTCAGTGCACTTCATACCCATTCACCATCATCCCTACTATCAGCAGACGTTCGGGTTCAGACAGGGGGACTTCCCCAATACTGACAGGGTCTTTGCCGGGCTGCTGTCGCTGCCCCTCTTCACCCGCATGACGGACGCCGACGTCGTACGAGTAAGCGAGGCAGTGGAGGAGATCATTGTCAAGCACCGACACTAAACCTTCATTCTCGCCCATAGAGCTCTTCGACCGCATTGCGGCCGCTTTCGGGCTGGCCATCCTCGGCCCGCTGATGGCCCTCATAGCAGTGCTCATTAAGCTGGACTCGCCGGGGCCGACCCTCTTCAAACAGGAGCGCATCGGCCAGCGGGGCAAGCCGTTCACCATGTACAAGTTCCGCACCATGACGGCCAACGCTCACCAAGTCCCGGCGCCGCCGCAGCGGGTCAACGACTTCTCGACGTTCGTTTTCCACTCCATCTGGCCCGATCGGCGGGTAACGCGACTGGGCCGCATACTGCGAAACAGCAGCCTCGACGAGCTGCCCCAGCTTCTGAACGTGGCGAATGGCGACATGCGCCTGGTAGGGCCGCGCCCCGACGAACCGTACCTGGTCGAGCAGTACAGGCCGGAGTTCCACCGCCGCCACGACGTCAAACCCGGTATCACCGGCCTGGCCCAGGTCAACGGCCGCTCCGATTTGACGTACTCCCAGATGATGGCTTACGATTTGGACTACGTAGACCATCACCCCTTCTCGCGGGACATAGCCATCCTGATCCGAACCTTGTGCATAGTGCTGCGGAAAGAAGGGGCCCGTTGACAGCTAGCCTGCGCTGCGTCCCCCTAGCGGACGAGGGAGGGATCGGCTAGATGAAGATGCGTCGTGGGAGCCCGCTTGACCTGTTCATCCGCGCCCTGCCGTTTCTCGCTATAGACTTCCTCATCGTCATGGGAAGCTACGCGGTGGGCCTGGCCCTCCGCTTCGACGGCAACGTCCCCAGGGAGTCCTGGCACTGGTTCTCCTGGGGGGTGCCCATCATCGCCCTCGCCTATCTCCTCGGCAACCTGGTATTCGGCGTCTACCGGACGGCCTGGCAGTACGGCAGCGTCATGGACGCCTTCTACCTCGGCCTGTCGGTAAGCCTGGTGACGCTCCTGGCCTTTGGCATCAACGCCATGCTGGAGCACCGTCCCATTCCCCTGAGCGTGAACTTCATCAGCGGTGCCCTCATCCTTCTGTTCATGGGGCTGTTCAAGCTGTCGCCCCGCCTCGTATCGGGCACCGTCTCGCCCCTGTGGGGCTGGGGACAAAAGCCTGCCAAACGGGTGATCATCGTCGGCGCCGGCAGCACCGGCCAGCTTCTGGCAAGGGAGCTACTCCAGAACCGCCAGTGGCGGTACCGCCCCTTCTGCTTCATCGACGACGACCCGCGAAAGAAGGGCGTTCGCATCCACAGCGTCCCCGTGATGGGCAACCGCTACGATATCCCCTCCCTGGTGCAGAAGCACGGCGTCGATCTGGTAGCCCTCGCCATCCCCTCAGCCACAGGGGCCAGCATCCATGAGCTGCTCACCCTCTGCGAGTCGACCCACGTACCCGTGCGCATCGTTCCCGGGCTGGAAGAGATCGTGAGTGGCAGGGCCAAGCCCGGCGAGATGCGGGAGGTGACCACCGATGACCTCATCGAGCGCGAGGAGGTAGATATCGACCAGGATGGCTGCAGAGAGCTCATCCAGGGTCGGTCGGTGCTGATCACCGGCGCGGCCGGTTCCATCGGGTCAGAGCTGGCGCGCCGACTGCTCGCCTTCGGGCCGGCAAGCCTGCATCTGCTGGATGCCAACGAGGGCGGACTCCACGAGCTGCGGGTGGAGCTCAGCCAACGCTCCGAGGACTGCCAGATAAAGCCCTGGATGGGCAGCCTGAGCGACAGGAACAAGGTCTTCCAGGCCTTCGAGACGGCCCGACCCCACGTGGTCTTCCACTCCGCGGCCTACAAGCACGTCCCCCTGCTGGAGGAGAACCCGGACCAGGGCTTCCTGGTCAACGTAGTGGGGACATTGAACGTGTTCCAGGCGGCCCAGCAGGTGGGCACGAGAAAGGTCATCTTCCTATCCAGCCATGCCGCCATGAACCCCTCCAGCGTCATGGGCGCCACCAAGCGGATCGGCGAGCTGATGGTGCGATCGCTGGGCGACGGGCAAACAGCCTTCGCCGCCGTCCGCCTGGCCAACGTCATCGACAGCCGCGGCGGCGTGGTGAGCACCTTCTGGCGTCAGATCCAGAAGGGCGGGCCCGTCTCGGTGACCCACCCCGAGGTAGCCCGCTACTTCCTCACCGTGCACGAGGTGGCCAGCCTCATAATCCAGGTCGCAGTGCTGACCCAGGCGGGCAACATCTTCGTGCTGGATGTGGGCGACGAGATCAAGATCGCCGACCTGGCCGAGCGCATGATCCGCTCCAAGGGCCTCGAGCCCGGCCGCGACATGGAGATCGTGTTCACCGGTCTGAGGCCGGGCGAGAAGATCCGCGACGACCTGCTGGGCGAGGGCGAACACCTGACACCTACCTCACACCCCAAGGTGTTTCTGGCCGACGGCCCCTCTCCCTGTCCCGCCGAAGAGCTGTTGCGGCGCATAGCCGAGATGGAGCTGGGCCTGCCGCGAACCCCCGAGGTAGTAGCCGAACAGCTCCACGATCTGGCCCGCCTCGACCTGTCCGCCGGAGGGGCAGGCCCGCGCCCGTCCCCCGCTCCTACCTCTACCGATAGCCAGAACTAGGGTTTCTGCTGTGAAGATCGTCTCTGTGGTGGGAGCGCGGCCCCAGTTCATAAAGGCGGCTATGGTGAGTCGCCAGCTGCGCAAGGCCCGCCTGCCGGACGGGCAGGTCCACCAAGAGGTGCTGGTTCACACCGGCCAGCACTACGACGAGCAGCTATCCGACATCTTCTTCGCCCAGGCAGGCCTGCCATCCCCCGACCATCACCTGGGCGTGGGCTCCGCCGGCCACGGCAGGCAGACGGCCCAGATGCTGGAGGGACTGGAGAACGTCCTCCTCCAGGAGCGGCCGGACCGAGTCCTGGTCTACGGCGACACCAACTCCACCCTGGCCGGGGCGCTGGCCGCCGCCAAGCTCCACATCCCCCTGGCCCACGTCGAGGCGGGGCTGCGCAGCTACGACCGGCGCATGCCGGAGGAGATCAACCGCGTCCTCACCGACCATTGCGCCGACCTGCTGTTCTGTCCCACCACCACCGCCGTCGAGAACCTGGCGCGCGAGGGGATCACCGCCGGCGTCCACCTGGTGGGCGACGTGATGTACGACTCCCTGCTCTATCACCTCCCTGACGACCGCGCCGATCCCGACGCCCTGGGGGAGTTCAGCCCGAGACAATACGTCCTGGCCACCGTGCACCGGGCGGCCAACACCGACGATCCGAAGCGTCTCGGCGCCATCCTGCGGGCGCTGGGGGAGCTGGCAGAGCCTGTCGCCTTTCCCGTTCACCCCCGCACCCGCAAGGCGATGACAGAGGCGGGCCTCTCGGCGGCGCCTCAGGTTCGACTCATGGAGCCCCTGGGATACCGCGACATGCTGCTCCTGGAGAAGCACGCCCGCTGCATACTCACCGACTCCGGCGGTGTGCAGAAGGAGGCCTTTTTCCTGGGAGTCCCCTGCGTTACCCTGAGGGAAGAGACGGAGTGGCCGGAAACGGTGCAGTGCGGCTGGAACGTACTGGCCGGCAGCGACCCTGAACGCATCGTTGCCGCCGCCGGCCGTCCCCCGCCGCAGGGAGAGCGGCCTCTCCTGTTCGGCGACGGTCACGCCGCGGAGAAGATCGTGAGGGCTCTGGAAGAATGATCCATCCTTCCGCCGAGGTATCGCCCCAGGCCAGGATCGGCCCCGACACCAACGTCTGGAACGAGGCCCAGGTCCGCGAGGGGGCCGTGCTGGGCGCCAACTGCAACATCGGCAAGGGCGTCTACATCGACCGCGACGTCGTGGTGGGCGACAACGTGAAGATCCAGAACCACGCCTCCCTCTATCGGGGCGTGGTCATAGAGGACG
Source organism: uncultured Dehalococcoidia bacterium (assembly GCA_964609475.1). Classification (GTDB taxonomy): domain Bacteria; phylum Chloroflexota; class Dehalococcoidia; order DSTF01; family JALHUB01; genus CAZSRY01. The sequence continues at coordinate 9,263 of CAZSRY010000054.1, forward strand.
GCGTCTTCATCGGGCCGCACGTCTCCTTCACCAACGACCGCCGCCCGCGCTCGATCACGCCGCAGGGCCGCCTGCTCAGCGACGACGACTGGCAGCCGGAGCCGACCCTGGTTCGCCACGGGGCGTCCATCGGAGCCGGCTCAGTGATCCTGCCCGGCGTCACCATCGGCCGCTGGGCGATGGTAGCGGCGGGGGCGCTCGTAACCCACGACGTGCCCGACCACGGCCTGGTCAAGGGCAGCCCCGCCAGCCTGACGGGATACGTCTGCCGCTGCGGCAGGCCCCTGCAAGCGGGCGAAGGGGCCTCTCCCGACCAGTGGCGCTGTTCCGCCTGCGAAGCCACCTTCAATCTCCCCGCCCTGAGGAGCAAATGAGAGTAATCCCTATCTCGCGGCCCCTCCTGGGCGAGGAAGAGAAAGAGGCCGTCCTGGCGGCCCTGGAATCGGCGCAACTGGCCCAGGGGCCCCGCGTGCGCCAATTCGAGGAGGCCTTCGCCGAGATGTGCGGCGTGCGGGAGGCCGTGGCGACCTCATCAGGGACGGCGGCGCTCATGGTGGCGCTCCTCGCCCACGGCGTCGGCCCCGACGACGAGGTGATCACCTCACCGTTCACCTTCATCGCCACCGCCAACGCCGTCCTGTTCACCGGCGCCCGGCCCGTCTTCGTCGACGTGAGTGAGGCCGATTTCAACATCGACCCGGCGCTCATCGAGGCCAGGATCACCCCGCGCACCAAGGCGATCCTGCCCGTTCACCTCTTCGGCCACCCCTGCGACATGGAGGCGATAATGAGGCTGGCCCGGCGCTACCGCCTGGCGGTCATCGAGGACGCCTGTCAGGCGCACGGGGCCGCCATCGGAGAGCAGAAGGTGGGGAGCTTCGGCACAGGCTGCTTCTCCTTCTATCCCACCAAGAACATCACCACCGCCGAGGGCGGCATGATCACCACCAACGACCCCCAGATCGCGGAGAGGGCGCGGCAGATCCGCGACCACGGCCAGACCGCCCGCTACCAGGCGGACAGGCTCGGCTACAACTTCCGCATGACCGAGATCGCCGCCGCCATCGGAGGCGCTCAACTGG
>CAZSRY010000055.1:0-1599 GCA_964609475.1 uncultured Dehalococcoidia bacterium
TCGATGCCGGCCAGCCGTGCCCCTTCCACCGACGAGCAGGAGACGCAGCCCCCGATGACGGCGGCGTAGTCCATGACGGCCGCCACGTTGGGGTGCACGTGACGGGCGCCGAAGCTTATCACCGGTATCCCCTGGGCCGCCTCCACACACTCGCGGGCGGCGGTGGCCCAGCCGCTCTCCTGGCTCAGGAAGCCCGCCATAGCCGTCTCATAGATGCCGTAGGAGAGATAGGGCGCGGTGATGCGCAGGACAACCTCTTTGCGGGCGAAGGGCTGGCCTTCCTCCAGGCCCCAGACCTCGGAGCCCTCCGGGAGGGCCTTCTTCAGCAGCGAGATCACCTCTCGCATGCCGCAGAGGAGGCCGTCTCGGGCCGGGAAAAGCTCCATCGTGGCGCTGGGATTGATGCCCGCCCGCTCCATCACCTCGCGGGTGCGCAGGAAGTAGACGTCGGCGGTGTCGCCGTTCAGGACAGATGAGGATATGGAGAGGTCGCTGTTCTTCACTTCTGCTTCCTTGCAGAGCGCTGTGTTCCTCTGATGGGCCGCCCTACACTATCTTGGCGCCCAGGACACTGTCCATGTGCTTCAGGGCGAAGCGATGGGCCTCTTCGTCGAAGGAGGCGACGCAGTCGGCCGGCACCTCCACCGCGTAGTCACGATTGCGGGCGTCGGCGACGGTGTGCATTACGCAGATGTCGGTGCATACGCCGCAGACAACGATCTTGGCGGGCGCCAGCTCTAGAAGCCGCTCCTCCAGCGGCGTGTCGTAGAACCCGCTGTAACGGGTCTTGGGGATTATCTCGGTTGCCAGGTCCGCCAGTTCGGGGATGACCTCCGCCTCTGCCGTGCCGCGGACGCAGTGACGCGGGAACATCTCGAACTCCTTGTCATCGGGGTCGTGGTTGTCGGTGAGGAATATCAGGTGGGAGCCGTGTCCTCGTTCTTTCTCTAAGAGGCGGCGCACATTGGGGATTATGCTGCGGGCGCCTTCACCGCAGTAGAGGGGATGACCCTCCTCGAGGAAACCACGAAGCATGTCCACCACCAGCACTACGTTGGCCAACGTCCGTCTCCCTTGGCGGGAAGGGCGCCGCCCCTCGGCGCGCCCCCCTCATTGTACGTTTGAAGACTGGGCTCAGTCTGATCCGCGCCGGCGCCGCAGCCTTATCCGCCTCAGGACGAAGGTCTCGCTCTCGATGTGGGCTTCCGGCTCCATGTCCTCTTCTTCCGGCTCCAAGACCTTAGCAGGCTTCTTGGCGCTGTCTCGGCGCGCCGGCAGGAGGGAGCTGGGCCTGAAGATGCGCTTTATGATGCGCCTGAGGATGATCTCCGCCAGCGTCCCTGCGGCTATGGCGGCAGCCCCGACGACGACGACGGGGACCGCCGGTCGCCAGAGTGTCGGCTGGTAGTCTCGGCGCACGGCCGGCACCTGGGAGTCGGGCAGGGTCCTCCCGCACTTACGGCAGACCTCATCCTTTGGGTCGTAAGGGGCGCCGCAGTGCTCGCAGAGAAGGAGCTCACCCTCCCGGGGCAGGTCGTTATCGTTCATGGCGGCGTCATTATATCAGTGCTATGCCAGCGTTACAATACGCCGGTTCTC
>CAZSRY010000055.1:1699-10227 GCA_964609475.1 uncultured Dehalococcoidia bacterium
GGGACGGCTCCTCAGGGCCCTCCTTGCCTTCCGAAACGACGACGGAGCTTTGCCCAGGTGCTGACGAAATGCACCAGAGGGATGCTCCTGCGGCCTGTGATCTTGCCCTGACGCAGCGCTTCCAGGAACTGCTGCGGCGTCTCGAAATCGGGCATCTCCACGTAGGCGTTGCCTATCTCGCCGGGAGAGTGAGCGTCGCTGCCGGCGCTCATTGGCAAGCCGAGCTCTTCGGCGAGACGACGGGCGCGGGCGTTGTCGGCGGCAAAGGTGGTGCGGGAGTTGAACGCCTCGATGATGTCGAGCTCCGGCAGGATGCGCTCGCGGGCGGCGCGTCGCAGGGGCTCCCGCCGCAGCCTGTCGAACGGGTGGGGCAGGCACACCAGGCCGTCCTGCTCCTTGATCCGCCTCACCGTCTCCTCCGGCGACAGGCCCGGCGATATGGGTTCCCTCAGGAAGAGCCCCATCAGCTCGCCCTCGCTCGTCTTGACCTCTTCGGCGATTATCACCTTGAAGGAAGCGATGCCCTGCACGGCCAGCGCCCCCTCGATGTTGTTGTGCTCGGCGACGGCGACGCAGTCGATGCCCCGTTGGAGGCAGCGCTCCACCAGCTTCTCGGGCGTGATGATGCTGTCCGGCGAGCGGTTGGTGTGGATGTGGAGGTCAGCCCTCAGCATCGGCTTCGCTATCCAATCCCTCGGGGACGGCGTAGGCAGTGAACTTCTCCTTGAGCTGGCTGACCTTCAGCTCCGCGGCGTCCAGCATCTCCTGGCAGCGCTGGGCCAGCGACATGCCCTCCTCGTAGAGGGCCAGCGACTGCTCCAGGGTGAGGCCGCCCTCCTCGAGCTTGGTCACCGTCTCATCGAGGCGGCGAAACAGCTCCTCGAAGCCCTCCTTGCGCTTGGTCGCTCCCATAGCCCCTCCACCTATGGCTGTCAGTCGGGGAACAGGGCCGGCTGTACGGCCTTTGCTTTGCCCGGTTTGGCCGCCCTCTTGCGACGGGCCTGCCTGCCGGACAGGCGGGCCCCCTCCACCCGCGCCGGAAAGGCGCCGTCGCTGACGCGGATGCCCAGCCGGTCGCCCGTCCTGACGTCGCTGACGCTTCTCACGACCTGTCCGTCGCGCTGCACCACGGCATACCCTCTCTTCAGCGTGGCCTGAGGGTGCAGGGAGCGGAGCTGCACCAGGAAGCCGCCGATCCCCTCCCGGGCCCCTCTCAGCGTTGAATCGAGGGCCGCGGTTGCCGTCCGCAGCATATCGTCCACCCTTTGCCGCTCACGGTCAACATCGGGCAGGCGGCGCTCCATCCGTCCCAGGGCGGCGCGCACCCGCGTTTCGCTCCCTTCGATCTCAGACTTGATCGCCGAGGCCAGGGATGCCGCCTGGACGCCCAGTCGCACCGACACCTCAAGCCGGTCGGGGGCCACCAGCTCCGCCGCCGCTGAGGGGGTCGGGGCGCGCAGGTCGGCCACGTAGTCGGCGATGGTGTAGTCGGTCTCGTGGCCCACCGCCGACACCACAGGGACGCGGCTGGCGTAGATGGCCCGCGCCACGGGCTCCTCGTTGAAGGCCCAGAGCTCTTCGAGAGAGCCGCCGCCGCGGGCGACGATGATGACGTCCATGTCCGGCTCGTCGTTGAGGGCGGCGACGGCGGCGACGATGCCCGGCACCGCCTCCACGCCCTGGACGGCGGTCGGGGCTAGGAGCACCTCGACCAGGGGCCAGCGCCGCTCCAGGACGGAGCAGATGTCGTGGAAGACGGCGCCCGTGGGCGAGGTCACGACGCCGATGCGCTCGGGGAATGCGGGCAGCGGCCTCTTGCGCGACTCCTCGAACAGGCCCTCCTCCTCCAGCCGCGCCTTGAGGCGCTCGAACTCCATGGCCAGGATGCCGATCCCCTCGGGCTGGACGAAGTCGACATAAAACTGCAGATCGCCGCGGACTTCATACAAGGAGATGCGCCCGTGGGCGACGACCTGGGCGCCGCTCTCCACCAGCGAGGCCAGGTCGCCCTGAAGGGAGGCGCCGCGGAAGAAGACGCAGCGAAGCTGGGACTCGCCGTCCTTGAGGGTGAAGTAGAGGTGGCCGGCGGCGGAGCGCGTCAGGTTGGAGACCTCGCCGCTTATCCAGAGGTCGGCCAGGTGGGCGTCCGACTCCAGGAGCTCCCGCAGGTAGGAGGTGACGTGGCTTACGGAGTAGACCTGCATATCGGAGGCAGAGGTCAGGTGGAGGCGCGCTCCAGGTACTCGCCGCTACGGGTGTCGATCTTGAGCATGTCACCGGTGTTGACGAACAGGGGCACCTGCACCATGAGGCCCGTCTCCAGGCGGGCGGGCTTGGTGCCGCCCTGGGCGGTGTCGCCCTTCACCCAGGGGTCCGTCTCGGCCACCGCAAGCTCCACGGCCGCCGGCAGCTCGACGCCGATCGCCTCGTCGCCGTAGGTGAGGATGTCGCAGGTGGCGTTCTCCCGCAGATAGTTGAGGGCGTCGCCGAGGCGCTCGCTGTTGATGATGAGCTGGTCGTAGGTATCGGTGTTCATGAAGTGATGGAGGTCGCCCTCGGCGTAGAGGTACTGCGCCGTCTGCCGCTCGACGCGGGCGCGGGTGAACCGCTCGCCCGCCTGCACCGTGCGCTCGATGGTGTGGCCGCCGCGGACGTCGCGCAGCTTGAGGCGCACCTGGGCGGAGCCGCGGCCCATCTTGATGTGCTGATAGTCGAGCACTTGATACAGGGTGCCGTCTATCTCCAGCGTAATGCCCTTCTTCAGATCACCGGTCTCTATCATCGATCACACCTTTGCTTGCTCAGCCTTGGGCGACCGCGTGAGCACCCGCAGGCGGCCGTTCTCCATGACGGCCAGGTCCTCGATGCGGACGCCGCCCCATCCTGTGATGTATATGCCCGGCTCGATGGTCATCACCATGCCGTCGGCCAGCACGTCCTGGGAGTCGCGGCCCAGGCGAGGCGCCTCGTGCACCTCCAGGCCCACGCCGTGCCCCAGGCCGTGCCCGAAGCTCTCGCCGTAGCCGGCCTCGGCGATGAAGCGCTGCGCCAGGAGATGCGCCTGCTCGCCGGTCATGCCCGCCTCTATCAGCTCCTCGGCGGCAAGCTGCGCCCCCAATACAATATCATACAGCCGCCGGAACTGCTCGTCCGGCTCCCCCAGGAAGACGGTGCGCGTCAGGTCGGAGCAGTAGCCGTCGAGGCGCACGCCCAGGTCGATAATGATCGGCTCGCCTGCCTCGAGCCCACGGTCGCGCGGGTAGGCGTGGGGCTGGGCGCTCCAGGGTCCGCCGGCGACGATCGTCTCGAAGGCTACGGCCTCGCCGCCGTGCTCGCGCATGTATTTCTCGATCTCCCAGGCCGCCTGCTTCTCGGTCCAGCCCGCCTCCAGGCGCTCCGTCAGGTGGCTGAGGGCGGCGTCGCCCAGGTCGACGGCCGCCTGGATGGCTGCGATCTCCTCCGGCTCCTTGATCGCTCTGAGCCGCTCCACGAGGCCGGTCGTCGCCACCAGCCGCGGCCGGTCTCCTTCCGGCAGGTCGCGCACGATCTTGGCGATCTGCCCATAGGTGGCGTAGGGCAGGTCGGCGGCCTCGACGGCTACCCTCTTGCCGCCCAGTCCCGCCAGGAGGCCGGGCAGCCACGTCTCCAGGGACGGCGTGGCGATGGGGTAGAGGCGGAAACCGAGCGCCTGCCGCGACGACTGCTCGAAGTAGCGGGAGTCGGTGGCAATGATCGTCTCCCTGGGCGTGATGAGCAGGTAGCCCGCCGAGCCGGTGAATCCCGATAGGTAGCGCCGGTTCTGGGGCTGTGAGACGAGGAGGGCGTCGAGGCCCCCTGCCTCCAGCTTTTCGCGCAGCCTGGCTACCCGTCCCGCCGTCACTGTTGCCACCCGCCTGTCCGTTTGGCTGTTGCCTATTGTTCGCCGGGTCGTTCCCTCAGCATCTCGATCAGCGATCGGAGCGCCGCCAGGTAGCCGCGCCAGCCCAGGCCGGCGACGACCCCACGGCAGACGTCGGCGGTGACCGAGTGGCGACGAAACGATTCGCGGCCGTAGATGTTGGAGATGTGCACCTCGATGGCCGGCAGCCCGCTGGCGGCCAGGGCGTCGCGCAGGGAGAGGCTGTAGTGGGTGAGGGCGCCGGGATTGATTATGATGCCGGCGGCGCCGGACGACTCCGCCTGGATGAAGTCTATGATCGCGCCCTCGTGATTGGACTGGAAGGTGCTCAATTCAACGTTGAGGGCCGCTGCCTTCTCCCTCACTTGTGCCTCGATGTCCGCCAGGCTCAGGCCGCCGTAGACCTCCGGTTCGCGCTCGCCCAGCGTGTTCAGATTAGGGCCGTTGATCAGCAGTATCCTCATTGGTCGGCCTCTCCTTCCCCTTCGTCGGCCTCGGCCTGCGTCGAGCTCTCTTTTCGAGGATTTGTTGATAGCTTTTCGCCATGGCGTCCCAGGCGCCTTCGTACACCTGGCGCTGACGCTCCTCCGTCACGTGCAGGTATATCTGGGTGGTGTTGGCGCTGGCATGGCCCATCAGCTCCTGCACGACTCGCAGGTCGGCGCCGCCGTCCAGCATGTGGGTGGCGAAGGTGTGACGGAGCAGGTGGGGATAGGCGCGCCTGTCCAGGCCGCAGGCCAGGGCGCACTTGTGGACGATCGCCTGCACCGCCCGCACCGACAGCCTCTCGCCGTCCCGATTGAGGAAGAGGGCCTCCTCGGCGCCCTTGGACAGGCGGGGCCGACCCTCGCGCAGGTAGCGCCTGAGGGCGCGGGCGGCGGGCTTTCCTATCAGCACCATCCGCTGCCGGTTGCCTTTGCCGCGAACGCGCAGCGCCCCACCGGCGCCCGCTAGCTCCAGATCGGCGGTGTTCAGATTGGCTACCTCGCTGACCCGCGCGCCGGCGGCGTAGAGCAGCTCCAGCAGGGCCCTGTTTCGCATCCCCTGAGGCTTGTCGGGCTCCGGCGCCGTCACCAGGGCCGACACCTCCTCCTCGCTCAGGAAGCCCGGCAGACGGCGCGGGCGTCCGGGGCCGTGCACCCCCCGGCAGGGGTTGTCGCTGACGTGCCCCGTCTGCTCAAGGTAACGGTAGAATGACCGCAGTGTGCTCAGCTTTCGGCTGATGCTGGCCGGCGCCACGCCCGACTCCATCAGGCTGGCCAGATAGGCCCGCACGGTGTGGCGGTCGCTGGCCAGGACGTCGACCTTTGCATCGTTCGCCAGGAAGGCGAAGTAGGCGTGCAGGTCGCTGGCGTAGTTGCGCAGGGTGTAGGCGGAGCGGTTTCGCTCGGCCTGGAGCATGCGCAGGTACTGCTCAAGGAGCGCCTCGGCGGAGGACTTGTGGGCTTCCCTGCTCTCTGCGGTAGCGGTCCTGCTCATGTTATCTCAGGCTGAGGCCTCCACCGGCGTCCTGGTGGCGGCGGTGCCCCGCCAGGAGCACTTCAGGCACCTTGCCCTGCCGTTCGATTGCGCCACCAGGAGGCCCTCGCACTTGGGACAGGGCTCCGGCAGCGGGCGCGACCAACTGGTGAATCGACACTTGGGGTAGTTCGAGCAGCCGTAGAAGGACCGTCCGCGGCGGGTCCTCCTGGCCACGACGTCGCCGCCACACTCGGGGCAGGCCACGCCCACCTTGGTCAGCAGGCGCCGCGAGCCGCGGCAGGTCGGGTAGTTGGAGCAGGCCAGAAAACGGCCGTAGCGTCCCTGCCGGATGACCATGGGCGCGCCGCAGAGGTCGCACTTCTCGTCTGTGGGCTGGAGCTCTTGCTCTCCGTTGGGCAGGGGCTTGCTCTGGCGGCACTCCGGGAAGCCGCTGCAGGCCAGGAATCTCCCGAAGCGACCCCAGCGCACCACCATCGGCCGGCCGCACTTCTCGCAGAGTTCGTCCGTCTCCTCCTCCACCCGCGGTGCCTCGGCGGCCACATCGAGGGCGGCCTTGAGGGGCTCGTAGAACCCCTGCACAACCGGCTGCCACGACCGCTGGCCGCGGGCGATCTCGTCCAGCTCCTCCTCCATCTCTGCCGTAAAGCCGATGCCCATGACATCGGGGAAGTAGCTGGTAAGGAGATCGTTCACCACGTATCCCAGCTCCTGGGGCTTGAGATGGCGGCCGTCCCTCTCCACGTAGCCGCGGTCCTGGATGGTGGAGAGGATGGGGGCGTAGGTGCTGGGCCGCCCGATGCCGTTCTCCTCCATCGCCTTGACCAGGGTCGCCTCCGTGAAGCGAGGCGGCGGCTCTGTGAAGTGCTGCTCGGGCAGCAGATCGAGGAGGCGCAGTTCCTCGCCCTCTGCCAGCTCCGGCAGCGCGCGCTTCTCCTCCCCGTCCTCGCCTTCCTCTTTGTACTCCTGGTAGAGCAGCCGGTAGCCGCGGAAGCGGAGGGCGCTTTCGCTGGCGCGGAACAGATATCGGTCGTCCTCCGGCCTGGCCTCGATCTCCACCGCAGTCACGTCGTAGACAGCGTCCTTCATCTGGCTGGCGACCATGCGTTGCCAGATAAGGCTGTATAGCCTGAGCTGGTCGCGTTTGAGGGCGCTGCGCAGGGCCTGCGGCTCCCGCCAGGCGGACGTGGGGCGGATCGCCTCGTGCGCCTCCTGGGCGCCCTTGGCCTTCTTCCTGTAGACCCGCGGCGAGGGCGGAACGAGGTCTGCCCCGAACTTCTCTGCTATGTAGGCCCGGGCCTCGCTCAGGGCCGACTCGGCGACGTGGGTGGAGTCGGTCCGCATGTAGGTGATCAGGCCCACCTCGCCCGCGCCGGGGAGGGGGAGGCCCTCGTAGAGCTGCTGTGCCACCACCATGGTGCGCTTGGCCGAGAAGCCGAGGCGCCGCGATGCCTCCTGCTGAAGGCTGCTGGTGGTGAACGGCGGCGGCGGACGCCGTCGCTGCTCCTTATGATTGACCTTCGCCACGACGAACGGGGCGGAGCGCAGGCGCTCCAGCAGTCGCTTGGCCTCCCGCTCGCTGCCGATCTCCAGCTTCTGGCGCTTTCCGGCGAGTGCGGCCAATCGCGCTGCAAACGCCTCGCCGTCCGATGCGCCGTCGCCGGGCGCCTTCGCCAGCATGGCGTCGATGGTCCAGTACTCCTTGGGCAGGAAGCCTTCGATCTCCCGCTCCCGCTCCACGACCATGCGCAGGGCAACCGACTGTACGCGGCCCGCTGAGAGCCCCCTTCGTATCTTCTTCCAGAGCAGGGGACTTATCTGATAGCCGACCAGGCGGTCGAGGATGCGGCGCGCCTGCTGGGCGTCCACGAGCCGCCAGTCGATGTCGCGGGGGTTGCGGAAGGCTTTCAGAACGGCGTCCTTGGTCACCTCATGGAAGACGACGCGCTGGTGGGGCAACTCCTCCAGCCCTGCCGCCTGGATGACATGCCAGGCGATCGCCTCGCCCTCGCGGTCGGGGTCTGTGGCCAGGTAGACCGTATCGACACCCTTGGCTGCCTGCTTTAGCTGACGTACGACCCGCCCCTTTTCTTTGGGGATCAGGTAGTGAGGAAGGAAGCCGCCGTCGATGTCGACCCCCAGCTTGGATTTGGGCAGGTCGCGGACGTGGCCGATCGACGCCTCTACCTCGTAGCCGGCGCCCAGAAGGCCGGCCAGGGTGCGCGCCTTGGCCGGCGATTCTACGATAACTAGGTTGCGTTTGTTCTTCTTTGCCATCGCCTATTGTTGCCTGTTAGGGCATCGATTCATGGTAGCCGATTCGAGACTGCCGAGTTTGTTTTTCTACCCTGCGGACTGAAGTCCGCAGCACGCTTTTCCATACTCGGAAGCGCGGGTTTCAACCCGCAGATCGTATTCGTACCGTATTGTCACCGCCGGATAGCCAGTCAGGCTCACCCGTAGGCCGGGCCCGCTTCCCGAACGCGCACATAGTTCATCCGTCCCACCTGACGTATCATGCCCTTCAGCTCCAGCATCGCCAGGGTGCTGCTGACGGTGGAGATCGGCAGGCCGGACTCTCGCCGCACCTCATCAATATGTATCGGCTGTGAGGACAGATGCCGCAGCAGCAGGGCCTCCGTCTCGTCGGCGGGGACGAGCTCCTTCATCTCTATCTGCTGGGCTACCATCGTCAGGTTCAGCTCTTCCAGAACGTCCTCTACCTTGCTCACCAGCTTCGCCTCGCCGTCCTGGATGAGCTTGTTGGTGCCCCTGAACGTCGGCGCATAGATGCTGCCGGGGATGGCGAAGACCTCCCTGTCCTGATCGAGGGCCAGGCGGGCGGTGATCATGGCGCCGCTCTTGACATCGCCCTCGACCACCAGCACGCCGAGGCTGATCCCGCTCATGATGCGGTTGCGGCGCGGGAAGTACTCGCCGCGGGGCTGGATGCCCAGGGGGTAGTCGGAGACAAGGGCGCCGCGCTCAATTATCTCCTGGGCCAGCTTCACGTGCTCGGGAGGGTAGACCATGTCCAGTCCGCAGGCCATGACCGCTATCGTCCGGCCGCCGGCGCTGAGGGCCGCGCGGTGGGCTATGGCGTCGATGCCGCGGGCGAGGCCGCTCACCACCGTCACCTGGTTGCGGGCGA
>CAZSRY010000056.1:0-10001 GCA_964609475.1 uncultured Dehalococcoidia bacterium
CTCCGCCCTATCAGCACCCGCGGCAGCATTATCTGGCGCTTGTAGGCGCCCGCCCGCACCGTCATCTCGTCCCCCCGCTGTGCCAGCGCTATCTCCCCCTTGCCGACGAACGGCGTCGCCAGGCTCAGCACGTAGCCGCCGTCGTGGGAGCGCACCTCCTGCGCCACCGCGGGATAGAACACGCGGCTGGGGTCTTCCTTGCCGAAGAGATAGTCCCCCATCTCGCTCAGCCGCTCCAGCCCCACCGCCTCCCTCTCCAGCAGCGGCGCCGTCAGCACCGGCAGGGGCGAGAACGCCTCCCTTATCTGTCGCCGGTATCGCCGCTGCGCCGTCCGCCAGCCCGAGAAGAAGCTGCCGGCCGCCTCGCGGGGCAGCAGGCGGTTGCAGACCACGGCGTCGGTCACGTAGCCGTACAGATTCAAATAGGTGAAGCTCCGCTGGGCCTCCTTTATCACCATCTTCTCCGGGTTCACCACCAGCCGCACCGTAGCCACCTCAGGGTCCAGCAGCAGGTCGTGAAGGTGGGCCAGCCGCTTCAGCAGCTCCTCGCCGGCGTCGAACACCTTCTTGCCCGGCACCGGCATGCCGGTGAGGCCGCGCACGACGGGTCCCGCCAGCTGGGCGACCCGCCGCTCCACCGGCAGCACCTTGTCTACCCACCAGCGCGCCGACTCAGGGAAGGCGAGGAGGCTCAGCGTCTGGCCGGTGGGCGCGCAGTCCACGATGACCACATCGAAGTCGCCGCTCTCACAATGCTGTGTTACCCAGAACAGGTTCGCCAGCTCCTCCATCCCCGGCAGCACCGCTATCTCCTCCGCCTCCAACTCCTGCATGCCCTGCCATATGAGGAGCGCCGTGAGCCACTCCTGGACGATGCCCCACCACATCTTGACGTTGAAATAGATGTCGCTCTCCTGCGCCCAGAGCCTATCGGCTACGGCTGTCGGCTCCGGGCCCAGCGGCGTCTCGAAGGCGTCGGCCAGGCTGTGGGCGCTGTCGGTGCTCATCACCACCGTGCGATGGCCCATCTCCGCCGACCGCAGGGCAGTGGCGGCGGCCACCGTCGTCTTTCCCACGCCGCCCTTGCCGGTGTAGAGGATGATCCTGGCCGCCGTCATGCTACTCCTTCTCTTTCGGAGTTCGGCGCAGGCGCTGGAACCGGGGGGCGGACGTCTCCCCCTCTTCCTCGGCGGGGGGCTTCGCCCTTACCTTCACCGGCCGGCGGGCTGACGGGCCCCGTCGCAGGTCTTGGAGGAGGCTATACACCACCGGCACCACCACCAGAGTGAGGAACGTGGAGGTAAACAGTCCGCCTATGACTACCGTGGCCAGCTCCGCCGCGATGATAGCGCCCTGGTGCAGCCCCATGGCCAGCGGTACCAGCGCCAGCATCGTCGCCAGCGCCGTCATCAGGATCGGCCTTACCCTGATACGGCCGCCCTGGATGAGGGCATCGTGCGTATCCAGGCCGCGTTGCATCAGATGCTTCACCAGGTCCATCAGGACGATGGCGTTGGTCACGACGATACCCACCAGCATCAGCAGCCCGATCATGCCTGAGAGGCTGAGAGTGCGCTCGGTGATGAACAGAGCGAAGAAGGCGCCGATAGTCGCCATGGGCAGCGAGAACAGGATAACGAACGGCTCCAGAAGCGACCCGAAGAAGATCACCATCACTATGTAGACCAGGACTATCGCCAGGCCGATGCCGACGTACATCGAGTTGAAGCTCTCCTCGATCTGGCTCAGTATGCCGCCCACCTCGACCTCCACCCCCTTCGGCAGTTCAAGGTCGTTTATATCGCCCTCCACCTTTCTGGCCACGGAGCCCGTGTCCTTGGCCACGATGTCGCCGCTGATCGTGACGGCGGGCCGTCCGTCCACCCGGCTCACCTGGGCCGGCGCGCTTATCTCCCGCACCTCCGCTATCGAGCTCAGGGGCACCGCCTCGCTGCCGACAAGAAGCTGGCCCAGCGACTCCACATCCTCCACCCCTTCACCCGCCAGCGAGAGGCGGACATCCACCGCCCGACCGTCTTCCAGTTGCATCTGCGTCACCGTCTGCCCCACCAGCAGGCTCTGCACGTGCGCCGCCACGTCGTTCGCGCTCAGGCCGGAGAGGGCTGCCTTGTTCGGATCCACGTCGATCGCGATCTCCGGCCTCTCTCTAGCCACATCGCTGGTCAGATTCGCTACCCCATCCACCTTCGCTGCCGCGGCCAGGATCTCCTGACCCGCCTCCGCCAGGGCCTCCGCGTCATCACCCCAGGCCGTCACCTGGAGACGGGAAAAGGTGGATGTCTGCATGTCCGAGACGGCTATGATGCTGTTCGTAGCGATGCCTTTCATCCTCTCCCGCGCATCGTCTGCCACCTGATCGAGGTTGGCGCCGTCCCTTACGCGCGTGTAGATGCGGGCGGAGCTAAAACCGCGGCCGGCAAGGGCAGCGCTGAGGGTCACCAGGCTCTGCGTCTGGCCGCCGACAACCGTCTCGTAGATGGTAACATCCGGTATCTCTGCCAGCACCTCCTCCGCCTTCGCAGCTTCGAATAAGATGCTGTCCACGTCGGAGCCCGCCGGAGCGATCACCGTCACATCGAACACGTTCTCCGTCATCCTTGGCAGAAGCGATACCGGCACCGAGCGGAGCAGGACGAGGCTTATGGCGAACAGCGCCATCGCCACCGCCAGAGTGATAACGCGGTGCCCCAAACACCAGCGCAACATCGGCGTGTAGCCCCGCTGCAGCCACGTATCGCCCGCCGGCTTGGCCGGCCCCCGCCCTATCAGAGAGCGCGCCAGGACAGGCACCACCATCAGCGCCGCCGCCAGCGAGGCCAGCAGGGCGAACGTCACCGTGAAGCCGAAAGGACGGAACAGCTCGCCCGTCAGCCCGCCGATCAGGCCCAGGGGCAGGAAGACGGCCACCGTTGTCAGAGTCGAGGACGTGATGGCGGACGCGACCTCCCGCGGCGCCGAGCGCACGGCGCTCCCGATATCCTCGCCCTCCTGGCGCACGTGTCGATAGATGTTCTCCAGCACAACGATGCTATCGTCGATCACGCGACCGATGGCGATCGTCAGCCCCCCCAGAGTAAACACGTTGAGTGTGAAGCCCAGCCAATACATCAGGAGCAGCGCCACCACCACCGACAGCGGTATCGATATAGCCGTTATGAAGGTGCTGCGGAGGCTGAGCAGGAACAGGAAGACCACCACCACCGCGAACAGGGCCCCCCATCCCCCTTCGCGCAGCATCCCCGCTATGGAGCGCTCTATCAGGCGGGACTGGTCGAAGACGGTCAATATCTGGGCCTCGTCGCCGATCTCCTCCTGCAGCCGCTCCACCGCATCGCTTATCCCATTGGCTACCTGCACGGTATTGGCCTCGGCGGACTTGCTGACGACGATCGCCACGCTGGGCTGGCCGTTCGTTCGCGCCGCCCCCGCCGTCGTCGAGCGCCCCAGGCTCACCTCAGCCACGTCCTTCAGCAGGATCGGCGTGGGGGCGCCGTCGCCCTCCGGAGAGGCTGGCCCGGTACCTACCACCAGGTTCTCCAGCTCCTCCAGGGAATCGATGCTGCTGAGCGTTCTCAGGGGCACCGTCTGATCCTTGCTCGTCAGGAACCCCGAGGGGATGGCGGTGTTGCTCGCCCCAATGGCCGTCGCCACCTTGTACGACGAGAGCCCCATCTCCCGCAGCTTGACGCTATCCAGCACCACGTCCACCTCTGGGACCGCCCCGCCTATCACCTCCACCTGGAGCACGCCGTCGATCTTGGTGAACTCCGGCACTATCTGCTCCTGCGCTATACGCTCCAGCTCCTCCACCGGCAGATCGCCCGCCAGACTGAGCTCGGTCACAGGGATCATCTGGACATTGATCAGGGTGATCTGGGGCGTCGCCACCGTTGCCGGGAAGCTTGTGTCACGGAGTCTGGCGTACAGCTCATCCTGCCGCTTCTCCATGTCCGTGCCGTAGCCGAACTCCAGCAGGACTATGGAGAGCCCCTCCGAAGAGACGGTCTGCATCCGCTTCAGGCCGGGCAGCGTCGATGCCGCCCTCTCGATGGGCTTAGAGACGCCATCCACCACGTCTTGAGGCGCGGCCCCCGGATAGGTGGTCGCCACCACCATGGCCGGATAGTCGATGTCGGGGAAGAGCTCCAGCTTGATCTGCCGTGCCACCAGCAGGCCGGCGGCAAACAGCGCTATCACCACCAGCACCACCACCGCCGCCCGGCGCAGCGAGAACTCCGTCAGCCAACTGAGGAAGGCCAGCAAGCTCCTTCTCCCAAACGATCTCTGACTACTGGGTCATCGCCGTTTCCGCTTCGGGGATCGGCCCCCGGCCTAGCGATGGCAGAGCAACATCATGATACGCCAAGTCAGAATGGCGGGCTAGGCAGGGATAGCCCTGGGCAGATGCCCTCAGTGGGTTTCGGAGCGGGGGGGCTTTCGGATCGGTCAGCGTATCGGGAGGAGGACGACGCGGCCGGAGGGTGCTATCGAAGCCGCCTTAGCCTCTGTTCTCCGGGGGCCACAAGCCGAGATAGATCTCCTCCAACTGGCGCTGCCTCTCGCCGGACACCCTCAGGAAGATGCTCTCGGCCTCCGCCAGAATGCCTCCCGTCGCCGATCGCACCTCGCTCTTGACCGTCAGCCAACTGCGACGGTCCTTCTCGATGGCGGCGGTCACCGTCACCGGCTGGAACAGCGGCACCGGCTCGCGGAAGCGGACGCGCATCGTGGCTGTCACCGCCCAGATCCCCTGGCCGGCGGTAGCCCAGCCCATCGCCTCGTCCATCATCGTCGTCACCAGGCCGCCGTGCATGTGGCCCGGGAAGCTCTGGTGCTCCGCCTGCGGTGTGAACTCCGCCGTGGCCCGCCCCTCCTCCAGCCGGAACGATAGGTGAAGCCCATGGGGATTCAGGCTGCCACAGCCGAAGCAGTAACGGGCCTGCCGCTCTCGCTCGTCCATCTGGCCTCCCACGTGTAGAGGGTAGGTAGAGGAGGGAACCCTACCCGAGCTCTCCGCTCAGATAGCGATGGATGCCCGCCGCAGCCCGCTTGGCGCCCGCCAGCGCCGTCACCACCAGGTCGGCGCCGTTCACGCAGTCACCGCCGGCAAAGACGCCCGGGCGATTGGACGCTCCCGTCTCCTCGTCCACCAGGATATCGCCCCAGCGGTCGGTCTCCAGACCGGCGCAGCTCTCGGCCACGACACTGTCTACCCCGAAGCCGATGGCGAACACCACTGTGTCGGCGTCTACCATGAACTCGGAGTCAGGGATGGGCACCGGCCGTCGTCGCCCGCTCTCGTCGGGCTCCCCCAGCTCCATACGCTGGCATTCCAGCTTCTGCACCTGCTGCTTGTCGTCGCCGAGCAGGCGCACCGGCGCCGCCAGGTAGTGGAACCGCACGCCCTCCTCCCTGGCGTTCTTCCGCTCCTCCGCTCGACCCGGCATCTCAGCCTCGGTGCGACGGTACACGCAGGTCACCTGCTCCGACCCCAGCCGGACGGCGGTACGTACGCAGTCCATCGCCGTGTCGCCGCCGCCGATGACGGCCACCTTGTTGCCTATCTTCAAGGGCTCCCGCATGTGGGCAGGCAGCTTCTCGGGGGCCACGTTGCCGCGCACCAGGAAGTCCATCGCCCAGTAGATGCCCCCCAGGTCCTTGCCGGCTATCGAGTACTTCCCATTCAGGTCCTCACCGGCGATCTTCAGCTCGGTCTCCTTAGCGGCCCCGTGCCCCAGGAAAACGGCATGGAAACCACGGTCGAAGAGGTCGTCTACGGAGACGTCCTTGCCCACGACGGTGTTGGGGACAAACTCAATGCCCAGGCTCCTCAGGTAATCGACCTTCGCATCGAGGATCGCCTTATGCATCTTGAAGCTGGGGATGCCGTAGAGCAGCAGGCCGCCGGGCCGGGGCCAGGCATCGAACACCGTACAGGCGTGCCCCTTCTTGGCCATATCCTCAGCCACGTACAACCCCGCCGGGCCCGCTCCCACGATCGCCACCTTCTTGCCCGTGGGGGGTGGCAGCTCTGGCATCGGGAAACCGGACTGCTTCCGCTGGTAGTCAGCGACAAACGCCTCCAGCCGCCCGATGGCCACCGGACTCCCGTGCTTGCAGACCACACAGTGCCCCTCGCACAACTGCTCCTGGGGGCAGAGGCGCCCGCACATCTCCGGCATGGGGCTTGTCTCCCGGAACTTGTTGGCCGCCCCGATCACGTCCCCGTTCTCCAGCAGCGCCAGGGCGGCGGGAATAGCGTTGTGTATGGGGCAGGCCTTAGTGCAGGGGGCAGCCGGACACTGAATGCAGCGGCTCGCCTCCGTCTTGGCTGTCTCCAGGTCCAGCGGCAAATAGGACTCATCCCAGTTATGGATGCGCACCTCCGGCGCCTGCTTGGGCATCGGCTGGGCTGGGATCTGTAGGCGGGCCTTGCGATCAAGCTGAACCTCGGTCTTCTTCTCCACCACTTGCTGGTCCTTCCTAGCGTTCGATTCAGGACACGGGGAGCCGTTCCCGGCCAGCTTAACCGACGACGAGAGAAGGGGCAAGATCGGAGCTTACACGAGCTCTGTTCGGCCCGGCGCGAGAGGGGGAGGGCCCGCCCCAATGGACGCGTCGCTACCAGGACGGTCGACGCCCCCAAGGCAGCCCTGCCCATATCCTGCCCCACTGGATGGGCAGACTGGAGAGCCCGAGGTAGGCGAGCAACACCGCTCCACTGAGGAGAATGACCGTGGCCCCCGACGCCAGATCGAATTCATACGATAGCCACAGACCGCCGAAGGTGAACAGCGCGCCGAAGATTACTGCCAGGAGCATCATCTTCCCCAGGTGATGAGTGAACTGCTTCGCCAGTGTCGCGGGGATGGTGAGCAGAGCTATGACCAGAATAATGCCCACCACCCTTATCAGCACCACGACCGTCAGCGCGATCATGCATAGCAGGAGCAGGTACAGCGTCTCGACCGGCACTCCCACCACCGTGCCGAACTCCTCGTCGAAGGAGAGGGCCAGGAATTCCCGATACAGCGCTACTACTATCGAGACTATGACGGCGTCCAGGACGAGCATCAGCATCAGCCCCGAAAAGGGCACCGTCAGGATGTTGCCGAAGAGATAGCTGAACAGGTCCGGCGCGTAGCCCGGCGTAAGGCCGATGAAGATGATCCCCATCGCCATCCCCATCGCCCACAGTATCCCGATGGCGGTATCCTCAGGCAGCTTCGTTTTCCTGGTGACCAGCCCCATCCCCAGCGCCGAGGCCAGGGTGAAGAACATCGCGCCGATAACGGGGCTTATCCCGATCAGGTACCCGAGCCCGATGCCGCCGAAGGAGGCGTGGGCAATGCCGCCGCTGATGAAAACGATCCTCTTGACCACCACGTAGACGCCCACGATGCCGCAGGCCACGGCGGCCAGCAGCCCCGCCGCCACCGCGTTCCTCATGAACTCGTATTGCAGCGCTTCCAGCATTAGTGCTCCCGCAGCACCCGGTGAGGAACCGTACCGTGGGCTATCATCTGCACCGGGCACTTGTACGTGGCCTCCAGTATCTCAGGCCCGATCTCCTTCGAGCCGTGATAGAACAGCTCGCGGTTGAGGCAGGCGATCTTGTCCACGTAGACGGAAACGGCGCTGATGTCGTGCGACACGAGCACTATCGCCATCCCCTGCTTCAGGCCCTCCAGGAGCTCATAGAACTCAGTCTGCATCGTCGGATCGACGCTGGCCATCGGTTCATCGAGGAGCAATAGCCTGGGCTCGGATACCAGCGCCCGCGCTATGAAGACCCGCTGCTGCTCACCGCCCGAGAGTCTGCCTATCTGGCGGTCCTTGTGCTCGAGCATACCCACCGTCTGCAGGGCCCTTTGGGCCATAGCCTTGTCTCGCTTGCTGTACCGCCTGAGGAGACCGGCGCTCCCATAGCGTCCCATCAGCACCACGTCCCAGACGCTTATCGGGAAGTCGCGGTCAAACAGACTGAGTTGGGGTATGTAGCCGACGTGGTTCCGGCTCCGCTGAGGCGGTTTTCCCAGAACCGAAACCCTGCCGCGGCTCGGCGTGATCAGCCCCAGGATCACCCTGAGAAGCGTAGTCTTGCCGCCCCCGTTGGGCCCTATGATGCCGAGGAAATCGGCCTGCTCTATCGACAGGGTGATCCCCTCCAACACGGACACACCGTCGAAGTGCACCCATACATCTTCCAGCGCTACGACGTGTTCGCCGCCCATCTCTACTCCATCGCCTGAACCAGCTCGTCTAAGAGAGCACGCAGATTCTCGACGTAGTCCTCGGCCAGGGGATCGATGAACACAACCCTTCCCCCTATCTCGTCAGCGATGACCTCCGCGCTCTGCGGATTGAATTGAGGGGAGGCGAAGATGACCTTTACGCCGTACTCCTTCGCCTGGTCGATCAGATGAGCGATACCCGCCGCCGTCGGCTCCTTCCCCTCCTCTTCGATAGCCAGCATAGTGAGGTCGTACTGCTCGGCGAAGTACCCGAAGGCGGGATGATAGACCATGAACCTCCGGTTTGTCACCCCGGACAGGCCGTCGCGGATCTCCCGGTCGAGCCTCGTCAGCTCCTCCAGATAGGCGTCCCGGTTCGCCTCGTAGTAGCTCCTGTCCTCAGGGTCGACCGCCGCCAGCCCGTCGGCGATGTTCCGCACCATGACCTCGGCGTTGGCAGGGGACATCCATATGTGGGGGTCCATCCCCCCCTCTTCCTCGCCCTCTTCCGCGGCCGTCATCGGTATCAGCTCGATCCCCTTCGAGCAATCGACAACCAGCATGTCCTTGTTGGCCGCCTCCAGCCTGTCCATCCAGACCAGCTCGAACTCTATCCCCGAGCCCACCATGGCGTACATATCGGCCTTGGCCAGGGCCTTCATCTGACCGGGGGTCACCTCGTAGGTGTGAGGGTCTGCCCCCGATGGCACCATCGCCGTCACGTCTACCTTCTCCCCGCCCACCTGCTCCACGAACTCGGCCTGCGGCAGTATGCTCACGACCACCCTTATCTGACCCTCGGCGGTCTCATCGCCCCCTCCGCAGGACACGGCCAGGCCGGCCAGCGCCAGGACCGAGAGCGCCAGTACGGTGGAGAAAAGTCGGATGATGGACATACCCAGCATCCTCCGGATAGCTCCGGTTCAGGTGACCGTCGGGATGGCCGCCGGCGCGCGACAGTCCGGGCAGAGCCCGTACAGCTCCAGCCAGTGCCCCTGAATCTGATAGCGGGTGCGGCGCGCCAGATCCTTCGCCAGCGTCCCCAGGCCGCACTCGGGAAAATCCTCCACGCTGCCGCAGGCGGTGCAGACCAGGTGATGATGGTGAGTGGGGCTGCGGCTCAGGCGATAGCGCAGGCTGCCGTCCTCCAGTAGCACTCGACAGACCAGGTCCAGGTCAACCAGCAGCTTCATAGTGCGGAAGACCGTGGCCCGGCCGACGCTGGGGACGCGCTGCCGGATGTCGTCCACGCTAACATGGCCCTCGCTGGTCGCCACGGCTTCCGCCACGGCGCGGCGGCTCGCTGTGAGCCTATACCCTCGCAGCTTCAGGCCCTGGACAACAAGATCAGTCTCCGACATCACACAACAAAGCTAGGTTATTGATACTCGGTATCATTAGCCATTATCGGCATTCATTCCTGGCTTGTCAAGCGCCGCCAGGGACGGCGGAGCGTTGCCAATGCATGACATGACTGGCTCAGTACCATCACGTCCTCAGCGATGCTATACTGGAGGCCGTCCTGCTCCACGGCTTGCCGGTGGTGGGGGATAGAGATTAGCCTGGGGGTGGAAACATGTCCACTGAATTCGAAGGCAGCGAGTACGGAGCCGATGCGGGGGCCCGGGAGTCCCGTATGCCGCCCTTCCCCATCTTCCCGATCGTGGTGCCGCTCATCTTCCCGATCGGGTTCGTGGCAATGACCATCGCGTTGACGAGGCGTCGTCGTCGGTCCGTGGGAGAAAG
>CAZSRY010000057.1:0-9701 GCA_964609475.1 uncultured Dehalococcoidia bacterium
GGGGAGCGTGCCCCCGGGCTCTCCACCTGAGCATCAGTAGGCGCTGCCGGCGACCTGTGGAGAGGCAAAATGCCATCCGTATCTGTAGGGCTCGCGCTCTGACCTAGCCCTGTGCGTGGTCAGCAACACAGACCACCGTTCCCCCTAACGACGACCTGCGGCCATCTGCGTGCCGGGCAGAGGGTCGCGGGTTGGAAGGATCATCACTCGACCGGTTGTTGGTAGTCTCTTCCGCGAGTACGAATGGGCGGCCGCTTGAGGTACGCAGATAGGGATGTAATATTGGCACCCCACAGCCACCCGGATTCGCGTGGCCAGTGCGCGTCTCTAGAGCACGTCTTTGCGCTTCTGCACGACTATGGCTGCGGTGAGCATGCTGACGACGAAGGCGGCGAGGACGACCCAGGGTAACCAGGGGACGATATCAAGCTGATCCCGGTAGGGTTCGGCATACGCGGGCGGTAACTGGGCGATAAACCGCTCCCCCAGGTGGCTAAGGCTGCCGGTAAGCTGGAGTGCCCACCTGCTGATCATGAGCAGTGAGATGATCTTCGCCGGGGCCAGCATCCGATCCAGAGGAATCAGCGCGCCGGCGAAGATGAGCTGCGGGATTAGCAGGATAGGAACAATAGTCATGGCTCGGTCCGAGTTCGCGGACAGGGCGGAAACCAACAGGCCCATGCTCAGGCCAGCCAGTTCTGTGAGGAAGACGGCGGCCAGAAGCTTGGGGTAGAGCTCCCAGTTGGAGCCGGGCAGGTCTATTCCCGCGGCGAAGACGCCGACGAGCACGGCGGCTTGGACGAGGCAGAGGAGCGAGAGAACGATAACCTTGGACGTTACGTACGGGACGACGCCCAGGCTCACGAGGCGCTCGCGCGCATAGATGGCGGATTCTTTAGTGATCTCGCGGGCTGCGTTCGAGGCGCCGAGGAAGATGGCGGAGGCAGTAATAATGTGAAGAGCCATCAGGGCACGGAGGGCATCGCCGCCCTCTGCGGACGTGCCGGCGAAGATGTCCCTGCTGAATAGCAAAAGGAGCGCAATGCCGATGGCCGGGGCCTGGAGAAGCAAGAGCGCCAGGTTCGGCATGTCCCGCACGAGCACTTCTGCATAGCGGACGGTGAGCCAGAAGAGCTGTCTCAGCACACCAACCTTTTGCGCCGTCGCCGAGGGCACCTCGCACAATTCCCCCGCTCCCACGGCTGCCGGACAGGACTGTAGGCGTTCCCTGACATTGATTTGATAGGCCGGGGAATTCAGAAAGGCGGCGGACCAGCGCTCTCGGTCTTCCGGCGTGCCCAACAGGGCGTATACTTCCCCAAAGTCCTGTACCCCGAAGTGCCTTAGCGCTTCAGCGGGGGAGCCGAAGAAGACCAGGCGTCCACCAGGGGCCATCCAGGCGACCTTATCGCAGATGCGGAGGTTTTGGGTGATGTGAGTCGACACCATGACGGTGGTGCCGGTCTCGGTGAGATCACAGAAGAGCCCCATCATTCGTCCTTCCAGCGCCGGGTCTAGTCCGGAAGTGGGCTCATCCAAGCACAGCGCGCGCGGACGGGCCAGCAGCTCCAGCGCAACGCTGACGCGCTTGCGCTCGCCGCCGCTCAGACGTCTGACCTCCGTTCGGCGTCGATGCGCGAGGCCCACGGCGGTGAGCACCTCTTCGATGCGCTCGCCGATCTCTTCCGGCCGCGTGTCCTTGGGTAGGCGCAGTTTAGCTCCGTAGTAGAGCGTGCGCTCAACGGTGAGCTCGCCGTGGACAATGTCATCCTGCGGCACGTAGCCGATCACGGAGCGGAAGAGGCCAAGGTTCTGATACAGACCCACACCGTTGTAGCTGACCTCGCCGCTGCTGGCCGGGGCGAAGCCGTTGAGCGCACGCAAGAGCGATGTCTTGCCTGTGCCGCTCCCACCCACGATGGCCACTAGCTCCCCGGGGTAGATGCACAGTGAGATGTTGTCCAGGATATGCCTACCGTCCGGCAGAACCCTTGCCAGCTCCAGCGCATCTATACGGACACCCTCGCGGCCCACAAAGCTCTTGATGATGAGGCCGTCCAAAAAGATCCTGCGTGTGCCGATCACTATTTCGTCGCCGTCGTGAAGCTCGGCCACTCGAATGCGGCGACGGTTCACATAGGTGCCGCTGGTGGAGTCTTCGTCGCAGATCAGCCAGCGATCCTCGATCCGCCTGATGCGGGCATGCACTCCGGCCACTTGCGGGTCGGCAAGGACCAGATCGTTCTCCGACCAGCGACCAACGGTGAATTCATCACGCTCAGGCGTCAGACTGAGCACAGCAAAGGCCTCGTTCTCAAAGCGGTGGATGTTCCCGCGCCCCACGCGCTCGCCAAGGACCCGACCGATCTCGATGCTCACCTGAGGATGTTCCCTGAGGATCGGGGCAAACCGCTCCCTGCCCAGACGCCACAACCGAACGTCCGTGGTCGCTATGGCCGCTGCGGATCGCGGAGCCCCTGTCATCAACGCCATTTCGCCGAAGAACTCGCCCGGGCTCAGGTGGGCGAAGATCACCTTCTCAGTCTCTACGTCCGAGACAATCCTCACCTGACCCGAGGCAACGATGTACATGTCATCTCCGGGGTCGCCTTCGCGGAAGATCACCGTGCCCGCGGGCGCTGCCACCGCTTCCAGGGAGGAGGCGACTGCGGTCAATTCCTCCGACGCGCAGCCGGAAAAGATGGGTATCGTCCTCAGTGATTCGGCGTCCGTCGGCTTGGCGTCGCTCACCGGCCCGAACCTCCAGGATCTGACGGGGTGCCGAGAAAAGGCAGAACGCGGCGCAATTCCGGCAGTGCGTTCCTAGCCGCCTCTTCGCCAGCAGCAATGAAGATCCGACCACGACGGCTGAAGTCACTCCAGCGGGAGCGGCCCACCTTGGGCTGGATCGTCACATCCGCAGTCGCGGCACTGTGAGCGGTAATTTCGCCCTGCATGATCTCGTTCGAGCGCCACAGCATCTCCACCAAATTGGGAGGCCGGCTGTCCGGGGTTCTGGCTGACCCCGCAGAGCGGTCTGCGGTCGCCTCTGCTGGGGTGACGGGGCTCATAACATCCACCGCTACCACAATGTTCGCGCCCATTCCGCGCACGGTCTGAGTTGGAACCGGATTGACCAGCCCGCCGTCCACCAGGTAGCGGCCGGAGATGACCGTGGGTGGAAAGATCCCTGGGATAGAGGCACTCGCCTGCACCGCCCGCCAGATCAGGCCATGTCGGAGGATCACTTCACGACCGCTGGCAACATCGGTGGCTACAGCCGCGAATGGGATGGCGAGCTCATGGAACTGAACGGTCGGCAGCGTTCCCTGCATGAGTTTCCTCAGACCGACATCGCTCCAGATCGATCTGATGGGGAAGGTCCAGCGCATGATCTTGCGGTCGGCGCCCTGCAATGTCCGTCGAATCTCTGGCAGCGAGAAACCGGCCGCATACAAAGCGCCTACGACGGATCCGATACTGCAGCCAGCGATGCAGTCGATGGGAACGGCATTCTCCTCCAGCACCCGCAGGACGCCAAGGTGGGCGAACCCCTTGGCAGCGCCAGCACCGAGGGCAAGCCCCACCTCCATCTCGCCAAGATGGCGAGCCAGTCTGTCTACAACCCGGCTGAAGGGCGACTCGGGGTGCGCCTCGGTCAAAGGAGCCCTCTCTCGTACCATCTGCGGGAGCAGGCTGCTATCCCTCGGAAGATGCCGGACTCGCCTGCCGACCCGTTCCTCTATGGCTCGCCTGACGGATGGACCAGGAGGATTCGCCGACACGATGGTAACTTCGAGCTTTCCCCAGGGCCGCGAAGGTGGGCAAAGCTGATCCAGCCAGGGCAAGGTGGCTTTAACCTCCTCGCCGGCAATGACTACGACGATCGAGTGGGCTCGCTCGAGGAGGAGGGGCGGTGGCCCCGCCGGTGGTCTGGGCAGCAGGAGTAGAACATGATCGTAGAGAGGACTCAACCATTCCAACGCAGTCAGGCTGTCCCCTTCGCAGGGAGGGGCACCATCTTGACTGCAGAGGGTGGCGATACGGGCACCGGACAGGCCGTTGGCCCGGTCGGGCGCCACCTCGTGCCACTTGAGTAGCGACCGCCTGCGAAGCATTTCCCACAGGCTCGGCGCTGGCTTCCCCGCCGCGAAGCTTGAGGCGGGAAGGGCTGAGCCACCGCGGGCATCGACCAGGAGTACCCTCCCACTGGTCTGACGGGCCAGGCTGGCCGTGATAGCGACCGCTAGCGCTGCCGCCTCCTCCTCGGGGCAGGCCATTGTCAGGGCGACCGTGTTGGCTAGCGGCTGAGCCGCCACGTCGCGACTGGTTCGCACGAGCCTCTGGCTCAAGATCCGGCCCAGGTTATGCCAGAGCGCGGGGCAGCGACCCACTAGCTCCACGAAGTCACCGCGTTCGATAAACCACGCCTCTGTGTCAGTAACGGCGCGTACCATCGCCGAGCACGGCTCTCCGGTCACTAGAGCTATCTCGCCGACGCACTCGCCCCTCCCCAAGCGAGCGAGCTCCCGCTCTTGCCCAGCATCGTTCTGCACGACGACTGCGGCAAGACCAGATTTGATGACATATACGCCGGGTGAATCCTGACCGCATTCCAGAAGGCACGCCTGGGGCTCGAATGACCGAAGATGCGCGCTCTCTCGCACGAAGGCTATCTCGCCCGATGTGAGAGACTGAAACAGCGGGATCTCCTCAAGCGCGAATGACACCTCTTGCACGATAGTTCCCTCCTAGGCAACCTGCGCTCGGTCTACCCCCACACCACCTCATATAGCTGCTGGCTGCCAGGGATGCCCTTGAGCTGCTTGCGGCCGGCGCCGCGCAACTCCACCCCGGCAAGCGGGCCGCTGACGGTTGGGTTGAGAATCAGCTGCTCAGTGGACCAGCCGGACCGGCAAGAACACAAGACAGAGCCAACTGCGAGCCCCCAGGTGTCAGATAAGGCATGCGTCCTGGACGCCAGCGGTTCCTCCCGTCTGACACCACGAACCCGCAGGGGAAGCACAGCCTACGACCTTACACGCGATAGCACGAACGCTAGCGAAGCCTGGCGCAAGGACAGGCCCTTCCGTCAGGCCCGGCGAGCCTTGTGCCACCGCCTACGGCCATACCAGCCGCCAGCTGCGAGCAAGAGGAAGGCGGCGGCTAGGGCCGCGACTAGGATCAGGATACTGAGGGAATGTCCACTCGACCGCTCGGCGGCGGCGTCAAACTCAACGGGCGGCCGTTCTGCTATGCCGCCGACGGGTGCGGCAGGGGAGGAAGCGTCCAGCGGGTCAGTACCTTGCCCGAACATCATGCCGCAGGGCTGCACGGTATCAGGCGCCGCCTCGTCCGCGTCCGCCAGGCCGTCCCCGTCGCTGTCGCTGTCGCAGTCAGCCATCACAGGACCGTCCGCGGAAGTCAGGTCTAGGTAGTCGGGCACGCCGTCGTCGTTGGAGTCCTCCCAGCCCGTGATCACGCCGTCCTGCTTCAGGCAATGGCGGCCGCCATCACTGCTCGTCTCAGACTGGCCCACGGTCCAGGGGTCCCGACAGATGTCGTCGTAGTCGACGAACATGCCAGGGGACGGGTTCAGGTAGCCCTTCCCGTCGCCCGGCACCTCGGGGGCAGGATCACACACGTCTCCCACGGTGTCGCCGTCCGTGTCCAGCTGGTAGTCGATGTACCCGTCGCCGTTTGTGTCTGTGTCGGGGGTCGTGGGGCAGTTGTCCACATAGTTCACGTACCCGTCACCGTCCACGTCCTGGCCGGTGTCCCAGGGCGGTGCGCTGTTCCAGTTCCCGTCCTTCGGATTATCGCCCTCGTCACTGGTCTCGCAGGTCCCTGTGAGGGTGTCGCCGTCGTCATCGCTGGCGGGAGCCGGATCGGTGTCACAGCGGTCGGCATAGGCAGGGATGGTGTCGCCGTCGTAGTCAGCGGCCATCGACGTCTCGATAGAGTAGTCATAGGTCCCGCAACCCGAACCGCCGCAAACGACGAGGCGGTTGAGCTGCGGCGTTACACTGAGATCAGCGATTCCATCCTCGTTGAAATCAGGCCCCGCAGTGACGCCGTAGACGCTGACCGAGGTCGAGTAGGGAGGACAGGTCTGGACGCTCTGGGATAGGGGGTTGTAGTTTGAGTAGGTGGGATCGGCCGAAGGCAGGCCTGGGTACTGGATGAGGGTGACACTCAAGTAGCCATCTACTCCGCTGCTATGCAGGCTATAGACGAGGAAGTTGACATCGAGATCGCTGCTAATGCCGCCGACGATGGGAAGCTTGGCGATGCCGTAGGCGCGACTCACCCTTGAGATAGGCAATAGGCCCATGTCGGTCTCTAGGTCCAGGATGGGCTCCGGTAGCTTGTATACGGCCCGCGGTGCACAGGCATGGCCGGGAGTATTGTTACAGCCAGGGGGGTAGTTGAGGTCCGGCAGTTGGCTCTCCCAGGCGGGGATCGTGCCGTTACTATCGTCTGGGACAGCGTTCCAGAGCTCGAAGGCGTCTTGGAGGGGAAGGGTGTCCACCTCGCTGCTGCCGCCGACGTCGGCTCCGCAGCGGATGGGCTGGCCGGTGACGGTGGTGTCGTTTGCGCTACCGACGTCGTCAATGTTGTTCTGCGGCAACGCCCTGATGAGCAGGTTTGACTGCATCTGGATGGTGACCATGCCCACCTTGGCGCCCCACGTACCGGGCCGGTTAGGGGCCAGGCCATGCTCGGCGTCAGGAATGCCGTCGCCGGTTACATCGCCAGCGAGGGGTCCGGTGGTCCAGATAACGCTGGCCCTGTCGAACAACGACTGGGTGCCCCCCGGGCCGCCCGCCCGCTGAATCCAGAAGCTGGAGGTTACCTTGGGACATTCGCCCTCCTCAATCTTGCCATTGCCGTTGTTGCTTGTTGGTTGTCCAGGACACGCTGAGACAGCATCGGACATGGAGACGTCCCAGTCCAGGGTGCTGGAGTAGTCACCAAAGGCGGCGTCAGGGTTTCGCGAGGCGAGGAACGCGGCCACCAGGACGATCAGCGCCAGACCGCCTACCCAGAATCCGCGCCTCAGGGAAGCGGCCCCCTTCCTGCCGTCGCCGGATGGGAGCATCGCCGACACCTCGCCGCGGGCCAACCTCATCAGCTTCTCGCGCAACGACATCATGGCTTGCCCGCCCTCTGAATCCACACAAACAGCGCACCGATTCGCCTCCGGCCAAGGATGAGGCCGAGGGGTACGAGCACAAGGAAGAAGTCGATGGTGGCGACCGTGCCATATGTGCAGCCGGTGGCCCCGGTGAAGCCGCCGACCGGCAATCCGGTGGCGCAGTCGATCTCGCGGACGGTTTCATTGTCCGTGTCGGAGCCGATACAACTGCCTGTAGCGAAACCCGCCGGCTTGTCGAGGACAGCGTCCGTCGCCGGACAGCCGTCGTAGGGTGGATTGGGGTTCGCATCACAGCCATCACCGCCGCCGGCGATGGTGGTGATGACGGCGTCACCGAAGCCGATGCGGCGGATGCGGTCATTCTGGGTGTCGGCAACGTAAACGGCGAGGGAGGCGTCGGACGCCACGGCCTCCGGTGCGTTTAGCTTTGCGTCGACGGCGGCTTGGTTGTCGCCATAGAAGCCGGCAGTGCCAGTGCCGGCAAGCGTATCGATGATGCCGGATGGGCCGTGGACCCAGCGGATGACGTTGTTGCCCGTGTCGGCGAGGATCAGGTCGGTGGTCCCTGCGTACATCGAGCCCCAGGGATAGACATCGCGCGGGCTGTCCAGCTCGGCGTCGGTCGCCAGACCGCCGTCGCCGCTGTACCCCTGCGTGGCTTTGCCGGCAATAGTGGTGATGATGCCTGTCGCCGCGCTTACCTTGCGGATGCGGTTGTTGCCGGTGTCGGCGATGTAGACGTTGCCCGCCTCATCGACGGCGACACCGCTAGGGCTGTCGAGCTTGGCCGCTGTGGCCGCACCATAATCTCCGCCGTACCCCTGGATGCCGTTGCCGGCGATGGTGCTGATGATACCGAACTCGTCCACCTTGCGGATGCGGTGGTTGCCAGTGTCGGCGATGTACATGTCGCCCGGGGGGCTGAGGTCGAAGACGTCTCTGGGATCAGAGAGAGTCGCCTGTGTCGCCGGGCAGCCGTCATAAGGCGGCGTGGTGTGACCCTCGCAGCCGGCGCTGCCTCCGGGCGGGATGCCGGCAACGGTGCTGACGTTCCCCGTCGCCGGGTCTCTCTTGCGAATCGCGTCGTTGTTTGTGTCGGCGACCAGGAGGCTTCCATCCGACATCTCGTACATGCCGTGCGGCGAATCGAGCCTCGCGCTGGCGGGAGCGCCGTCGACGAAGCCGGGGGTATCGTATTGCCCGATCAGGGTGCTGATGGTGGCGGGCCCGCAGGTGGGATGGGCGCAGTGCAGCAGCTTCAGGTCGCCGTTGGTCTCGTCGTAATAGCTAACCACGGGATTCCCGCCCGCGTCCAGGGCCAGCGAGGTGTCTCGACCCACATCGCCAGGGTCAGGAGATACGATACTTTCGCCGCTCCCCGAGCAGTCTGGATCATCGCAGTGGAGCACCTTTAGCCCCGCAAAGCCGGCGGCGTGGTCGTAATAGCTGACCGTGGGCCTGCCACCGGTGCCCAGCTCCAGCGACGTATAGTGGCCCCCGCCCCCAACGTCAGGCGAAGTAACGCTCTCGTCTCCGCCTGAGCAATCAGGGTCGTTGCAGTGAAGCAGCTTGAGGCTATCGTTGGTCTCGTCCCAGTAGCTGACCACGGGATTGCCGCTGCCGTCCAGGGCCAGGGAGGTCATGCGGCCCACCAAGCCCACCGTGTCGGGGGAGGTGATGTTGGCGCTCTCGTCCCCAGCACAGTCTGGGTCGTCGCAGTGCAGCAATTTGAGGTCGTTATTGGTCGAGTCTTCATAGCTGATCACGGGGTTACCGCTGCTGTCCAGGGCGAGGGAGCTTTCACGGCCCACCACGCCCGTCGTGTCGGGAGAGACGATGCTGTTGCCGGCGGTGCAGTTGG
Organism: uncultured Dehalococcoidia bacterium; assembly: GCA_964609475.1. GTDB lineage: Bacteria > Chloroflexota > Dehalococcoidia > DSTF01 > JALHUB01 > CAZSRY01. The sequence goes on from CAZSRY010000057.1 coordinate 9,021, forward strand.
CGTTGCCGCAGTGCAGCACCTTCAGGTCGCCGTTGCCCGCGTGGAAGTAACTGACCACGGGGTTCCCCGTCGCGTCCAGGGCCAGCGCGCTGTACGCGCCCACATCTCCCGTGGTGTCAGGGGAGGTTATGCTGTTGGCGGCGGTGCAGTCGGCGTCGCCGCAGTGCAGCACCTTCAGGTCGTTGTTGGCGACGTCCCAGTAGCTGATGACGGGGTTGCCGAGGGCGTCCAGGGCCAAGGACGTAAACCGGCCTACGTTGCCATCCTCGGGGCAGCCATCGTTGACAAGACCGTCGGCATCATCGTCGATAGCGTTGTTGCATTGACTGCCGGTCTCCGGGAACCCCAACGCGGGGCAACCATCGTTGACACTGCCGTCGCCATCATCGTCGATAGCGTTGACGCATTGACTGCCGGTCTCCAGTCCCCCCCCTCCATCAGGAGAGGTGATGCTGTTGCCGGCAGTGCAGTCGGCGTTGCCGCAGTGCAGCACCTTGAGGTCGCCGTTGGTACTGTCGTAGTAGCTGATCACGGGTCTGCCGCCAACGTCCAGGGCCAGCGAGGTGTACATTCCCACATTTCCCGCCGTGTCGGGGGAGGTGATGGTATACGGGCCGATATTCGTCGTGCCGGCATTACACTGCATCCAGACATCGAGAGTGGGATTGCAGCTACCCATTT
>CAZSRY010000058.1:0-9111 GCA_964609475.1 uncultured Dehalococcoidia bacterium
GCCGAAGCGATGGCCCTACGCCAGCGACAACTCCCTGACAGGCGGCAGATCACGCCACACAGCGCTGAGGGGCGGCTACGCCTACGAGTGTGCCCTTCTGCCCTTCGCCTCCCGCCTGAGGGCCCTGCAGGCCGCCACCGACTACCAGCTTCCCTGCCTGGGGGTACTCCTGGCCCCTCGCAGCGGCTATCTGCCCCCTGAAGGAAGCTTCCTGAAAGTCGAGCCGGAGAGCGTGCTCCTCTCGGCCCTCCTCGTGCAGAGAGACAAGGTCTATGCCCGCCTCTGGAACGCCTCTCCCCAAGGCCGGCAGGCAGCCATAGGGAGCGGTGGCCCTCTGGCCCTCTCGACCTGCCCCCTCGACCTGACCGACGAGGTGCCGACCGACGGCATAGCCCTGCCCCCTTGGGGCATTCAGACACTGCGCCTCGGCGCCCCGGAATCACAGCAATAGCCTCAGGTTCCCCTCCCCCTACCTGCCGCCGCTGCGCCCAGAGCCGGCGTTCGATGGCTGATTCTACGTACTCCTAGAGGGAGTAGAGGCTCTTGACAACTGCTATCAGCCTTGAGAGGGATCGGTTTAGGGCGCTGCCCTCATAGCCTCGACACCGGCAGCGGGATGATGATGGGTGCTGGAGTTGAGTATGGTTGTCAGGTTGGCGGTGCTGGAGGGTGGATGAAGAGTGTTGAGGGAACCGGGCTCAGCAGGGAGGTGACAGGCCGATGCGACGAGTTAGAATAATCATTGCCGATACCGCTGACCTGGCCCGACAGGGCCTTCATGGCCTCATCTCTGCTCGGGAGGATATGGAGGTCGTGGCCGCCTGCAAGACGGTCGACGAGGTGATAACGCAGTCCACCACGCTGTCGCCGGATGTGGTTCTGTTGGGTTATGGCTTCTCGGAGCTAGAGCGCCTGGAAGCCATTCGCCAGATCGTGAGGAATCGGCCGTGGACCCCCGCCCTTGTGTTGGCAGACCGTCTGGAACTCGATGCCTTCCTAGCAGTAGTGCGGGCCGGCGCCCAGGGCTACCTGGGAGGGGACATAGACGGGCCAAGACTGATAGAGGCCATCCGAACGGTGGGCTCTGGCGGCTGCGTGGTGGACACTGATATCGTCAAGGAACTGTTTGCCCACATAGCACAGAGGCCGACCGGAATCGCAGGCCTCGGCGTGCGGACCCCCACTGCCGGCTCTCCCCTGGGGAAGCTGACGCCGCGCGAGCGGGAGGTACTGCGGCTCATGGCCCAGGGACGGGGCAACAAAGAGATCGGCGCCCTGCTAGGGATAAGCGTAGGCACCGCCAAGACCCACGTCCGGCACATCTTCCGAAAGCTCCAGGTCTCCGATCGTACCGGCGCCGTCCTGGTCGCCCTGGAGATCGATCCCACGCGGGTTCTTCCCGCCGCCTAGACCGGCTGGCGGGTCCACCTCGCGGCGCTCCGCCTGGGGGAACGCTGATGACCAGGCCGAAAACCACCGCCGCCGAACGGGCGCGCTCGTCTGCCGGTCGACAAGCTGGTGCACCGCCGCCGCTGCTAGCGGATGGCTCAATCTTATCCTTTGCATAGACCCCCCTTCACCCCTTAACAAGCCCGTACAATCTCCGACACTATACTCTAGGAGCCTGTCCACTCGGGCGAGCCTGGTACCCTCTCCAGAGTGGTGCTGACCGGTGCCTGAAGCGCGTAAGCCGATCGCGCTCAGCCGAGAGGTGAGACGCTGATGCGACGAGTTAGGATAATCATTGCCGACCCCGCTGACCTGGCCCGCCGCGGTCTTCGTGCCCTTATCTCCGCCCGCAGGGACCTGGAGGTCGTAGCCGCCTGCAAAGCGGTCGACGACGTCGTAGGGCGCTCCACCACGCTGGCGCCGGACGTGGTCCTCCTGGGCTATGGCTTCTCCCGCTCCGAGCGCCTGGAGGCCGTTCGCCAGATCGTCGGCGATCGGCCGGGGACCCCCGTCCTTGTCCTGGCAGACCGCCTGGAGTTCGATGCCTTCCTGGCGTTGGTGCAGGCCGGCGCCCAGGGCTACCTGGGCAGGGACATAGACGGGCAGGGGATCATAGGGGCGATCCGAACAGTGAGCTCCGGCGGCTGCGTGCTGGACCCCAATAGCACCCGAGACCTGTTTGCCTACATGGCCTCCGCGACGGACAGGGCTGCCGGCCTCACTGCACCCTCCTCTCCTGACGATTCGCCTCTCGAGAAGCTGACACCGCGGGAGCGGGAGGTATTGCGGCTCATGGCCCAGGGACGGGGCAACAAAGAGGTCGGGACCCAGTTGGGGATAAGTGTAGGCACGGTCAAGACCCACGTCTGGCACATCTTCCGCAAGCTCCAGGTCTCCGACCGCACCGGCGCCGTCCTGGTGGCCCTGGAGATCGATCCTACGCGAGTCCTTCCTGCCGCCTAGTCTGCGACGCAGACCTGTCGCCCAATTTCTATCCTTTGATAGACCTCTTCGACCTTCACAAGCCAGTCCCGCCCTCCGACATATAGTTAGGAAGTCACTCTCGACACGAGCTCGTTGCTGCCTTCGTTTGCCGAACGGGATAGGCCGCGCTGCGAGGGCTCAAGAAGAGGTCAGCTACAGTGGCACCGATACGCAAGTCCACTGACTCTCCCTACAGAAGCTACTTCAGGGTGCTATATCTGAGCCGGATCACCCTGGTCACCTTCTGGGCCTGCTTCGTCTACTTCCTGGTGTGGGCCATCCCCTGGATGCCGGGTGGGCTCTCCGTCAGCGACTACACGCCGGAGTTCCTGATCACCCTGGCCTTTGCGGGTTCCTGCATGCTTCTGGGCCTGCTCGCCTTCACCCTCCGCTCCACGGTGCGCCAAAGACGCGATGCGCTCGTCGCCTGGACATCGCTCTACGATGACACCACCGGCCTGCACAACCGCCGCCACTTCTACGACTGTCTCTCGCTGGAGTGCGAGCGCTCCGAGCTTCACCGCTCCACCTTTGCTCTCATCCTCCTCGAACTGCTGCCCCCGCCGGGCAAGGAGAAACGCCAGGCCGCGCGGGTCAGCGGTGCCATCCTCCGTCCCGCTGCCGAGCTGGTCAAGAGCCTGACCCGTTCCACTGACCTGGTGGCCCTGATCAGCAACAGCGAGTTCGCCGTTCTCCTGCTTGACGTGAATCAGGAGCGGGCCATCCAGTTGGTAGACAGGCTGCGGCAGTCCATATCCACCAGGCTGCCCGCCCTGGTCGGCGCCGCCGATCCCAACGCCTGGCCAACCATGAAGGTGAGCGTGAGCATGTACGGCGAGGATGGCCGCACGCCGGAAGCCCTCGTCGAGGCGGCCCGTCTGTACCTCAGAGAAAAGCCCCAAGAAGGTTCCACCGCCGCTCAGGCGGCCGCCTGACGCCTCCCCGACCAACGTACGTGAGGACGTTCCCGCCCCTGTACCGGTTATGGTCAGGTGGGTGGCCCCTCTATTCCCTGCGATCCGCCCTGAGGGTTCAGGACGGTCTCCTTGGCTGACCGCCAGAGGATGGGCATCGTCGGCCGGTCGCGCAGAAACACCATTAGTGCCAGCAGAATGTAGGCGGCGCCATAGCCGATGCGCACCGTCGTATTGAAGAAGAAGAGCTGAGTCGTGAACAACACCGCCAGCAGAATCGCCTCCCAGGAGGAGATGCTCAAGCTCACGAAGATCGCCACCGCGAACAGCGACTGCCCCGCCGTCAAGAACACCTCCTCCGCCTGGCGGGTATCGAAGTCCAGCGGCGACAGCGTCGCCCCCGAGATGGCGTAGGCGGCGGGCAGAGTGCCGATCAGCAGCGTCCACTGGCTCACCTTCGACGATAGCAGGATCGTCATGCCCGCCCCCGGCCGGCCGCGCGCCGCCAGTATCCCCGCCAGCAGGAACTCCGGCGACTCCGAGGCCAGGGGCGCCAGCCATTGCACCAGGATGAACTCCTCTATTCCCAGTCGCTTACCCGTGTGTACCAGCCCATCCGCAAACGGCTCCGCCGCGCAGAAGATCACCCCCGCCGAGAATAGAAAGATAGCCGCAACGACGGCGCGACGGGGCACGGCGGGCAGCTCTCCTATGACGGCTGACGGTCCCACGAACTCCTCCACCTCCCGCGGCGGCATCCGCGACGTCAGGTAGAGGTACAGCCCAAAGATGCTCATCGTCACCACTGTGTCAACGAGCGAGACGTGGCCCCGGATCGGTATCGAGAAGCTGTAGAGGGTAGCGGCGCCCAGAAAGATGATGTTCAAGCCGTTCTGTCGCGGATTCACGCCCAGCACTCGTTCCCGCGTCTTCAGCCAGAAGATGAGGAAGACCATCGGCCAGGCGAATCCCACCAGCAGCCGGTTGGCCCCCGTCATGTTGGCTATAGCGAAGTGCGCGTTATCCGGGTTGGCGGGCGCCGTCCAGGCGAAGTAAAGGTCTACGGCGTACTCCGGCAGCACGGCGATGATCGCCAGGAAGGCCAGGGCCAATGTCTGCGATATCTCCGTCTCCGCCACCTCTGCGGCCCAGGTCAGAAGAAAGGCCGCCGCCAGTATGGCGACGCCGAACAGCGTCACCTCCACCGTCGTGTCCAGGTCTATCCCCAGAAGCCTGACGGGGATGGCGGGAAGAGCGACGAGGGCGGCGGCAACGATAGGCAACCACTTCTTCATGCGGGCTGCCCTCTGCTATTGGATGAGAGAGCCGCACTTGCTGCGGGCTGGACGATGAAGGGGATGACTTCTAGAGCCAATTGCGTTCTGGACTCCGTCCGGCGATTCGCCTCACAGAGGGCTCCTCCGGAGCAAGTATTGCCCGCTCAGATAAGGTACCGCAGCCACAGGTAGGCACTGCACACCACCATCGAGATGAAGGTCACCAGGCTGCCGTAGCGGAAGAACTCCCAGAAGGGGATGCGCTCGCCTCCCTTCTCAGCCAGATTGGCCACCAGAACGTTGGCCGCCGCCGCCACCAGCGTCAGATTAGCCCCCAGACAGGCGCCCAGGGATAGGGCCCACCAGAGCACATTGCCGGATTCTCCCACGTTGTAGCCCATCTCTCTCACCACCGGGATCATTGCCGTCGTGTACGGGATCTGGTTGACGACGCTGGAGAGCAGGGCCGACGGCCAGAGAATGAGCATAGCCGCGGCCGTCTCGTTGCCCTGGGCCAGGTCTGCCAGCCCCTCGCCGATGTCGCCCAGCAGGCCCACCTGCTCGACGCCGCCCACCACGATGAAGAGGCCGATGAAGAAGAACAGCGTCGACCATTCCAGCTCGCGCAGGACGTCGTGGGGGCTCTGACGGCTGAGTACGAGCAGGGCGGCGGCACCCAGGAGGGCCACCGTGGCCACCTCGTAGTCCAGGGGGCCGTGGAGGATGAAGCCGACGATCATCAGCCCCAGCACCACCGCCGACAGGCGAAGAAGGCCGGGATCGGTGATCGCCTCGCGCTCATCCATGGCCATGATCCGCTCCTGGAGCTCGCGCCGGCTCACCAGTTGCCGCGAGAAGAGCCACGGCAGCAGGAGCAGGTAGACGGCCAGGATGAGGATGATCACCGGGCCCAGGTGGAACACGAAGGCCAGGAAGTCCAGGTCGGCGGCGCTTCCGATCAATATGTTGGGCGGGTCGCCTATCAGGGTGGCGGTGCCGCCGATATTGGAGGCGAGCGCCTCGGAGATGAGGAAGGGCACGGCGCGGACCTCCAGGGTACTGGCTATGAAGATGGTGACGGGCGCGATCAGGACAACGGTGGTCACATTGTCGAGGAAGGCGGAGAGGACCGCCGTCACCAGGCAGAGGATAATCAGTATCCGCACCGGCCGTCCCCGGCCCATCTTGGCGGAGCGGATCGCCAGCCACTGGAAGAGGCCGGTCTTGGCCAGGATAGTGACGATGATCATCATGCCCGCCAGGAGGAAGATGACGTTGAAGTCGATGCCGGCGAACGCCTTCTCCTGGTCGAAGCCCTCGATCTTGACGGCGATCATAATAGCGGCGCCAGCCAGCGCCGCCGCCGTCTTGTGTACCCGCTCCGACACGATGGCCAGGTAGGTCAGGCCGAATATCAAGGCCGCCAGCACCGTATCAGACAACCGGAGTCCTCCCTGACCTCAGTAACATGTCCCCCGCTGACCGCCGCGCCGTCGCCGCCGGACTCAGCCCTCGGTATGGGTCTGAAGCCAGATGCGCAGCAACTGAAAGCGGTCGATGTAGCCGATGGGCCTCATGTCCTCGTCGACGATGGGCACCCCTTGCAGTCGGTTCTCGTGCATGCAGGCGTAGACATCGCCCACCGTGTCGTCCATAGTGACGTACGCAGGCTCCTGCATGAGCTCGCCGGCGGTCTGGGAGCGGGAGATCTTGCCGAACTCCTTCATCGTCTCCTCGCTGAAGATCCGGGCCAGGAACCCCTCCGGAGCGACATGGAGAAACATCTCATCCAGCAGCAGCCGCATGGGAAGGACGCCCGCCAGCCGTCCCTCATCATCCACCACCGCCACCGTATGCACGCCCCTTCGCTCGGCCAGCAGCTCGGCCACGTCCCGCAGCTCCGTCCCCTGGGGCGCGACGACCGGCTCATCAGCAACGAGCCCGCAGGCGTCGCGGACAGAGGTCTCCCTGGTTATGCGGTCCTCCCCCGCTTCCTTGGCCTTCTCTTCCTGGGAGCTGTCGTTGGTTGCCCGATTCTCCGCCATGAGTCTCATCCTCCTTAGACAAGGCTCAACACGCTAGGCCGGCGGTCGCAGCCGGCGAACACGGAAAAGGCCCACCGCAAGGTCGGACCTTTGTCCATGATGAAGGCTCACACGGCCGCCATTATAGCACGTTTCGATGAGGGGTCAGCTACCGCCGCTTACCCTCGACCTCCGCCGATGGGGATGCCGGGGTACGCTGCTTGCCGCTGGGAGGAGGCGAGGTCAGCGACTGCGTGACCTTCTCCTCGGCGGCGGAATGAGCGAGGATCGCCAACTGATCGCCCGCCCGGAAGACCGTGTCCCCGCGGGGGATGACGGTGCGGCCGCGCCGGTAGACGCTGACGATCACGCTATCGGTGGGGAGCGAGATCGTTCGCAGCTCCCGGCCGATGAGGGGAGAGCCCGACTCGACGCGGAAGGTGACGAGACGCGTATCGGGGCCGCGTGCGATCGCGCTTATCCTCTGCCGCTGCTCGACCTCCTCCTGCTGCGCCGTGAGACGGCTGTACGCCCTGACGATGTCGCTGCGGCTCAGCATCCCCACCAGCCGCGAAGGGTCATCCCGCTCCACGACCGGGAACTGGTGTCGCTCCCAGGCATCGGGCCGCGTGATGATCCGGTGCAGCGTCTGGTCCGGATACACCGTCTCCACCTGCCTGGAGGCGATGTCGATGGCGCGAAGGTCCGGCTTGGCGTCCGGCAGCCGTTTCTGGATGTCCCCCTGCGTGACGATGCCCAGCAGCCTGCCCTCGTCGTCCACCACCGGCGCCCCGTGCACCCCCTTATCGGCGAACAGCTCGGCCAGCGAGGGCAGCGTCATGTTGGCGGGCACCCTGACCGGCTTCTTGTTCATCGCCTCCGCCACCGTAGCGCGCTGCATCACGTAGTCCCCCTCCTCTTTCTGCACGTCGATGCCGCGGCGCATCAGCTTGATCGTGTATATCGTCTCCCGGTTGATGAGCTGGGCCACCAGAGTGGCGATCACCACCGCCGTCATCAGCGGCAGTATGATGTGATAGTCCCTCGTCATCTCGAAGAGAATGATGATCGACGTGATAGGCGCGCGCGCCGCCGCCGCGAACACCGCCCCCATGCCCACCAGCGCGTACGCCCCCGACGCCGCCGTCACGTCGGGGAACGCCCCGTGCACCGCCTCGCCGAACGCCCCTCCCGCCATGGCGCCGATAAACAGCGACGGCGCGAATATGCCCCCGCTGCCGCCGCTGCCGATAGTCAGCGACGTCGCCAGTATCTTCAGCCCGCCGAGCGCCATCAGCACCAGGAACGCCCTATCCCCTATCAGGGCGGTGTTGACCGACTCGTAGCCCACCCCGAACAGGTCGGCGTACCAGAGGCCCAGCGCCCCCATAGCCAGGCCTCCCACCACCGGCTTCACCCATTCCGGCAGACGCACCCTGTCGAACAGGTCTTCCGACTTATAGAGCAGGAAGATGAAAGCGAGGCCGGCGATCGCGCAGACGACCCCCAGCAGCGCATAGAGCGGCATCTCCCAGGCGCTCTCCAGCCGGTACCCCGGGGCGGCGAACGACGGCTCGTCGCCCAGGAAGCTGATCGCCACCACGTCGGCGACCACCGCGCTCAGCACCACCACGCTGAAGTTGCGCGTGCTGAACCGCCGCAGTATCACCTCCAGCGCGAAGAACACCCCCGCGATGGGGGCGTTGAACGTCGCCGATATCCCGCCGGCCGCGCCGCTCGCCACCAGCAGCCGGATGTTCGCCTCGTCGAGCTTGAGCAACTGCCCGAAGGTCGACGCCAGCGCCGAGCCGATCTGCACGATCGGCCCCTCGCGGCCCGCCGAGCCCCCGCTGCCGATGCACACCGCCGACGCTATCGACTTCACCACCGCCACCCGCCCGCGGATCCGTCCCCCCGTCTCCGCGACCGCCAGCATCACCTCCGGCACGCCGTGCCCCTTCGCCTCGCGCGCAAACAGGTAGATCAGCGGCCCCACGATCAGCCCGCCGAGCGCCGGCAGCAGGATGACGTGCGAGCGCCCCATGAAGTCGAGGGCGCCCGCTATGTCCACGAAGAACAGCCCGTGGAACAGCTCGATCAGCTCGCGGAAGACCACCGCCGCCAGGCCCGCGCCGACGCCCGTCGCCGCCGCCAGCACGAACGGCGTCGCCGTCGCCTGGAAGTCCGACAACTGGCCGAGCCGCCCGGCGACCTCCTTGGCCGAAGGAAAAGACAAACGCATAGTGAATGCGGGAGGTCAGGGCAGGGAGAGGCCTCGCCCCTGCTGCGAGGCACTACCCGTCGGAGGGCCCGCGATCCTAACTTAGTCCGCTGCGGGCTTAGGTTCAAGCTCGTGCGGAGCGGCACGCCAGCCGGAACGCATTAGCGTGCTTGACTTTTTGCAAGCGGGATCGTATACTTGCAAATAGACAAATATCCTAGACTTGGAGGGCACTCAATGGC
>CAZSRY010000058.1:9121-9626 GCA_964609475.1 uncultured Dehalococcoidia bacterium
CGGCCTTAGGTTCAAGCGCCGGAGCCGCACACTCCAGGTCGATCAGTGCTATACTTCCCTACGGGCATGAGCCTTTCGGAGCAGAGAGGAGGTTTGCATGGCATCGCGCTGGACAAAGGAATCAGCACTGGCTGAACTCCGCGACCTTGCTGATCTCACCAAGCCTCTTGCGGAGCAGCGCCGCGGCTCGGAGGAACACACTCGCTGGCTGCTTCGAGCGCTGTCCTGCCTTGAAGAGGTGTTTGGTGTCAGGTCTCGCTACTACTTGACCTTCGCCGCCTACCCTTGGCGGCACCCCGGCGGGTTTCTCGTTGGCGGGCCAGCGGACCCTGCGGGTAGCTTCGATCCTATGTCCGCAATCGCCAGGATGAATCAGGAGGCTTATCAGGAGCAGTTGGACGGTGCTAGGGGGCTCCTGATAGCAGCCGCCGATCATCTTGAACAGGCTGGCCTCGACGCGGTCTACGAGGGTAAGGATACGCCGCCCGAATCAAGTGCACTCGTC
>CAZSRY010000059.1:0-4782 GCA_964609475.1 uncultured Dehalococcoidia bacterium
ACCACCTGCAACCAGTTGCGGGTCACGTGATCGAGCCCCAGATCCCCGAACGCCTCGGCGGCCCCCCGCTTCAGGCAATCGACGGCTACGGGCAGGGGCACCCCAGGCAGGGCACCGAGGGCGAAGAGCTCATACTCACTGATGTCCTGGAACCCCTCCAGCGGCAACTCCGCCGGGCACAGCTCCAGGTGCCGCACCGCGAATCCCTGCTCCTCCACAAGCTGGCGATACTCGTCCGGAGTCAGTTGAATGCGGGCCTGGGCCTTCTCGCCCCTCTCCCGCGCGACATCGGGGTACTCACTCTTGAAGATGCGCAGGGCGCGGCGCACCCAGGCCGTGTAGAAGGGGAACGTATCCGCCGGCTCCGCCCCCTCAAAGAAGGCGCTATTGAAGGCGAACATCCCCCGCTCACGGAGGCTTCCGTAGACCTCCTGCAGGACCTGCCGCTTATCCTTGATGAGATGGATGGCGTTGCAGAAGACGACCGCGTCGGCGGCCCGCTGCACCAGCCCCGACAGGTTCTCCGCTTGGCCTGTCATGAACCTGACCACGGCTCCCCACCTCTCCTGGAGGTCCCGACGCGCCATCTCCAGGGCGGAGGGAGAGGGGTCTACCGCCACTACCTCCCCTTTGTCCGGCCGCATCAGCTCCAAGATAAGCTTGGTGACAGCGCCGGTGCCGCAACCGAGGTCCACCACGCGGTTCCAGGGCCTCAGCTCGCACAGCTCCACCAGCCGCCGGTTCATGGCGGTGTAAAAGGGATGCTGGGCGAACTTCTTCAGAGAGTACTCTTCCACAGTCATGACCGACCCCCTAGCTCACGCCGGCACGGGCAGGTCGAGGTGGTGGCGACGTACCTCCACCGCGATCTTTTCGGCGGCGGCCTCGTCGGGCTCCCACAGAGGGAGCCGTACCCCTCCTACCCTGAAGCCCACCTGGTTCAAGGCGTACTTGATGGGGATGGGATTACTGGCCGCTGTCATCAGAGTCCCCATCAAGGGCAACAGCCGCCTGTGTATCTGAGCCGCCTCCCCCGTCTGGCCGGCCAGGAACTTCTCGATCATCTCTTTCATCTGCAGGCCCACCAGATGGGAGACGACGCAGATGACCCCGTAACCACCCACCGACAGGATGGGCAGCGTATCCTGGTCATTGCCGCTCCAGACGCGAAAGTCATCCCGCGTCAGATCGATGATCCTGCCGATCTGTTCCAGGTTGCCGCTGGCCTCCTTGACGCCGACGATATTGGGGACGCGGGAGAGCCTGACCGTCGTCTCCGGCAGCATGTTGACGCCGGTACGCCCGGGGATGTTGTAGAGAATGCAGGGCAGCCTGGTAGCCTTAGCCAGCATCTCGAAGTGGCGGAAGATGCCCTCCTGCGTCGGCTTGTTGTAGTAGGGAACGGTCAGGAGAAGGCCGTCTACGCCCGCCTTCTCGGCCTCGCGGCACAGTTCCTCACTCTCGGCGGTATTGTAGTTGCCCGTGCCGGCGACCACGGCACCGGCATCGCCAACGGCCTGCTTGACCTCGCGGTACAGCCGCAGCTTCTCATCATGGCTCAGGGTGGGAACCTCGCCCGTGGTGCCGGTTACCACCACGCCGTTGCTCCCCGAATCGAGTAGCGCCAAGGCTAGCTGCTGGGCCTGCCTATAGTCGACCTCGCCCTCGGCGCTGAAAGGGGTAACCATAGCCGTCAGCAAACGACCTAGCTCTGCCATGACTGTCGCCTCCCTCTGGGATCGCCTAAACGAGGTTGCGGTTGACGACCTCTTCCGCTATCTGAATGGCATTGAGGGCAGCGCCCTTGCGCAGGTTATCCGAGACTATCCACATTGCGATGCTGTTATGGTGGGATGCATCCTGACGGATCCGTCCCACGAACACATCGTCCTGGCCGGCGGCGGCCCAAGGCTGAGGATAGAGGCTCACGCTCGGCTCATCCTGCACGGTGACGCCCGGCGCCTCCGTCAGTATGTCGCGCACGTCATCCGGGGTCATGGCACGACTCAGTTCAACGTGCACCGCGGCGCTATGGGATATGAGCACCGGCACCCGCACGCAGGTAGCGGAGATGGCCAGCGATTCGTCGTGCATGATCTTGCGTGTCTCATTGACCATCTTCCACTCCTCCTTCGTGTAGCCGTTGTCCAGGAACACATCGATCTCCGGCAGGAGGTTGAACGCGATCTGATGCGGATACACGTGGGGCACCGTGCTCTTGCCCTCGAGGACCTGCTTCGCCTGGTTCTGCAGTTCATCCACAGCCGCCTTGCCAGTGCCAGAGACGGACTGGTAGGTATCGACGATGATCCTCTTCACCGGGTTCACACGATGGATCGGCCACAGGCACATGACGACAGGCGTAGTGGAGCAGTTGGGGATGGCTATTATACCCTGGTGGTTCTCCACGTCATCGGCATTCACCTCCGGCACCACCAGCGGCACGTTGGGGTCCATGCGCCAGGCCGAGCTGTCGTCGATGGCGATCGCGCCCGCCTTAGCGGCGATGGGGCAGTACTGTCGCGAGGCCTCACCGCTGGCGGATATGAAGGCGAAGTCGGCACCGACAAACGAATCGTTCGTTGTCTCCTCTACCTCGATCTCCTTCTCTCCCACCAACACCTTGCGACCGGCCGAGCGCGAAGTGGCCAACAGGCGCACCGATTTCACAGGGAAATGGCGCTGAACCATGATCTCGAGGAACTCACGGCCGACCAGGCCCGTGGCTCCTACAACCGCGATGTTGTACAGCTTGTTAGGAGGCATTGGTGTTCATCTCTCCAGTTCAGGTTACAAGTTATGTCTAGCCGAAATCTGGCCTGAACATAATATCCCAGGCATCGCCCGAGGTTCAAGCCTATCCGCCGTGAATCTGTCGCTCAGCCCGCTCTGCGCCGATGGTCCATCCCCATCGACCCCACCAGCCCAGGCGAAAATATTGGCCGCGACAGCGGCCACTGCATAATAAAACAACTTGACAGTTTCAAGCAACCAATTATGCCCGTCGGGACTGATGAAATTTTGCTCGGCTAGTTGGCCCCCGCTCCGCGGACTCAAGCCCCGACATCTCCCCCTGCCCAACCTCAGGCCAGACCGATAAGGGCGTCCAGGCCCCGCACCAGCTCGCTGCGGTTCATCACCTCCTTCGTCGCCAGGAGGATGCCCGGCATGAAGGAGTCGCGGCCGGTAGAGTCATGGCGAATGCTCAGCGTCTGGCCGACGCCGCCGAAGATAACCTCCTGATGCGCCACCAGCCCGGGCAGGCGCACGCTGTGGATAGTCACGCCATCCAGGGCCCCGCCGCGGGTACCCGCCAGCGTCTGCTTCTTGGTGGACGGCTCTTCGAAGGGGAGGCCCCGGCTCGCCACCATCGCACGGGCGGTGGCGATCGCGGTGCCGGAGGGAGCATCGGCCTTCTGATCGTGGTGGAGCTCAATGATCTCGGCGTGATCGAAGTGCTTGGCAGCGACCTTGGCCAGGTGCATCATGAGCACGGCACCGATGGCGAAGTTCGATGCCGCTACCGCACCCAGTTTCCTTTCCCGGCAGGAGCGCTCCAGCCCCGCCAACAGATCCTCCGAGAGACCGGTGGTGCCGATGACCAGGCGAGCGTCCACCTCCAGGGCTGCCTTGACCACCTCCGGCGTCCACTCCGCGTTCGTAAAATCGATCACCACCTCCGGCCGACAGCGGGAGACCAGGGCCTGCGGGTCCTTGTCCAGATGAACCAGGCCGGAGCCGTCGGGCAGGGACAGGTACTCCTCAGCGGAGAACTTCTCCAGGACCCCTACCGGCTCCAGATCGGGGTCGCCACAGACGGCGGCCAGGATCTCTTTGCCCATCTTGCCGGTGCCGCTGACCACCACGCGAATCTGAGGCACTGCACCTCACCTCCAAGAACGCTCGCTGTTCTATCCGATAGGCCCCTCGCCGCGAACGACTACCAGCGCCTGCCGAAGGGCGGCTTGTTTGGCGGCCCACCCCTCGATGAGCCGGGCCTTTGCTCTGGTCGATCCCGCCCCTGCCCATGAGGTCGCCGCCGCGGCCGACCGTGCGCATCAGGCCCGCCCCGAGGCTGCCCGCCCATGGGACGACCATCACCCCGCCGCCGCTGCGAGCTGCCGGCATAGCCGGGACGCCTCCGCGGCTGCTCAGAGGGACTGCGAGCAGCCGTGGGCGACCGTTCGTTGCCCGGTGCCGGCGCCTCCTCCCCCCCCGCCGCACCCTCCAGAACGGCCCGCCGCGAAAGATTGATGCGACCCAGGCTGTCGATCTCGGTCACCATAACCATGATCTCATCGCCCACCTTCACCACGTCCTCAACGCTGGGCACGCGATAGTCGGCGAGCTCCGAGATGTGCACCAACCCCTCCTTGCCCGGCATGATCTCCACAAACGCCCCGAAGTTCATGAGGCGCGTTACCTTACCGGTGTAGATCGTTCCTACCTCCGCCTCCCTGGTAAGACCCTTGATGATATCGATGGCACGGTCCGCCATCTCCTGGCTGGTGGAGCCGACGAAGACCGTACCGTCGTCCTCGACGTCGATAGTGCACTTGGTCTCGTCGACGATGGAGCGGATCACACGCCCACCGGGGCCGATAACCATGCCGATCTTCTCCTGCGGGATCTGGATGCGGTACATGCGGGGCGCATAGCGCGACAACTCCGGCCTGCTCTCGGCGATCGTCTCCCGCATCTTGGCCAGGATCTCGAGACGCGCCTCCCGGGCCTGCGCCAGCGCCTCCCCCATGATCTCCGGCGTGATCCCCTTAACCTTGA
>CAZSRY010000059.1:4882-9447 GCA_964609475.1 uncultured Dehalococcoidia bacterium
CGGGCCTGCGCCAGCGCCTCCCCCATGATCTCCGGCGTGATCCCCTTAACCTTGATGTCCATCTGGAGAGCGGTGATACCCTCAGTGGTGCCCGCCACCTTGAAGTCCATGTCACCCATGGCATCCTCAATGCCGGCGATGTCGGTGAGGATGGTGTACTTCCCGTCGTCGCCCATCATCAGGCCCATGGCTATCCCCGCCACCGGCGCCTTGATGGGTACGCCGGCGTCCATCAGCGCCAGGGTGCTGCCGCAGGCACTGGCCATGGAGGTGCTGCCGTTGCTGGAGAGCACCTCGGTCACCAGGCGAATAGTGTAGGGGAACTCCTCCTCGCTGGGGATGACGGGCTCGATGGCCCGCTCCGCCAGGGCCCCGTGTCCCACATCGCGCCGGCTGGGCGAACCCATGCGTCGTACCTCCCCTACAGAGAAGGGAGGGAAGTTGTAGTGGTGGAGGAACCGCTTCTTCTCCTCCGGAGAGAGCGTGTCGAGGCGCTGCTCCTCGCTCATGGAGCCCAGTGTGGCGATAGTGAGCACCTGGGTCTGGCCCCGCGTGAACAGGCCGGAACCGTGAGTTCGCGGCAGGATCCCCACCTCGGCGCTCACGGGACGGATCTCGGTGGGGCCTCTGCCGTCGGGGCGGACACCCTTCGCCAGGATGCCGGCCCGGATCTCCTGCTTGAGCTTCTCGTCGAAGGCGGTGAGTATCTGCTCCGCGGTGTACGTCTCACCCAGCCGCTCCACCAGCTCCTCGCGCCGCTCCCCGATCGAGCGCTCACGCTCCTCCTTGTTCACCGCCGCCAGCAGCTCCTCCAGCTTCCCCTCCAGGAACCCCGCCACCTCCCGCCGCACCTCATCCTCCACCTCAGGCAGGGTCACCGACATCTTGGGCTTACCGACGTCGGCTACGATCTCGTCCTCGAGAGCGATGATCTCCTTATTGACCTCATGCCCCGCGCGGATGCCGCCCAGGATGACCTCCTCGGATACGCCGGTTGCCCCAGCCTCGACCATCATCACCGCGTCGCGGGTGCTGGAGACCACCAGGTCGATGCCGCTCTCCTGGAGCTGGTGATAGGTGGGATTGATCACGTACTGCCCATCCACATACCCCACCCGGACCGCGCTTACCGGCCCGGCGAACGGTATCTCAGACATGCACAGGGCGGTAGAGGCACCGACGGTTCCCAAGACATCGGGGTCGTTCTCCTGGTCGGCGGAGAGCACAGTGACGATGACCTGCACGTCGTTCCGGAAGCCCTTGGGGAACAGGGGACGCAACGGCCGGTCGGTGAGACGGGCCGCCAGGACAGCCTCAGTGCTCGGACGCCCCTCCCGACGGAAGAAGCTGCCCGGGATCTTGCCAGCGGCATACAACCTCTCCTCATAGTCGATGGTGAGGGGGAAGAAGTCGATGCCCTCCCGAGGCCGGTCACTAATGGTGGCCGTAACCAGGATCACGGTCTCGCCGTAGGTGATCATCGCCGCGCCGTTGGCCTGGCCTGCGACCTTCCCCGTCTCGACAACCAGCGCTCGCCCGGCTATCGTACGTTCATAAGTATGCGACATTATCAATAGACCTCCACCAGCCCTGACCGGGGGGCCGCTGCTTCGCCGCGGGACGCCCTGTCAAGACCGCACTTCAACTGCTTGCTACACCGAAGCACACAAGATATCCCTGCACCCCCTGCGTGGGGAGAGCTCAGCTCTCTCAGAAGCCGCTTCCCAGTCCCCGACACACAACCTCACATCTGCCTGCGGATAGGCCAGTGTTCGTCCAGAGGTGGGACTGCCAGAGGAGCTGTCTGCTGCCTGTTGAGGATTCGCCTACTCTCTTCTCTCTTCCTTACAGACTCAGGCCTCCGCACAGTGGGGTGCTTACTTGCGGAGCCCTAGTTTGGCGAGGACGGAGCGATAGCGCTGCACGTCTTTCTTGTTCAGATATGCCAGCTGTCTTCTTCTCTGTCCTACCATCTTCAGAAGGCCGCGCTGCGAGTGGTAATCGTGCTTGTGGACCTTCAGGTGCTCGGTCAGCTGGTTGATTCTTTCCGTGAGGATCGCTACCTGCACTTCCGGGGAGCCTGAATCGGCCTTGTGGGTACGATGCTCCTCAATGAGGTGTTGCTTCTTTTCTTTGGCGAGCATTACCCTCTCTTACGCTGACCTTGCCTAGTCTTCTCTCCTGCAATTTCACAATAGATTCTAGCACAGCGATCATGCTGGATGCAACGCGCCTTCCCGTCCCATGCTGATGCAGGAAAAAGCGCCTTGTGCTATCCTTACCTGAAGCTGCCGAGCGCCTCTTCCTCACCGCAGGGAAGCGAAAGGGTCTGCCCTGAACATGAGACAGGTGGCCATCGTCACCGATAGCGCAGCCAGCATCCCCTCATCCCTCTCTGCCCAGTATGAGATCGATGTCGTGCCCCTGAACCTGGTGTTCGACGACCGCTCCTACCCGGACAGCGTCGACCGAAATACCGACGAGTTCTACCAGTCCCTGAAGTCGGCCCGCCGCCCCCACACCACCGCCGGCCCCTCGCCCGGCAGTCAGCTGGAGGCCATGCGACGGGCTGCCCAGCGGGCACCCTCCGTGCTCTGCATCGCGATCGCGGGCCAGTTCAGCGGAACCTACAGCTCCGCCGTGCAAGCGGCGGAGACGCTGAAGGAGAGCCTACCCGATATCCAGGTCGAGGTGCTGGATTCCCAGACCGCCGCCATGGGGCAGGGATTCGTCGTTCTGGAGGCCGCCAAGGCGGCCGCCCAGGGCGCCGACCTCGCAGCCGTGGTCGCCCGCGCCCGCGACGTGATGCTACACGTAGGCCTGGTCGCCGTCATCGATACCCTCGACTATCTGGCCAGGGGTGGGCGGGTGCCCAAAGTGCAGGCCTGGGCCAGCGCTCTGCTCAGCGTGAAGCCCATCGTAGAGCTGCGCCAGGGAGAAGTCCAACTGCTCACCCGAACCCGCACCAAGCGCCGCGCCGTACGCCAGTTGATACCGATCCTGGAACAGCGAGGACACAAGGGGCAGGGCCTCCATCTATGCGTCCAACACACCAACGCCCCGCGAGAGGCGGAGGAGCTGGCCCGGGAGGCCCGCAAACAGCTTCAACCGGCCGAGCTGCTCATCAGCGAATTCACCCTGGTCATGGGGGCCCACACCGGCCCCGGCCTGCTGGCCCTGGCCTACTACGTCGAGGCTTAGGGCGATGGCCGCCGACGCCGACCCCACTGAAGAAGACGTAAGGACGATCCTCGCCGCTCTGGGAGGCCTTCCCCGTCCACGCGCCCGGCCCACCCTCGTCGTCGTCAGCGGCCTTCCCGGCACGGGCAAGTCCCGCTTCTGCCGCGACCTGAGGAAGCGCACGGGGGTGGTGGTCCTGGAGAGCGACGCCCTGCGCAAGCTCCTGTTCAGGCGACCGACCCATTCCGCCCGCGAAAGCCAGCGCTTGTTCGCGGCCATTCACGCCGCCATCGAGAGGCTGCTGGCAGCAGGGGTAGCCAGCGCACTCGACGCCACCAACCTGGCCGAGCGCCACCGAGAGCCGCTGTATGAGATAGCGGAGAAGCAGGGCGCCAAACTGTTGTTGGTAGATGTCACGGCGCCGCCGGAGGTAGTGCGCTCCCGCCTCGCCGGCCGCGCCCAGGGCGCTGACCGCCGTGACCTATCGGACGCCGATGCGGCGGTCTACGAGCGGATGCGTCGCCAGGTGGAGGAGATACCGCGAGAACACCTTCTGGTGGACACCTCCAAGGACATAGGGCCGGCCCTGGACGCCATCAGCAGAGAGATGGAGAGGCCCTGAAGCCGGCGCTGGATACAAAACGACCCTCCCCAGGAGGGCCGCTCATTCCATCCCCGAAGCGTGATCAGGCGGGGGCGCCCTCGGCCGTCGTCGGTCTCAGCCCCAGCAGCCTGCCAAGGGCGGCGTAGCCCCAGCGCTGGAGGACCAGGGCGACGGCCAGCCCCATCAGGGCCACCGCCATACCCACGGGGGCATCGAAGATATAGTGATTGGCCGTAAACACCACGGCAAAGAACTGAGCCACCGGCAGCATTATCGCCAGGACCCACACCGGCTTGAACCGCGTCGCGGCGATGATGCCGATGGCCAGGAGAACCGGCCACCCCACGTGCAGGCTGGGAACCGCGGCATAGGGGTTGACGAAGGGCTGGGTCGACTGCGCCTGGTAGCTCAGGTGGCTGTACTCGGCCATGGTGTCGATGAAGCCGAACTCGGGCAGAAAGCGCGGCGGCGCCACCGGGAACAGATGATAGATGATCAGGGCGATGCCGCCCGATATCAGCATCGCGTCGCGGGTCAGCGTGTACTGGCGCCGGTGCCAGAGGTACAACCATATCCCCACGACGATGATCAGGGGGAAGTCAAGCCAGAAGTAGATGAAGTTGAAGAACTGGACAAGGAACTTGCTGCTGAGGATAAGGGCCTGAAGCTCCACCTCCCAGAAGAAGCCCATCTCCCTCTCCAGGTCTATGATGCGAAAGCCCCGCCCCAGCGCCTCCGACGCCCTGTCAACAACGCTACCCCGCACCAGGAAATAGCAGAG
>CAZSRY010000060.1:0-9370 GCA_964609475.1 uncultured Dehalococcoidia bacterium
CTGGGTGTCGCCCGGGTACTCGCGGGGAGAGGTGATGCGAATCGACTGGCCAGCGGTGCTTCCCGAGGCGGAGCTGATCGGCAGTCCTCCTGCCGACGTCAGCGGCGTCTACTATGATTCCCGCAGGGTGACGGCGGGTTCGCTGTTCGTGGCGGTGCCCGGCGCCCAACCGCCGCTGAGCCGCGACGGGCACGATTTCATCGCCGAGGCGCTGGCGCGGGGTGCGGGCGTCGTGCTGGCGCAGGCGGACCGGCGTCAGAGGTGGGAGGGGCTGGTCGGCCGGGTGGCGTTCCTGTCGGTGGCGGATACGCGGCGGGCCCTGGCGAGGGTGGCGGCGGCGTTCTACGGGTACCCGGCCCGTCGGCTGAGGACGGTCGGCGTGACCGGCACCGACGGCAAGACGACGACGATCCATCTCATCGCCGCCGTGCTGGAGGCGGGCGGCATCTCCTCCGGGTACCTGAGCAGCGTGGAGTTCAGGGCCGGCGGCGAACCCCAGCTCAACGCTACCCATATGACCACTCTGGAGCCCCCGGACATCCAGGCGCTGCTGGCGGAGGTCGTAGAGGCGGGGCGCGGGTGCGCGGTCATCGAGGCCTCTTCGCACGGGCTGGCGCTGCATCGGGTGGACGAGTGTGAGTTCGACGTGGGCGTGTTCACGACCTTGAGCCGCGATCATCTGGACTTTCACGGCACGCTGGAGGAGTACCTGGCGGCGAAGGGGCGCCTTTTCTCGATGCTGGACGAGAGCGTCGATAAGGGTGTCGCCAAGACGGCGGTCCTCAACGCCGACGATGCGGCCTCGGAGTACCTGCGCTCTCGCACGCGGGCCAGGGCGGTGACCTACGGCATGGACGCGGAGGCGGATATCCGGGCGGAGGGCGCGCGGTTCGAGGGGTTGGAGTCGTCGTTTGCCATCGTAGGGCCCTTCGGGCGGCTTGAGGCGCGGCTGCCGCTTGCCGGTCGACATAACGTCTACGACGCCCTGGCAGCGGCGGCGACCGGGCTCTCGATGGGGATGTCGCCGGAGGCTGTGCAGAGGGGCCTGGGAGGCTTCAGCGGGGTGCCGGGGCGCATGGAGATCATCGACTGCGGGCAGCCGTTCAAGGTTGTGGTGGACATCGCCTCCACGCCGCCGGCGCTGCGGCGGGCGCTGGAGGTGCTGCGGCCGCTGGCGGAGGGTCGCCTGTGGGCGGTGTTCGGCTGCGCCGGGGAGCGCGACCCCGGCCGTCGCGACGGGATGGGCAAGGTGGCGGGGGAGCTGGCGGACTTCGTGGTTCTGACGAACGAGGACCCGCGCTCGGAGGAGCCGGAGGCTATCATCGACGACATAGCACGGGGGCTGGCGGAGGCCGGACGGCAGGAGGGCGGCGATTTCGTCCGCGTCGTGGAGCGGCGGGAGGCGCTGCGGTACGCGTTCGAGCGGGCGAGGCCGGGCGACGTGGTGCTGCTGGCGGGCAAGGGCACGGAGCAATCGATCGTTATCGGCGGCGAGCACATCCCCTGGGACGAGCGGGTGGTGGCGCGGGAGCTTCTGGGGGAGCTGTTCGCATCGTGAGAGGCAAAGGTCGGAGGATGACATGAAGAGGCGAGATGACTACATCATCAACGAGCTGCGGAAGGAAGAGTCCTGGCGCATGTTCCGGATCATGGGGGAGTTCATCGAGGGGTTCGATGAGCTCGCTGGGCTGCTGCCAGCGGTCACGGTGTACGGTTCGTCTCGCGCCGAGCGGGATGGTCCGCTGTTCCGGCTCGCCGAGGAGATAGGCCGCGGGCTGGCCCAGGCGGGCTATGCGGTCATAACCGGCGGCGGGCCGGGGGTGATGGAGGCGGCAAACAAGGGGGCCTTTGAGGCCGGCGGTACGTCGGTCGGGTTGACCATCGATCTGCCGGAGGAGCAGCCAGCCAACCGATATCACACCCTCACCCTGGACTTCCGTCACTTCTTCGTGCGCAAGGTCATGCTGGTCAAGTACGCTACGGCCTTCGTCCTGCTGCCCGGCGGCTTCGGCACCCTGGACGAGCTGTTCGAGACCCTCACCCTCATCCATACCCAGAAGATACGGCCGTTTCCCGTGTTCCTGGTTGGCAGCGAGTACTGGGGAGGCCTTCTTTCCTGGTTGACGGACCAGACCGTCGCCAAGGGCTGTCTCAGCCCGGAAGACCTGGAGCACGTAGAGGCCCTCGATGACCCGGAGAAGATCGTGGCCGCGGTGAACCGCTGGCAGCAGATGACCGGACAGGAGAACGCCTGAGTGAGGACGGCGATTCGGAGGGCAACAACAGGGCGCTGAAGGGAGGTTGTTGATGCGTGTCACTGCTTACGGAGCAGCCGGTGAGGTCACCGGTTCCTGCCATCTGCTGGAGATCGGGGGCAAGCGGGTGCTGGTGGACTGCGGGCTGTTCCAGGGAGATGATGAGGCGTACGAGCGGAGCACAGAGCCGTTCCCTTTCGATGCGGGAGGGCTCGACGCGGTCATTCTGACGCACGGCCATCTGGACCACATAGGACGGCTGCCGCTCCTCGTCAGGAGTGGGTTCCGCGGATCGGTGCTGGCCACGGCGGCGACACGCGAGATCGGCCGTCTCATCCTCATGGACGCGGCGCACGTGATGCATGAGGAGTACGTCACCAAGCGTCGGAAGGCGGAGCGCCAGGGGCGTGAGGTGGCGCTGCCGCCGTATGACGTGCAGGACGTGATGCTTGCCATCGACCTGTTCGCTGCGCCCGTCCGCTACGATTCTCCGCTCTCGCTGGGCAACGGGACGTCGGTCACGTTCCGAAACGCCGGGCACATCCTCGGCTCGGCATTCCTGGAGTTCGAGGAGGATGGCAGCCGAAAGCGGGTGACCTTCAGCGGCGACCTGGGCTACAGGGGACGTGAGGTCATGCCGGACCCCGCCGATCCTAATCCCTGCGACCTCGTGGTCTGTGAGGCCACGTACGGTGATCGTCCCCACCGGCCGGTGGTGGACTCGCGGGAGGAGTTCGCCCAGGCCATCAAGGAGGCCCTGGAGCGCGGCGGCAACGCGGTGATACCTTCGTTTGCCCTGGAGCGCTCGCAGGACGTGCTCTACTATCTGCGTCTGATGTGGGATGCGGGAGAGCTGCCTCCCTGCCGCATATTCCTCGACAGTCCCCTTGCCATCAGCATCACCAATGTCTACGAACGCTACGCCGATGAGCTCGACCCGCTACTCCTGGCCCGCCTGGAGAGCGGCGAGGACCCATTCGAGTTCCCGGGGGTGGAGTTCACACGGGGCACGGAGGAGTCACGGGCGATCAACCGCTGGCCGTCGGGGAGCATAATCATAGCCGGCAGCGGGATGGCAAACGGCGGGCGGGTCATTCATCATCTGCGGCACAACCTCTGGCGGGAGGACTGCTCCGTTATCTTCGTGGGCTATCAGGCGCTGGGGACGCTTGGAAGGGTGATCGTGGACGGAGCGAGCGCCGTCCGCATCTTTGGGGAGGAGGTGGCGGTCCGAGCGAGAGTCTACACGATCAACGGCCTGAGCGCGCACGCCGACCGCGACGGGCTAGTGGACTGGCTGCGCGGCACGGGGGATGCGGAGGTGCTGCTGGTGCACGGCGAGCCGAAGGGGATGGAGGCGCTGGCGTCGGCGGTGCGGAGCGATCTGGGGCGAAAGGTGACGATCGCGGCGGCCGGGCAGGGCTACGAGCCAAGCTAGCCGCCTGCGGTGGGCGCTGGTCTCGAAACATGAGCGTTGCTCTTCCCACCCACCCGCCCTAGTGAAGTGCGAAATTGGGGGACACCCCCAAACCCCCGGCAGAGGGGGAATCCCCTCCGCCAGTGGCGGACAGGCTCTCCTCCTACGGCGGACAGGTCTGCACTCCCCCTTGTCGGTGCAGCAGTCAGGAAGCTGCGCCGCCACCGACATGACGGCTGACCTGTCCCTACTCTTTCTCCTCTGATTCAGCTTTCGCCTCCGGCTGGGCGGGCTGCGGGTCGGCAGGCGCGGCGGGCACGGCGATGGGCACGCCCCTATCCATGAAGGCCCGCAGGACGTCGATGGGCACCGGGAAGACGATGGTGCTGTTCTTCTCGGTGGCGACCTCGGTGAGCGTCTGGAGGAAGCGGAGCTGCAGGGTGGTGGGCGTGGCGGACATGATGCGGCCGGCCTCGGCCAGACGCTCGGCGGCCTGATACTCGCCCTCGGCGTTGATGATCTTGGCGCGGCGCTCTCTCTCCGCCTCCGCCTGTCGGGCCATGGCGCGCTGCATGCTCTGAGGGAGCTCCACGTCCTTCACCTCGACCGTGCTGACCTTCACGCCCCAGGGCTCGGTCTGCTCGTCGACGATCTGCTGGAGGCGCTGGTTGATGCTCTCGCGCTCCGACAGCAGCTCGTCCAGGGAGGACTGGCCGAGGACGCTCCTGAGGGTGGTCTGTGCTATCTGAAAGGTAGCGCGGATGTGGTCCAACACCTTCAGGACGGCCTCCCAGGGCTGCACAACGCGGAAGTAGACCACGGCGTTCACCTTGACGGTCACGTTGTCTTTGGTGATCGCCTCCTGGCTGGGGACATCCATGGTGACGATGCGCAGGTCGGTCTTCACCAGGCGCTCGATGCCGGGGACGATGAGAAACGGGCCCGGCGGGGTGACGCCGATGGCACGACCGAGTCGGAAGAGGACGCCGCGTTCGTACTCCTGGATGATGCGCAGGGAGCCGATGATGGCCAGGGGCAGGAGCAGCCAGCGAAGCCACAAGTTGGTGACGATTCTCTCTTCAATCGGAACTGGGGTTACCTCTGGTGTTGTCATGTCCTTCCTCCTTGGGTGCTCGACGCACCACTAGCTTGAGACCGTCTACGCCTGTGATCTCCACCGTCTCGCCCTCCTCGACGCGGCCCTCGGCGACGGTCGCCGTCCAGCGTTCGCCGTCGAGGAATACGATACCACCGGGGTCAAGGGGCGAGCGAGCGACTCCGCGACGGCCCACGAGCGCCTGCGGCCCCATGACTGCGGGCTGGCGGCGGGCACGGAAGAGGCTGCCGACGACGGTAACGAAGAATACGCCGATGGCGAGGGCCATGCCGAAGATGAGCCAGCGGGAGACCTGGAAATCGGGGTTGCTGGTGCTGGTCAGGAGGAGGCCGCCGAAGATCAGCGATATGGCGCCGCCGACGCCCAGGACGCCGAATCCGGATACCAGCACCTCGGCGACGAAGAGGGCGAAGGCAAGGAAGATGAGGAAGACGGCGGCCCAGTTGGCGGGCAGGGTGCCCAGGGAGAACAACCCTATGATGAGGGCGATGGCGCCGAAGATGCCGGGGAAGAGGGCGCCCGGATGAATCAGCTCGAAGAAGATGCCCAGGGCGCCCAGGCTGAGGAGGATGAAGGCGATGTTGGGGTCGCTGATGACGGACAGGAAGCGCTCTATGAGGTTCATGTCGTTGTAGACGATGGGGACGCCCTTGGTTCGCAGGGTCACCTCACCGGAGGGAAGGGTTACGGAGCGTCCGTCCGCCTGCTCGAGGAGGTCGTCGAGGCTCGTCGCCACGATGTCGATGACGTCCAGCTTGAGGGCGTCCGCCTCGTTGGCGGCGACCGCCTCGCGAACGGCATCCTCGGCCCAATCCTCGTTGCGGTCGCGCAGCCTGGCGATGCCCTTGATGTACTCCACGGCCTCGTTGGTGACCTTCTTCCCCAGGGTACCCTCGATGTCTTCGCCGGCGATTCCCACGGCGGCGGCGGCGCCGATGGTGGTGTTGGGGGCCATAGCGGCGACGTGGGCGGCCATGGTGATGAATGTGCCGGCGGATACGGCGCGGCCTCCCGAGGGCGATACGTAGACGATGATGGGGACCTCGGCCTCGTTGAAGCGCTTGATGATGTCGCGCATGGAGGAGTCCAGGCCGCCCGGGGTGTCGAGACGGATGACGACGGCGGTGGCGTCGGCGTCCTCGGCGGCGTCGATGCCGCGGTCGAGGTAGCGGGCCATGACGGGCGCGACGACGCCGTCGGCGGTGAGGACGTTGACCGCCTCGCGCGTATCCACGGAGGCGCGGCAGGAAAGTACCGTCAGGGCCCAGGCGGAGAGGAGGGCCGCCAGGAGCAGGCGCGGGAGGGATGAATGGCGCAGCCTCAGCCGGAGGTCTCTCATCGCATCGCCTCCATTATACCCCTTGGGAGATGTTGCTCGCAGGGCAGCGGGGCACAGGGGCCGATTTGGTTGAATGAGCTTAGGCGCTATTGTAGAATGTGGCTGCCTACGGCAGCCAGGCCTGCCAGCATATAGGTGTGTCTGTCGGCAGGCAGCCTTAGATCAGGGAGTGCTTGATGGCCGATGGAGAGCAACCATTGCGTTGTCCGGGTATGCGAGATCTCCTGCCGGAGGAGATGGCGCGCTATCGCCAGGTGGAGGAGGCCTTCGCTCGCGTCTGCAGCGAGTGGGGGTACTCGGAGATCCGCACGCCCACGATCGAGTATCTGCACCTGTTCACGGCCGCGGGCACACTCTCACCACAGATGCTGGGTCGCGTGTACTCCTTCCTCGATTGGGACGGCTGGAGCGGCGAGAGGGTGGTCCTGCGACCCGACGCTACTATTCCCGCTGCCCGTCTCTATGTGGAGAACCTGCAACCCGGCCAGATAGCCCGCCTCTTCTACATTCAGAATGTCTTCCGGTTCTCCAGCGGCGAGGAGTCGCGCGAGGACTGGCAGTGCGGGGTCGAGCTGATCGGCGATCTCAAGCCGGCGGGCGACGTTGAGCTGATCTTGCTCGGCCGGGCGGTGCTGGAGGGCCTGGGCCTGCAGAATGTGGAGGTCGGCCTATCGCACGCGGGGCTGGTGCGGGCGGTGCTGGCGGAGGCAGGGCTGAGGAGGGAGGAGCAGGTGACTTACTATGATCGCCTGCTGGATGGGGATCTGACGGTGCTGAGGGAGATAGAGGCCCGCTTGCCCAATCTGAGGGCGCCGCTGCATATGCTGTTCGCGATGGAGGGCGGGGGCAGGGACTATCTGGCAAACCTTCGAGGGGCGTTCTCGGCGGCGGTGCCGGGGATGTCCGGACCGCTGGCTGAGTTGACGACGATGAGCGATGTCCTCGACCGGTTGGGCTTTGGCTATGAGGTTCAGACGACGCTGGTACGGAGCTTCGAATACTACACGGGGCCGGTGTTTGAGTTCAGGGCGGACGGCCACAGGGTGGGCGGCGGCGGCCGCTACGATGATCTGGTCGCCCTTGTCGGCGGCGAGAGGGTGCCGGCCTCGGGTTTCGCGCTGGCTGCGGCGAAGGTGGTATCGCGTCTGGGGCCAGAGGCGCCCGGCGCCGCTGGCGCGCAGCGGTGGCTGGTGCGGCCGGCCGGCGGCGATCCGGAGGTCCTGGCAGGGGCGTTCGCAGCGGCGGCCCAACTGCGGCAGAACGGCTGCCGGACGTCGATGGGAGGACGGTCGGCGGAGGCCGGCGGCGATGGATGGGAGCTGACGGTCGGCCGGCGAAAGGGTCGCTTGACTTATCGCTTGCGGGACGTCGCGACTGGTAAGAGGACGGTGCACGCTTGCATGGAGACGGTGCTCTCAGCCTCGGGAGCGGCCCCCGATGATTAGGCTGGCACTGCCTACGGGTGACCTGCGGGAGGCGACGGGTGAGCTCCTTCGGCGCGCAGGACTCGCGGTTGAGGATTATCTCTGCGGATCGCGCTCCTATGCGATGCGTGCCGCGGAGGAGGACGGCGTCCGGCTGCGGGTGTTCCGAGAGAAGGACATCCCGATTCAGATAGCGCTGGGCAACTACGACCTGGGCATCTGTGGCCTGGGATGGGTCGAGGATCTGATGCAGCGCTATCCCAGCGATGCGGTGGTGAGGGTGCGCGATCTGGGCATCGGGCGGTGCTCCGTGTACGTGGCGGCATCGGCGGCGGAGGGCAGAGGCAGGTCTCTGGCATGGTGGGCGGAACGACAGGGGCTGCGCATTGTCAGCGAGTACCCTAATCTGGCGGAGGCCTTTGCTATGGGCCTGCGGTTGTCTGCCTATCGGGTGTTTGCGGTCTGGGGCGCGGCTGAGGCGTATCCGCCGGAGGACGCGGACCTGGCGGTGATCGCGGCCCGGAACGAGAAGGAGATACAGGGCTTGAGACCGCTGCACCGCCTGCTGGAGAGCTCGGCATGGCTGGTGGCGAATCGGGAGAGCCTGGCCAGGAAGGACCTGAGCGCTGTCCTGGAGCCGCTGTTGGCCCTGAAAGAGGGAGGTGACGGGCGTCCGGCGCTGTCGCTGCCGCTGGCACCGGCGACGGGCAGGCGGAGACGGATGGAGCGACGAAGCCTCGAGCGGGATGACGTCGTGCGCCTGGCGCTGCCCGACGGCCACCAGCAGCGGCACGCCGTCGCGGCGCTGGAGGCGGCGGCGCTGCCCCTCTCGGGGTACGACGGCGACACGGTGGTACGACGTCCTCAGACCGAGATATCGGGGCTGGAGGTGAAGGTGATCCGGCCGCAGGATATGCCGCAGCAGGTCGCGCTGGGTCACTTCGACCTGGCGATCACGGGGCGCGACTGGCTGCTCGATCACCGTTATCGGTTTCCGGCGAGCCCTGTGGAGGAGGCGGTAGACCTCGGCGTGGGCCGCTACAGCATCGCGGCGGTGGTGAGCGAGGATTCGCCGGCGGGGAGTCTCGAGGAGGCGCTGGAGATGTGGCGAAGGGAGGGCCGGAGCACGGTTCGCATCGCCTCCGAGTACGCGAACATCGCTGACCACTGCGCGCGGAGCCATCATCTGGCACGCTATAAGGTGATCCCGATCGGAGGGGCGTCGGAGGGCTTCGTGCCGGAGGACGCCGACCTGCTGATCGAAGGGACGGAGACGGGAGCGACGCTGGCGGCCAACCGTCTCAAGGCCATCGATACGCTGTTCGAGTCGACTACCTGCCTTATCGCCCACCGCGGGCCGGTGAGCGCCAAGCGTCGGCGGCTGATGACGCGGGTGATGGATATGTTCAGGAAAGCGGCGGCCGCCGAGCGTAGGTAGGCGTGGGGAGATAGCTATGCCACATCTGGCCTTCCACATGTCCGTAGCCAGGGATCTGGCGGAGGAGCTTCAGAACTCGATCATTGAGGCTGACCGAGGGGCCTACTATCTGGGCTCTACGGGGCCGGATATGCACGTCCTGAGGGGTACGGACCGGCACGCCTCTCACTTCTTCGACCTTGACTATGCGGGGACGCAAGACAGCGTGGAGCTGTTCTTCAGGGTGTATCAAGACCTCAGGGATCCGGATAGGCTAAACGAGGGGACGGCGGCGTTCGTGGCGGGCTATCTTACGCATCTGGTGATAGACGAGGTCTGGATCACGGATATCTACCGGCCGTTCTTCGGCCCCGAGTCATCGCTGGGGGGCGACGCGCGGG
>CAZSRY010000061.1:0-3971 GCA_964609475.1 uncultured Dehalococcoidia bacterium
GGCAGGGAGGAGGAGCGCTGGGAGGGGAGATAGGAGAGGCCTGGGAGCGCTCTCGGTTCGACCTTCCCTACCTGAGAGACCTCCTGCTCGACCACGCTATCATGGTCGATACCCTGGAGACCGCCACCACCTGGGAACGATATCTGGAGCTCCACCGCTCGGCTCGGGATGCCATGATGGAGGCGATGGGGGGTCAAGGGGTGGTGATGGCCCACCTGTCCCACGCCTATCCCGACGGCGCATCCATCTACTATACGCTCCTGGCCCGGCAGGCGGAGGGCCGCGAGCTGGAGCAATGGCAGAAGGTCAAGACCGCCGCCACGCAAGCGATCGTGGACGGCGGCGGCGCCCTCAGCCATCACCACGGGATCGGCACCGATCACCGACCCTGGATCAGCGACTACCTGGGCAGCGGCGGCGTCCGAGCGCTGGCGGCCCTGAAGCGGGCCTTCGACCCGAAGGGCATCATGAATCCGGGCAAGCTGACGGCCCAAGGTGAGGAGATAACGCATGATTAGACGCAAGGCTCCTCAAGGGGGATTCTCCATCCACACTCGCGCGGCCTACCTCGACCGTCTCCAGAGGGAGACCTTCGACCTGGTCGTGGTAGGCGGAGGCATAACCGGCGCCGCCATCGCCCGCGACGCGGCCCTGCGAGGCCTGTCTGTGGCCCTGCTGGAGAAGGGCGACTTCGCAGCGGGCACAAGCAGCAACTCCTCCAAGATGATCCACGGGGGGCTCCGCTACCTTAAGGACCGTCATATCCGGCTGGTAAGGGAGTCGTTGCGAGAGCGGGGGGTGCTGCTGAGGATCGCTCCCCACCTGGTGCAGCCCGTTCTCTTCTTCCTGCCCGTCTACAAGGGCGGGAGGGATAGCCAACTGAAGCTGAAGCTCGGCCTGACGGCCTATGATCTGCTGACCGGCTTCGGCGGGCTTGGGCATCATACCATGCTATCGCGGAAGGAGATGCTGGAGGCCGAGCCCCTGCTGCGCCGGGACGGCCTCCGGGGCGGCTTCAGCTACTTCGACTGTCTGGCAGACGACGCCCGCCTGACCCTCACCATCATGCGCTCGGCCGCCAAGAGCGGAGCTGTCACTGTCAACTACGTTGAGGCCACCGGTCTTGAGGAAGAGGAGGGGCGCGTGACGGGCGCCCGCTTTCGCGACCGTGTGACAGGGCGGGAGGGCGCTGTCCGGTCTCGGGTGATGGTCAACGCGACGGGGCCCTGGGTGGACCGACTGCAGGCCATGGGCGGCGCGGGCGCCATTCTGCGGCCGAGCAAGGGCATTCACGTGGTGATCCCCTGCTCGCGGCTGGGCCTGTCGAAAACCATGGTGATACCTTGTGGCGACCGCATACTCTTCGCCGTTCCTCACGGCGACTGCGCCTACGTGGGAACGACCGATACCGACTACCCGGGCGACCCCGATAGCGTCGTCGCCGACGCCAGTGACGTGCAGTATGTCCTGGACGCGGTCAACGCCCTGTTCGATGGGCTGCACGTCTCGGCCTCGGATGTGATCGCCACCTGGGCGGGAGTGCGCCCCCTGGTGGCAGAGGAGGGGGCCCCTACCCCCTCGGACGTGTCCAGGGATTACGAGATCAAGACGGAACCCGAAGGGATGTTCACCATTGCCGGAGGCAAGCTCACCGCCTGCCGGTCGATGGCTGAGGACCTGGTGGACCGCGTCCTGAAGCAGGAGGGGAAACGCTTCGGCTGGTCGGCTGGTCCCTGTCGCACAGCCGAGCTACCCCTGGTCGGTGGTGCCATCGAGGGATTCGAATCCTATGCTAAGGAGACGGGCTCCGCCCTTGAGGAGGGCTGGGGGCTCTCTCCGGCAACAGCCCAGCGGCTCCCCCGAACCTACGGCACGGAGCATGTGAAGGTGCTGGCGTACGCCCTGCGGGACGCGCGGCTGCTGCGTCCCCTGGCCGACGGCTGCCCCGTGTTGAGGGCGGAGGCCCTCTACGCCGCTGAGGAGGAGATGGCGCTCACCCTGGAGGACTTCATGGCCCGTCGCACGGAGATGATGCTCTTCGATCGGAACCACGGACTGGACGCCGCCGGCGAGGCGGCCCGCCTCATGGGCAGCGTCCTTGGCTGGGGCTGGCAAGAGCGGCGGCGGCAGGTGGCACGATACAGGGATGCGGTGGCCCGCATGACCGCCTTCGCCGCGGAGGAAGAGGAGCCCCTCGCTGCCGACGAAGGGCAATGATGGCGGAGATGCTCCTCATTGTGAACCCTCGCTCCGCCAACGGCAGCACAGGCCGCCGCTGGGGGGAGATCGAGCGCACGCTGCGAGCGCGACTTCCCCTGTCCTTCGATGTCGCCTTCAGCGAGCGGCCGGAGCACGCCACAACCATCGCCCGCGAAGCCACTGAGCAATACAGCCGCGTCACCGTCCTGGGCGGGGACGGCACCATCAACGAGGTGGTGAACGGCCTCATCGCCGAAGACCGTCCAGTACGCCCGGACCTGATCCTGGGGATCATTCCCCGCGGCACGGGGGCGGACTTCGTTCGCAGTCTGGGGATACCCCACGACCTGGAGGGCGCTGCGGAACGGCTCGCGTCGGGAACGGTGCGGGATGTCGACGTGGGCAAGGTCCGCTACCGCAGGCCGGATGGAAGCGAGGGTGTTCGCTACTTCATCAACGAGGCGGAGATAGGGATGGGCGCCGCCGTCTGCCAGGCGGTGAACCGCAGCTCCAAGCGGCTGGGCGGCCGCCTCTCCTTTCTGCGGGCTATCCTGACGACGTCGTTGCGCTACCCCAACCAGGTGGTGAGGCTATCGTTGGAGGGCGCGCCCGCGGAGCAGGTCATAATCAATAACATCTGGCTCGCCAACGGGCAGTACTCCGGCGGTGGGATCCGCTCTGCTCCGCGGGCGCGCCTCGACGACGGCCTCCTCGACGTAGTCCAGGTCGGGCCTATGGGTCTTTTGGACAAGATCACGGGGATGCCAAAGCTCCGCAGCGGCGCCTTCGTCGATGGGCCCAACGTCACCTACCTCACCGCCCGCCGCATCGAAGCGGAGAGCGAGGCGCCGGTACCGGTGGAGGTCGAGGGGGAGCCGATCGGGAGCCTGCCGGCGACGTTCGAGGTCATCGGCGAGCGGCTGCGGGTGATGGCGTAGGCTGGGGGCACGTCTGTCCCCGGCAGCATCTAGCCACAGGCCACGCTATGCAGTATTATCTACGGGATGTAGGCCGGTCCGAACGATTCGACAAGCCACTCGAGGAGGGAGCCTGCTCATGACCGTTCCCTGCAACATCGTTCGCCTCGGCGTAGTGGACTACATGGAGGCCATGGAGCTCCAGAAGCGCCTGGAGCAGGAGGTCCAGGAAGGCCGCTCCGACGGCTGGATCCTGTTCCTGGAGCACCCGCATACCTACACCTTCGGACGGCAGGGCAACGAGGAGAATCTGCTGCTTACCCCCGAGGAGCTGGACGAACTGGGCGCCAACGTCTATTGGGTAGACCGCGGCGGCGATGTGATCTACCACGGGCCGGGACAGCTCATAGGCTACACCATCCTGGACCTGAAGCGTTGGGATTCCGGCGCCCGCTGGTACGTGCGCGCCCTGGAGATGGCGCTCATCGACGCTGCCGCTGCTCTCGGTGTGACAGCGGAGATCGTAGAGGGTCGCCCCGGCGTCTGGGTGGGCCAGGAGAAGCTCGCCGCCATTGGCCTGCACATATCGCATGGCGTGACGACGCACGGCTTCGCGCTAAACGTGAACACAGACCTCGAGTTCTTCCGTCACATCGTCTCCTGCGGCCTGACCGATACCGGCGATACCTCCATTGCCCGCGTCCTGGGCCGCCACGTGAGCATTGACGAGGCTACCGACGCCGTCGTGGCCGCCCTCGTCAAGCACCTCGACATCAAGCCGCAGGAGCGCTCGGTCGAGGAGATGATGGCAGGTCAAGCGGCGCCCTGAACGATGCCCAAGTATGACGTAGCGAT
>CAZSRY010000061.1:4071-9330 GCA_964609475.1 uncultured Dehalococcoidia bacterium
GTCTACGCCATCGGCGACGTGACGGGCAAGCTGATGCTGGCCCACGTGGCCTCGGCCCAGGGGGTGACCGCCGTCGAACGGATCGCCGGTCTGAATCCGCCCGAACTGAACTACGAGAAGATGCCCCGCTGCACCTACTGCCAGCCGCAGGTGGCGAGCGTGGGCATCAGCGAGGCGCAGGCCCGCGAGCGGGGCCACGAGGTCAGGGTGGGCCGCTTCCCCTTCCGGGCGAGCGGCAAGGCGGTGGCCGGCGGCAGCACGGAGGGGATGGCGAAGCTGGTGGTCGATGCGGCAAGCGGGGAGATCCTGGGCTGCCATATCATCGGGGCAGAGGCGACGGAGCTCATCGCCGAGGCGGCGGTCGCCGCCGCGGTGGGGGCGACGGCCGGCGAGCTGGGCTGGGCGGTCCATGCCCATCCCACGCTGTCGGAGGTGGTGAAGGAGGCGGCCCTGGCAGCGGAGGGTCGGGCTATCCACTTCCTGTCGGGGTAATTGCGGAATGTCCAGGCAAGGAGGCTTTCCATGAAGATCAGCGATGTCCGTACACGCGTGTTTGAGTTTCCTCATGGGGAGCAGCCCTTCTCCCCGACGTGGCAACCCATCCCCAGCAGCACTCACCGGCTGACGCTGGTGGAGATCGCGACCGACGAGGGGATCACCGGCATCGGTGCCGGCGGTGTGGTGACGCCGCAGAACACGGCGGGGCCTTTCTTCATCGGCCAAGACCCACTGGATATCGAGCGTCACGCCCACACGGTGCGCAGCGTCGCCTACTTCCTGGGCCGTCCCTGGCCGGTAGAGATAGCCCTGTGGGACATCGCGGGCAAGGCAGCGGGTCTGCCGCTGTACCGGCTCCTGGGCGGGCACAAGGACCGCGTGCGTGCCTACGCCAGCACTGGCGAGCTGCGGCCGGCCGAACAGCGGGCGGAGGACGTGACGCGCCTTCGCGACGAGGGGTTCACGGCGGTGAAGCTGCGCTTCCACAGCCCGAACGCGAAAAGCGACCTCCCGATTCTGGAGACAGTGCGCAAGGCGGTCGGCGACTCAATGGATATCATGGTCGACGCCAATCAGGCCTGGAACTACCCCGGCGACCCGGTGAGCTATCGCTGGGACCTGCGTACGGCGGTGATGATGGCACGGGAGATGGAGACGTTCGGCGTGTTCTGGCTGGAGGAGCCGCTCTGGGCCTACGATTACGATGGGTTGGCGGCACTGCGACGGCAGGCCAATCTGCGCATCGCCGGTGGAGAGCTGAACCCAGCGCTGCACGAGTTTCGTCTCTACCTGGAGAAGGGCTGCTACGACGTCTATCAGCCCGACGCGACGTTCGCCGGCGGGATCAGCGGTGCCCGCAAGGTGGCCGGCATGGCGGAGGCGGCGGGCCTCATGTTCTCGCCTCACACCTGGACTAACGGCATCGGCCTCATGGCGAACCTGCATGTGGCGGCGGCTGTCCCCAACTGCCCCTTCATCGAGTATCCCTACGACCCGCCGGCCTGGACGCCGGAGGTGCGGGACTTCCTCCTCGCCGAGCCGATTCGCATCGATAGCGAGGGCTACGTGAGACTGCCCGACCGGCCGGGGCTGGGAATCGAGTTGGACGAAGAGAAGCTCAAGCGGTACGAGATAGGCGGGGAGCAGTTCGAGGCGGAGGCATAGGGCCCGCTGGTCCGGCGACGACGAATCCCCGTCTTGACGGTGCACAATCGAGGGCCCGGCATGCGGTGGCGACGGCGGAGCGGGGAAGAAGCGAATGGTTGACAAGGTCGTCAGGGATTCTATAATGGGGGCACTGGTGGCCTATTGCCGCAAGAGTCCTCTATAGTCATGCCCGCCATCGGGAGGCGCAGGATGCATGCTCGAAGCGTGATGCGATCGCCCATCGTGACGCTGTTGGCGGTGGTAGTCGCGGCCGCAGTCCTCTCTTCCTCCGGGGTACTGCGAGAGGTGAACACGGGCAGGGTACTCACTCCCCAGCCAGCAGCGCCATCGGCGGCAGATGCAGCCGCGCCCGGAGCGGCAAACCCCGCCGCTGCCTACTGTCACGAGCTAGGGTATGAATACAGAATAGTTGACACCGCTGAAGGACAACACGGAGTGTGCGTCTTTCCGGATGGCAGTGAATGCGACGAGTGGGGATTCCTGGAGGGCAAATGCGGCCGAAGCTACTCGCACTGTGCGAGACAAGGCTATGACTTGATAACAAAGACGGACGGCAAGAACCCGTTTTCGAGGGAGTACAGCGTTTGTGTTGATGACGATAAGGAGATCGGGGCAGTTACCGAACTGATAGGGTTGAGCGAGAGGCTTGCTGGAGGAAGTACCCCCGTAGAAGAGAGCCCGAGTCCTCCAGAACAGGGGGTTTCAGTGGACACTGAGACCCCTTCTTCCTTCGACTGGAGGGACAAAGACGGGCAGGACTGGATGACTTCCGTCAAGGATCAAGGCGTCTGTGGCTCCTGCTGGGCGTTCTCAGCGGTCGGTGTAGTAGAGGCGGTATTCAACATCAGTGAGAGCGACCCCAGTCTTGATCTGGATCTGTCGGAAGAGTATCTGGTGTCCGACTGTCACAGCTATGGAGTCTACCAGACCTGCTGCGGCGGTTCGAACGGTCTGGCCTTGGATTACATCA
The DNA here is from genome assembly GCA_964609475.1 of uncultured Dehalococcoidia bacterium. Lineage (GTDB taxonomy): Bacteria > Chloroflexota > Dehalococcoidia > DSTF01 > JALHUB01 > CAZSRY01. Next base: position 6,707 of record CAZSRY010000061.1, read on the forward strand.
TGGATCCCGGAATCCCTGATGAGGATTGTCTTCCCTATGTCGACGGTGCTGAGCCTGGTGGGTGCATGTGCCCTGATGAAGGCTGCGACTCAGACCCGGAAAGTGACTACTACTGCCAGTACAACGCGGGGAATCAATGCAGCGACACAACCTGTCCCGACAGGTGTGGGGACTGGCAGACCAGGTTGACTCGAACAAGTAACAGCGGTTCCGTTCCCTCTAGCGAGATAAAGGACTTTGTCGTTGACAAGGGGCCTCTGGCAGCTTCTATGGGTATCGGTGATCCCTACGGCGGCGAATGGGACGGGGATATCTACAGATGCAGCGACGATTTGGGCACGAATCACGCCGTGGTCATCGCCGGCTATGACGATGCCGGCGATGGATACTGGATCGTCAAGAACAGTTGGGGGACTTCCTTTGATGACGACGGCTACTTCAAGGTCGGCTATGGAGAGTGCGCAATTGACACCAGCGTCTACTACGCCGAAACACCGCCCGTAGCCGTAGGCGGCATCGCTGAGTTCCCGGCCCTTGAGGCGGACGCGGCGGTTGGCGAGTCGGCCTCGTCGGGGCCCAACACCATCATCCTGGCTGCATCCGCCGTCGCAGCTGTCCTCCTGCTGGCGGCCGGCGGCTGGTACGCGCGAAGGCGGTGGCGGGCGGGCTAGGTCATCTTCTCGCGGACGGAGCGGAGCTCTCCGGCGGCGGCGCGGGCCAAGGCGGTCACGTCTGAGCTGACCAGCACGAAGCGGAACCCCTCGGCGACGCGATCGGCGGCCGTCGCGCTGCCGGCGTGAATGCCGGCGACGACGTTGTGACGGCGGCAGGCCTCCAGGACGCGCTGGCGGGCCTCGACGTAGGCGGGCTCATCGCTGTCCATCCTCGGCGGCACCCCCAACGACAGGCTCAGGTCCATCGGCCCGATGTACACGGCATCGACGCCGGGCACGCTGAGGATATCGTCCAGGTTCTCCAGGGCGGAAGCGGTCTCGATCATGGGGATGCAGCAGAGCTCGTCATCGGCGTGGGCCGAGTAGTCCGCGCCTGCGTAGAGGGTAGCGCGGGCCGGGCCGTAGCTGCGGATCCCCAGAGGCGGGTAGCGACAGGCAGCAACCGCCGCCTCGGTGTCGGCGCGGCTGTTGATGAGGGGGATGATCACGCCGTAGGCGCCGGCGTCGAGCATCTTCATTATCACACCCGGGTCGTTCCAGGGGACGCGCACGATGGGGACGGTGGCGCTGGTGGAGACGGCCTGGAGCATGGCCAGCGCCGACTGGTAGCCGATAAGGCCGTGCTGCATGTCGATGCAGAGCCAGTCGTAGCCCAGATGGGCCATGATCTCGGCGGAGAAGGAGTCGGGGATGGAGAGCCAGCCGCCGAGCGCCGGCTTATCGTCCTGCCAGAGCCGCCTCAGGGTGTTCTCACGCATAGAATCGACCTCCTGCCCAAGGGAAACGCTGCCACCGGGCACGGCGCACCGCCGACACGGAGTATATTACAGTACGGCGGGCACCCGTTGACAATAAACCGCAGCCCTCCGGTAAACTAATGCTTGGGACTTGCCATTCAACGGCGCGGATGATATTATAAGTTTCGGCAGTCTAAATTGCTGCTACCTGAAGCGCAGATCCTGAGGATTTCTTGGGGAAAAAGGCTTGACACTAATAGGACTACCCCCTAGCATAATGGATGTTAACCCACATTTGGTCACTTATGGCCAATCAGGTGGGTTTACCTTTTTAGGGAGTGTAAGGGCCTATCGTCTGGTTCCACCGCTCAGTCAAGCGGCATAGGCGCCCTGGTTTCTCCCAGCCGCGACACCCCAGTGGAGTGGTCAAAGGGGAGATAAACCAGCGAAGGTAATGTGAAAGTGAACACAATCGCAGATGCATGTGCAGGGGCGGTGTCCAGCCAGGGGCCTTCGCCTACACGCGTTTCCGTCCAGGAGGTCGATCTATGAATAGACTAAGCCGTAGGAACTTCCTCAGGCTGTCAGCCGCGGGCGCCGGTGGCGGTAGTCTGCTCCTGGCGGCCGGCCTAGCCGAAGGAGCCACCGACTTCCAGCTTCACAAGAAGATCGGTGAGGGCGCTACGATCTGTCCCTACTGCTCCTGCGGCTGTGGCCTCATTATCGCCACCGACGCGGAAGGCCACGTGACCAACTCCGAGGGAGACCCCGATCACATCGTCAACCGCGGCGCCCTCGACCCGAAGTCCATCGCCGTGCGTCAGCTCTCCAACAGCCCCCTCCGCGCGCACAAGGTGATGTACCGAGCCCCGAACTCGGCAGAGTGGGAGGAGAAGGACTGGGACTGGGCTATCAGCGAGATAGCCAAGCGGATACAGAAGACGCGCGATGACGGCTGGGTATCCAGCGTGGACGTTGACGGCAAGGAGGTCACTGTCAACCGCACCGAGGGCCTGGCCTGGCTGGGCGGCGCCGCCAACAACAGCGAGGATTGCTACCTCTCGGCCAAGCTGGCGCGGGCCCTGGGGGTGGTCTACCTCGAACACCAGGCCCGTATATGACACTCGGCCACGGTGGCCGGTCTGGTCACCACATTCGGTCGCGGTGCCATGACCAATGACTGGGTCGACGTCAAGAACTCCGACGCCGTCCT
>CAZSRY010000062.1:0-6859 GCA_964609475.1 uncultured Dehalococcoidia bacterium
ATGGACGTCCTCGATCATCCCTTGGCTGTCGCAGGGGATGACTACGCTGATATCAGTCATCCGGTTCAGTTCTCCGCCATCGAATCCGGAGAAGCCGATGGTGACTGCACCGGCACGTCGGGCCACCTCGACGGCCTGGAGCACGTTGGGGGAGTTGCCACTGCCGGAGAGAGCGATGACTACGTCGCCCGGCTGGAGAAGCGACTCGAGTTGGGCAGCGAAGACGTTGCTGAAGGAGGTGTCGTTGGCCCAGGCCGTAAGGAGGGCAACGTTGTCCACTAGGGAGACGGTGCTAACGCCACCAAAGTTGTCTTCCCTGTTCGGTTTCAGCCAATCGGTGGCGGCGTGACTGGCGGTGGCGGCGCTGCCGCCGTTGCCGAGCACGTACACGGTCTTCTGGTCGGCCCGGACCCGCAGCAGCTCCTCGGCCACCCTAGCCACACTCGCGGTGGGCAACAGATCGACGACTTCTTCTAGCTGCCGGAGGTAGGTCTCCAATATATAGAGGATCTCCGCTCGGGGCAGGGCGGACGGCAGTGAGTCCTCGCCCTTTGCTTCTCGTGCGGCTCTGTGATCGGCAAGTCTTATCGGCTTCATGTCGGTCTCCCTGCGGTTCTTGTCTCGGCAGTGGTCTCTCGCTCTTCGGGACGGACAAGTACATAAGATGACGGCAGGCCCTTCTCACGACGAAGCATTCTCTTGATGGAGGCGAACATGAGGCGCAGGTCGAGCCAGATGGAGTAATCGCGCACGTAGGCTATGTCCTTGAGGGTCTGCTCTTCCACGCCTTCGCCTCGGGAAGCGTCGGCGGCGGGGCCGGTGAGCCCCGGCCGCACGAGAAGCAGGTTTCGCACCCAGGGGCGGTCGATGCTGGCGTCAGATTCGGCGACGGCGCGGGGGCCCACCAGGCTCATGCGACCGGCAACCACGTTGAGGACGTTGGGTAGCTTGCGAAGGCGGCCGGCGGCGACGGCACGGCGCCAGCGCCACGCCCAACGGGTCGGCCAATTCGGGGACGCCGGTTCAGCCGGGGCAGCGAACATGAGAAGGGTGAACCGCGTTTGCTGCTGCCCCAGGACAGATTGGCGATCCAACACCGGCCCTGAGCGGTCAATGCGCGCCGCCAGCCAGCAGAGGGACCAGACAGGAGCCAGCATGACAAGGAGGGCCACCGAGGCCAGGTAATCCAATCCCCGCTTCAGCAGCGCATCCAAGCCGGTGATGCGGAGAGGCTGAAGGCTGATCAAGGGTAGGAAATCGTTGTCCGTCATGTGGGCGCCGGTAGCCACAAGGTGCTCCAGGCCGGGCGCAAGCTGAATCTTGACACCGTTGTCTTCCGCGGCCAGTTCCAGCAGGTCTCGGTAGCTCTCCCAGCTGATGGCATGGGGGACGACGACGAGGGTGGAGACACCGCAGCTCTGCACCACCTCACGCACGGCCCTGGGGTCGCCAAGGACGCGCAGCCCATTGATTGCGTGGCTGCCTACCGGACGGTAGTCATCGAGAAAGCCCACGACTTGGATGCCGTTCGATGTCGGCGAGTTAAGCTGGGCGGCCACGGCGACAGCGTGCGCATCGGTGCCCACAACCAGCCACTTGCGGATGAAGAGGCCCGCCTCACGAAGCTTGAACACCAGCCGTCGGATCAGGAAGCGCGAACCACCGACAAGCGGCATGGCCAGCAACCAGAACAGGACCAAGGCCCCCCGCGAGACCGGCTCGCCGGTCAAGAAGGCGAGGATGAGAAGGATCGCGATGCCGTACGTACTGGCCCTCACCACGGCCGCGTATTCGCGGTGGCCACCGAACAGAGTCTCCAAATCATACAGACGGTTGTGGGCGAAGAGGGACATTAGAACGAGCACACTCAGGCCGGTGAAGACGACGGTAGCTCGTGTGGGATCTGAGGTAGCCCCCGGCCAGATCGTGCTGCCGTACCTGAGGCCAAAGCTGATGGCCAGAGCTGTGATGACCATCGACAGGTCCGCCGCCATCAGTCCTATGACCGGTAGACGCGATTGCTTAGACATGGCCTCCTATACTGACCCCGAGAGGAGCCTCGGGAGAGTAATCACCATGGGGCCCAGAGTTCATCAGCACCTTGGCCCCACCCATGTCGAACTGGAAATCCATGCGATAGAGTCCGAGCGATTCCATCTCCGCGCAGACCCGCTCGCGGAACGCCGACTCGCAGTACAAGATAAGGAAGCCGCCGCCGCCAGCACCGGCCACCTTGCCACCGACAGCGCCCTTGCTGAGGGCCCTGTCGTAGATCTCATCGATGCGGGAGTTGGTGACGCCGCCAGCCAGGCGCTTTTTATGCTCCCAGGAGTCGTGTAGGATATGACCCAAACGCTGCACATCGCCTCTTTCCAGGGCCTCTTTCGTCTCCACGGCCGCCTCCTTGAGGCGATGCATGGCCTCCACCACCCTACCGTTCTTGCTGCGGGCACCCTCGCGCTGCTCCTGGAGGATATCGGCGGCGCTGCGCGAGGAACCGAGGAAGAAGAGAAGAAGGTTCTCCCGAAGTTGATCGCGGGCCGCGGCGTCCAGCGCCAGGGGCTGCACTCGAACGCCCTCCTTCTGGAAGAAGATGGCGTTGATGCCACCAAAGGCCGGGGCATAGTGGTCTTGTCTGCCACAGGGGCTGCCCAGTTGCTCACTCTCAATGCGATAGGCCGTCTCTGCTATTTTGACGGGTTCAAGCCTCTGGCCAGCAAGGGTGCTGAAGGTCTTGACCAGGGCCACGGCCACCGTGCTGGAGGAGCCCAGGCCGGTGCCCGGGGGGATCTCGGAGGCGAGGAATATGGAGAGCCCCTGGCTGACGCCGAATTCATGAAGGATGGCCCGCGGCAGACGGAGGTCGCCGTCCCATATGGGCTTGTCCTCGCCCGACCAGCGGTAGAAGCAGCGGTAGTCGGAGGAGCCGATGTGTACGCCCTCGCCGTCGTTGGGACTGACGAATACGTAGAAGTACTTGTCGATGGCGGCGCTGACGACCATGCCGCCGTAGTGACCGTAGTAGTCCTCCATGTCGGTGCCGCCGCCGGCGAGGCTGATCCTGAGGGGGGCGCGGACGAGTAACATCTTCGCTATCTCCGAACTAGCTGTTCTGGGTGTTGTGCTTCCATCGCGGCTGAATGGTCGACGAGCCTGACCAGGCCAGCGGCCAGGTCGCGCTCCGCCTGCTGGTATCGCTCCCGGGAACCGATGTCCAGGAAGTAGCCGGAGCTGATGTAGCCGTACAGCGGCGCCCCCTCTCGCAGGAGGAGGGGGATCAGGTGGTTCCCGAAGTCGAAGAGGGCGCCCTCGGGAACCAGCCGCAGGACATCCGGCTCCACCACGTAGATGCCGGCGCTGGCCCATCTAGAGAACACTTCCCGCGGCTGGGGCTTCTCCAGGAAGCGCCGTACCCGCCCGCGACGGTCGATCTCCACGATGCCGCAGCGGGTGGGGTCGTCCGCCAGGTGGAGGGCCATGGTGAGGCTGGCCCCCCGGTCGCGGTGGAACTCTGCCAGGGCCGAAAGGTCGATGTCGGTGAGGACGTCGCCGTAGAGGACGAAGAAGCCCTCGTCGAAGAAGGTCTCCAGCTTCTTCACCGCCCCAGCCGAACCGAGCAAGACGTCCTCCCAGGAATAGGTGGTGCGCACGCCGAAACGGGAGCCGTCCTCCAGGTAGGCCTCTATCACTTCGGGCTTGTGATGGAGGTTGACGGCGATGTCGCTTACCCCGTGAAAGCGCAGCAGGTCGATGAGATAGGCTATGAGGGGCCGACCGCCTATCTTGAGCATGGGCTTGGGGGCCTCGCGGGTGAGGGGCCGCAGGCGTGTGCCCTCTCCAGCCGCCAGGATCATGGCCTTCATGCCACCTCCTTCTCCAGCTTCTCCAGCTGGCTCTCTCGGCGCAGGACCCAGCGAACCGCCGTCTTGAGGTCGCGGGCCACCCAGCTCAGGGGGAGGCCCCAGCCGGAGGGACGGATGAGCGACCGAAGCCCCCTGCCGCTGAGCACCATGACGTAGGGGAGGCCGACGGCACGGGCGGCCAGCAGGTCGCTGAGGCTGTCGCCGATGACGTAGCAGAGGGTGGGGTCGAGCTGGAAGCGATCCATGGCTTCGAGCAAGAGGCCGGGGCGCGGCTTGCGGCAGGAGCAGCCGTCGTCCGGGGCATGGGGACAGTAGAGGATGGCGTCGATGCGTCCCCCGTGGGCCTCTATCTCCGTCATCATCCGGGCATGGATCTGGTCCAGCTCGTCCTGGGAGATGATGCCGCGGCCCACGACCGATTGATTGGTGACAACGATTACGCGCACTTGCTGCTCGGCCAGCATTCTCAGGGCTTCCAGTGAACCGGGCAGGAACTCGAACTCATCCCAGGACTTCACGTAGTCGCTGCGATTGCGGCTGATGACTCCGTCCCGGTCTAGCAATGCTGTCAGCCTGTGATTCGTACGATTCATAGGGCGTTGCACACCACCATCTCATCCACCCGGTCTATATTTGAGCACGATCTCGCGGTCGCGAGAGAGCGCGGTCTGCACGTCAAGGTCTTTGCCATCGAGCGGCTCGCCGTCCAGCTCAAGGGAGACGGGCTCCGCCCCCTCGGGGAGGTCTAGCCTTATCGTTAAGGGAATGGCGGCGGTGCCGGGCTGTTTCTGTATCAGAAGGCTGTATTCGGCCAGAGCGCCGCTGAGGTCGGCGACGGCGGGGGTGACGTAGCTGAAGGAGATCTCCCTCTTTGCCCCCTTGGGCAGGGCGAAGAAGCGGCCGAAGACGGTCTTGCCGTTCTCCTCTGACAACTCGCTCAGGCCGACGCTGGTGCCGTCGTTCTGCACATCCAGCGGGCGACTGTGGAGCTTGGTGAAGAGGCGCAGGTAGCCGCCGTACAGGCCGTTCAGCATCATCTTGTACACGAGTTCCGGGTCGCGGCCCTGCTCCCAGGAGGCGAGGTCGTTCTCGTAGCGGAGGGCGACCTCGGTATGGGCGTTGCCCAGTTCGTCCAAGGCGATCTGGATGTCGACCTCTTGGTCAAGCACGATGTTGAGCTTGGTGCTGTTGACGCTGGCCTCCACCAGCATGAGGTAGTCGCCGGGCGGATCCAGGAGGGCGCCGTCCAGCCCCATGTCGTGGACCAGCGTCTGGAGGGCGGGGTCGAAGGAGTAGAAGAGAACGTCCTTTTCCTCTCTCAGGTCCTGCACGCTATCCAGGAGGGGGGTCCACTGGGAGGAGGAGAGGTGCATGAGCCGATGAAGCATCTCCTCAGCTAGGAAGGCCACGAAGGCCTTGCGATCGCCGCCGGGCTCAAGGGGGCTTCGAGTCAAGGCCTCCGTGACCTCAAGGGCATTCTCTGTATCTACGGTGACGTCGTATTCCTCCACTGTCACGGAGCCTGTCACTGCGAGAAGCCTCTCCAGTGTGCTGACGTTGATGCCGATGACGCCGTCCACCGGGTGTCCACCACCCTTCTCGAAGAAGGACTGGGCCTGGCGAGCGGTGGTGGGGAAGTCGGGCGACCAGTTGGCCAAGGACAGGTTCCAGCTCCATTCCTTGAGAAGGTAGTGCTTGAGGGGCGCCGGCGGCTCGATGTACTCCTGCGTTTGTGCCCGCCATCTCTCCCCGAACTCGATGGCGTCGGCGAAGGCCATCTCTTCCACCTGTCCTTGGTGGAGGGTGACGACTCCATACACGGAGATGAGTCCCCCCGTGGGCAGGAGTTCGGCGTTGTTTTGGGCCAGAACGAGGTAGGTCCGAGGACCTCGAAAGCCCAGAAAATCGGGGAAGAAGGCGGCCGCCTGGTTGTAGGTCTCCACCATCTCATCAAGCTCTTCGCTGTGCTTGTCGACCTCCGCCAAGGCGTCACGCAAGGGCGGCAGGAGGAAGCCGTCGCCTATGCGCTCTCGTTCGGTCAGGACGGCATCGAGTTGGCTGCTGAGCTCCGCCATGTGCGGTTCAATCCGTTCTAGGAGGGTCATCGCTTTCTGGGTAATGCTGCTCTCTCCTTCCGAGCGGACGGCACTGTACTCCTCGGCCACGGCGACGCCCGCCAGCCCCATGCCGCCGGCCTGTGTCCCCATGAGCAGGACGTCCTGAGCGACTGAGACCTGCCGGCCGAGTCCCGGTACGCGCCGGAGCACCTGCGCCAAAGGGTCGCCTTGGAAGGTATCCCGGCTGGCGCGGAATTTCTCCTCCGACTCCCGGAACTGCGCCTTGGCCTCCTCCAACTCGCTGGCAGTGGCGTCTAGCCGTTTCTCCTGCAGGGACTCCTGGGCCGTCAGCAGCTGGTCCTTGGCGTCGCTTGCCCGATCGTAGAGGGCGTAGTAGTGTCGAGCGCCCAGGGCTGCGAGAGCGCCTATCACCAGAGCGGCCAGCAGAAGCAGCCCTTTCCTGAGCCCCTGCTTCTTGAGTCTGGACAATCTCTCCCTACAAGGTGTCTAAGGTCCTAGCGCCCGCCGCGAAGCGGGCCGGGGCTTGCTTGTGCTTGTCCCCTCACCAGGCCTTGCTTCAAGAGCCGCCCCGGGCCCGCTTCGCAGTCAGCAACAGAGCCGATCCGACAGCCAGGGTAACCATGCCGCTAGCCAGCAAGGCTGCGATCAGGCCGATGCCGTACGACTCGTAGGCTGTTGGGCCGACACCGGTTGGCGGCATCGTGATCTCCGCCGGCTCCAATGGCGCCTGAGGCGGTACAGCGACACCGCCCGCGACGACGCTGAAGGCAGCAAAGACGTCGCCACAGCTAGCCCTGACCTCCACCGTACCGGCAGTAGTTCCGACGTAGAGGGTCCCCGTGATGACACCGGCCGAGTCCGTCGCCGTGCTGTCCTGGGTGACACTTGCGTCAGTGCCGGGCTGGCTATAGATGTGCA
>CAZSRY010000062.1:6959-9274 GCA_964609475.1 uncultured Dehalococcoidia bacterium
GCGGGTACTGGGCGGCGGTCTCTTCGACGGATAGTGACCCGATCACCACCGCCATTACCGCCAGAGCAACTACCTTGAGGCTGAACCACTTCATGACGTTCCTCCTTGCCCTCTCTTCGACTTGGTGGAGCCTGAGGCCCCTGCCTGTGCGGGCACGCGAGCTCAGGAGGCCCTTGGCTTCACTCTCAACTACATACGTTCCGCCCGCACCACCAGCCGGTGACTGTACTGCCGCGAGGCCTGATCGAAGGTGCCTGCGCAGGTGATCAGGGTGATCACCTCCCTGCTGGTGGGCCCGACAATGTCTTCAACGGGCGCGGTCTCCGCCGGGTAGGAGACGCTGACGACGACTTCATATCGGTAGATGGTGCCGTCGGCCAGGTGTACCTCGACCGCATCTCCCTTCTTCAAGTCCTTCAGGCGGGCGAAGACGGCTGGCCCATAGTTCCGGTAGTCGACGTGGGCTGAGAAGACGGCGTTGCCGCCCTCTCCGGGTCGGGTGGTGAACTGGTACCAGGCCACGTCCTCAGGCCCGTTGGGAGCATCCATGACCCCGTTGGGGTCGAAGCCCTTGACGCTGATGGGGGCATCGACGCCGATGCTGGGGATGACCAGGCGTGCCAGCGGCGCTTGACTGGGGGTGGCAACGCCGTCGAGGGGAGCGGCAGTGGCAACGGCCTGAGGCGCAGACTCCACCTCCGACCGGTTCTCCGTGCCATCCTCCCCAAATCCCCGCAACACCAGGAAGAGGGCGATGAGGACCAAGGCCAGCAGGCCGGCAAGGCTTATTCGTAGGTACTTCGGACGCACTGCCATCATCCCTTATGACTCCGCATGAACACGCTGTCTCACAGCTTGGCCTTGGCTTCGGCTCTCTCGCTCCGCCGACGTCGCTTCTTTCTGTCGCCGTCGGACGAGTAGTAGTAGTAGTAGTAGCCTCCGCCGCGGCGCTTCAGTTTGTTGAGCACCGCCCCCAGCAGATGGGTCTTCGACCTGGCCAGGGCCTCCTTGGCCCTCTGCAGGGCCGGAGAACGCGTCCTGCCGGAGTCGACGACCAGCATGGTGCCGTCCACTTTGGCGGCGAGGATGCTGGCATCGGCCACTGCCAGGGTGGGCGGGCTATCGAAGATGACGACGTCCGCTTCAGCCTTGAGGTTGTCCAATACCGAATCAAGGCGTCGGGAGGCCAGCAGCTCCGAAGGGTTGGGCGGCAGGGGGCCGCTGGTGATGACGGCCAGGTTCTCGAAGCGGGTGCGCTGGGCACAGCCGTCGACGCTCGGCTGCGTGGACAGCAGAAGGTTGGTGAGGCCCTGCTCGTTGCTCAGCCCGAAGAAACGGTGGAGCGAGGGGCGACGAAGGTCGGAGTCGACGAGCACGACCTTCTTGCCCGCTTGGGCCGTGACCAGGGCCAGGTTGGCCGCTGTGGTGGTCTTGCCCTCGCCGGGATTGGCGCTGGTGATGAGGAGGGCTTGTCCCGGCCGGTCGATGGTGCTGAACTGAACGTTGGTGCGCAGGACCCTGTACGCCTCCGAGAAGTGGCGCTGGGAGCCGGAGCCAGCCACCAGGTTCTCGCTCGGGTCTTTGGGTCGGTGGAAGCGGGCCACGCCGCCAAGGGCAGGCAGGCCGCTCGCCTCCAGGTCCTCGGGCGATTTGACGGTGTCGTCCAGGTATTCGATGAGGAGGGCGGCGCCGCCGGCCAGGAGGAGGCCGATTACGGCAGCCATCAGGGTGTTCAGCAGGACGTGCGGCTTGACGGGGACGGATGGTATGGTGGCCGCCTCTACTATGCTGACGTCGCCCGGGCGGCTGAGCTGGCTCTGGGTGTTCTGTTCGATGAAGACGGAGGCGGTGGTATTGGCGATCTGGCTGGCCATCTCCGGGTCGGCGTTCTCCGCCGATAGCTTCAGGAGTTGGGTATCACGGACGACGCTTACGCTGATCGCCCCTGCCAACTGGTCGGGGCTGTAGGGGGCATCAAGGCGTTCGATGACCTCTTCCAGGATCGGACGCTTCTCGATGAGGTTGCTGTAGGTGCGGGTTAGGCGTTCACTGGTGAGAATGTCGTTGTAGGCGATGGTGCCGGGGACCTGCGTTTGGTTGACCAGGAGAGTGGCCGTAGAGCTGTAGATGGGGGTTAGGTTCTTGCTGATGGCGTAGCTGGCGGCACCGCCGACCAGGGTGCCTATCAGCAGCAACCACCACCATTTGCGTACAAGCGAGATATAGCGAACGAGTTCCATGAAGCCTCCTCTCCCAAATGGGCAAGCCGCTTGAACAATGGTTGCCGATCAATAGGGGCTTGCTCAATCAGGGAA
>CAZSRY010000063.1:0-5756 GCA_964609475.1 uncultured Dehalococcoidia bacterium
CCAGCGCGGAGACCCTGCGCGAGATGGGCGACTGGCTACGCGACCACCTGGGCAGCGCCGTGATCGTCCTGGGCACCGTCGTCGAGGGGCGTCCCAGCTTCCTGGCTATGATAACATCTGACCTGACCGAGCGCGGCCTCCACGCCGGTGAGCTGATCAAGAAGGTGGCGCAGGTGACCGGCGGCGGCGGCGGCGGTCGGCCGGGGATGGCGCAGGCCGGTGGCAAGGACGCCGGCCGCCTTGACGAGGCCCTGCGGCTGGCCCGTAAACTGGCGACGGACGGCATCAGAGGGCTCAAGGACTCATAATGCGCGTGCTGGCCCTGGACGTAGGGGATAGGCGCATAGGGATGGCCATAAGCGACCCCAACGGGCGGCTGGCCGTGCCCCTCAGGACGCTTCAGCGCCGCTCCCTGGAGGCGGACGTCGCTGAAATAGCGGCGCTGGCGGCCCAGGAGGAAGCAGGGACGTTGGTCGTGGGGCTTCCCCTGTCGCTGGACGGCAGCGAAGGGAGGCAGGCCGAGCACGTTCGCGGGTTCGCCCGCCGTCTCCAGGACTCCGTCTCGCTGCCCATCGAGTTCTGGGACGAGCGGCTGTCGACGGTCCAGGCGGAGCAGCTCCTGTCACGTCGACAGGCAGGCCTGAGAACGCACCGACCGCGCTCCAGTAAGGGCAAGGCCGAGCAGGACGCGCTGGCGGCGGCTATAATCCTCCAGGGCTATCTCGATAGCAGGCGGAGCGCCGCGGTCGACTCATCCGGGGAGTAGGAATGTCACGGTTCATACCTGCGGTCGTTATCTTTCTGGCGATGGTCACGGTGGCCATTCTGGCCTGGGTCATAGCCACCGTCCCCAGCACCATCCTCCGCGACGAGCCAACGCGCTTTCTGGGGCCTACGCCTGTCGCCGGGGAGGTGGCGCTCGTCAAGATCGAAGAGGGCGATGGCGCCAAGGATATCGCCGATCGCTTGGAGGACGCCGGCGTGATCCAGAGCGGCCGCCTGTTTCGCGTACTCGTGGCCTTCATGGGCATCGAGGACGAGCTGGTGGTCGGGGATTACGAGTTCGACAAGGGCATGGCCACCCTCTCGGTGATAAGTCGCATCCACCAGGGGGTCACCGCGCCCATCATGGTGACGATACCGGAGGGGCTTCGCCTGGAGGAGATCGGGAACATACTGGAGAAGAAGGGGGTCGTCTCCGCCGACGACTTCCTGGAGGCGACGGAGCAGGACTACGATTTCGAGTTCCTTGAGGACCTGCCGTACAACGTCGGTCTGGAGGGTTATCTCTTTCCGGCCACCTACGGCTTCTCGCGCAGCGTCACCGCCGAGGAGGTGGTCGAGCAGATGCTGACCGCCTTCGCGGAGAAGGTCGTGCCGGAGATCCAGCCGGGCGCTACCGCCGCCGACCTCTCCCTCCACGAGATCATCACCCTGGCCTCCATCGTGGAGCGCGAAGCCGTCGAGCCTGAGGAGCGCCCGCTGATCGCCAGCGTCTTTCTCAACCGCCTGAGAGTGGGTTTCGCTCTCCAGGCGGACCCGACCGTCCAGTACGCGCTGGGCAGCGATGAAAAGAGCGTCGCTCTGTACGGCTACTGGAAGAAGGAGCTGACCACCAAGGACCTGGAGGTGGATTCGCCCTACAACACGTACGTGAGCACGGGGATTCCGCCGGGGCCTATTGCCGCTCCCGGCCTGGACTCTGTAATGGCGGTTGTGCGGCCCGCCCAGACCAACTATCTGTTCTTCGTGGCCAAGGACGACGGTAGTCACGTCTTCGCCGAGACCCTGGAGGAGCACCTGCGGAACGTCCAGCGATACCAGCGCTAGCGCTCCCCGTTGGGTCTCCGTTGGACCAAGCTAATGAAGCGAGTCGGCCTTATTGGATTCCCTCTCGCCCACTCACTATCGCCGCTCATCCAGGGGGTGGCCTTCAGCCAGCATGACCTCGAGGAGCGCTACCAGCTCTGGGAGACGGAGGCGTCCCAGCTTGAGGAGCGAGTGCAGGGCCTTCGCGGCGACGACTGCCTGGGGGCCAACGTGACCGTCCCTCACAAGGAGGCGGTGATACCTTACCTCGACGAGCTGGACGCGATAGCGGAGAAGACGGGCGCCGTCAACACCGTCGTCAACAGGCGGGGGCGGCTGCTCGGCTACAACACCGACGTCAGCGGTTTCGCGCGGGCGCTTGAAGAGGCGGGCTTCTCGACGCAGGGGCAGCGGGCGGTGCTCCTCGGCGCGGGTGGGGCGGCGCGGGCGGTCGGCGTGGCCCTCGTCGAGGCGGGGGTCGGCGCCGTTGCCCTCTACGACATCATGGCAGGCCGCAGCCGGGCGCTCGCCGAGCACCTGAGCGCGCTCGGCTCATCAGATATCGTCATCCGCAGCTACGACTCGGCCGATGAGTCCTTTCTGAAGTCGGTGACAAACTGTCAGCTTCTGGTAAACTGTACGCCGGTGGGCACCCGCCACAGCGATGCCGAGGGGCAGTCGCCGCTGGATGCAGAAATGATTCCGTCGGGGGCGCTGGTGTTCGATCTGGTCTATAATCCGCCCCTGACCCCTTTGCTGGCGGCTGCCCGGGCGCGGGGGGCGCGCGTCATAGGGGGACTGACGATGCTCGTCTACCAGGCCGCGGCCTCGTTCAGGCTGTGGACGGGGCTGGAGGCGCCGACGGGGCTGATGCTATCGGAGGCGCGCCGGGCCCTGGAAGCCGGGTAGGGGGTGAAAGCTTCCGAGTACGGGTGAGGGTGCAGCGGGCTTATGGTCGTTGACATAATAGATCGGCGCAGGCTTGGGGGAGTGCAGAGGGGGCAAGCCCCCTCTGCCGGGGGTTACAGGGGGTGTCCCCCTGATACCCCGAAATACCTCCCTAGGGCGGGAGGGTGGGAAGAACAACGCCCATGTTTCGGCGACAACGCCGACGCCTCTCCACGCGCACCGGGCGTCGGATGGACACCGGACGGGCTACCCCCATCGTGGCGGCGAGTACGCGTGGCTGCCGGGATGGGGCATACTGCACAGAAGCATCGCCAGACATCAAGGTGATGGAGGACTCATGTTTCGTTTCCTGACCGCCGGCGAATCCCATGGGAAGGCTCTCACGGCGATTGTCGAGGGGATACCCGCCGGCCTGACCCTGTCTGAGGAGTACATAGCCCGCGACCTGCGACGTCGACAGGGCGGATACGGCCGCAGCGCCCGCCAGCAGATCGAGGAGGACAGGGCGGAGATCGTCTCCGGCGTCCGGCACGGCCTGACCCTGGGCAGCCCCATCACATTGGTCATCGCCAACCGCGACTGGGAGAACTGGCGCGAGGCGATGGCCGTGGAGCCCACTTCGTCCTCCGTGGAGAGGGTGACCCACCTCCGGCCGGGCCACGCCGACCTGCCGGGCGTGGTGAAGTATGCCCAGGACGACGTGCGGCCGATTCTGGAGAGGGCCAGCGCCCGCGAGACGGCGGCGCGGGTGGCGGTAGGCGCGGTTGGGCGTCGCTTTCTGGAGGAGTTCGATGTCGCGATTCATAGTCACACCGTCGCCATCGGCGGCGTCGAGGCGGCGGTGGAGGGCGAGCCCGACTGGCGGGCGGTGGACGAGTCGCCTCTGCGCTGCGCCGACCCGCAGGCGACGGAACGGATGGCCGCCGCCATCGACGCCGCCGGCAAGGACGGCGATAGCCTGGGAGGGGTCACGGAGGTGTGGGCGACGGGCGTGCCTATCGGCCTGGGGAGCCACGTCCACTGGGACCGCAGGCTCGACGGGCTGCTGGCTCAGGCGGTCATGAGCATCCCCTCCGTCAAGGGCGTCGAGATAGGCGGTGGCTTCGCGCTGGCGCGCGTCCGCGGCTCCCAGGCCCATGACGTTATCCTTCCCGTCCAGGAGTGGGGCGATAGGCCCTGGCCGCGCGCCTCCAACAGGGCCGGCGGCACTGAGGGCGGCATGACGAACGGGGAGCCGCTGCTGGTGCGGGCGGCCCTGAAGCCCATAGCCACCCTGGTCAAGCCTCTGCCCTCGGCTGACCTGGCGACCGGCGAGCAGGTGGAGGCCCACTACGAGCGCGCCGACGTCTGCGTCGTGCCGGCGGCGGGGGTTATCGCCGAGGCGGTGGTGGCGATCGTCCTCGTCGCGGCGATGCTGGAGAAGTTCGGCGGCGATCATATGGACGAGACGCTGCGCAACTACCGAGCCTATCTGAGCACGATCGGCCCGCGCCGGCCCCATGAATAGGAGTCATGCCCGCTAGAAGACCGCGCCGAATCTTCCTCACCGGCTTCTCGTGCACCGGCAAGTCCCTGGTGGCCCCCCTGGTGGCCCAGGCCCTGGGCTGGCGGGTGCTGGACCTCGACGGCCTCATAGAGGAGGCGGCGGGCAAGTCGATCCCTGAGATCTTCGCCCAGGAGGGCGAGCCCGGCTTTCGTCGCCGCGAGGGGCAGGCCGTGCGCGACGCCTGCCGTCAGGAGGAGGTCGTCGTCGCTACCGGCGGCGGCGTCATCCTCGCCGAGGAGAACCGGCGGGCCATGGGCGAGGGCGGCTTCGTCGTCTGCCTGGAGGCGCGGCCGGAGACGATCCTGCGCCGTCTGCAGGGGCCGCGCTCCTCCTCGGAGCGCCCCCTGCTCAAGGACGGCGACCCCCTGAGCCGCATCCGCCAGCTCAAGAGTCTGCGGCAGCCTCTCTACGCCCTCGCCGACCACACCGTGCACACCGATGACCTGTCGCTGGAGCAGACGGCGGCCGAGGTCCTGCGCGCCTGGCGTCGTTTCTCCGCCGCGGCGGCCCGCGATGGCGATCGCCTGGCGGCAGCGAGCGGGGGGCAGTTCGTCGCTCCTCAGCCGGATGCCGCATCGGATGTCGCCTGCTGGGTGACCACGGAGACCGCCCGCTACCCGGTGTACGTCGGCTGGCGGATACTGGATCGGCTGGGCGAGACGATGCAGGCGGCGGGCCTTGGCGGGACGGCCTACGTGGTCAGCGACTCCAACGTCCACCCGCACTACGGCGAGAGCGCCGAGAGCGCCCTCAGGCAGGCAGGCTTCGCCAGCGACTCATACGTGGTTCCCGCCGGCGAGGCCAGCAAGACGCTCGATACGGCCTCGCGGATCTACGATTGGCTGGTATCGAAGCAGGCGGAGCGAGGGCACTGTATCGTCGCTCTGGGCGGCGGCGTCATCGGCGACCTGGCGGGCTTCGTGGCGGCGACCTTCCTGCGGGCTATCCCCCTGGTTCAGGTCCCCACCAGCCTGCTCGCCATGGTCGACGCCTCCATAGGCGGCAAGGTGGCGGTCGATCACCCCCGGGCCAAGAACCTGATCGGCGCCTTCTACCAGCCGCAGCTCGTCCTCGCCGACGTGTCCGCCCTGAAGACGCTTCCCCCTCGCGAGCTCACATCGGGCTGGGCCGAGGTTATCAAGCACGCCCTCATCATGGATGCGCATCTCCTTCGCACCCTTGAGGAGCACGCCGACGCCCTACGAAAGCTCGAACCCGACGTCACGACAGAGGTCGTCAGGCGCTCCATGGCCCTGAAGGCGCAGGTGGTGAGCGAGGACGAGCGCGAGACGACGGGCCGGCGCACCATCCTCAACTACGGGCATACGGTCGGCCACGCCCTGGAGGCGGCCTCGGACTACGAGGCTCTTCTCCACGGCGAGGCGGTGGCCGTGGGCATGATGGCCGCGGCGCAGGTCGGCCGTCGCCTGGGCGTCACGCCGCCGGAGCTGGTCGAGCGGCAGGCGGCCCTGCTGGAACGCTTTGGCCTGCC
>CAZSRY010000063.1:5856-9204 GCA_964609475.1 uncultured Dehalococcoidia bacterium
GGCCTCGACCCCGACCGCGTGCTGGAGGCGATCGCCCTGGACAAGAAGGTCAGCGAGAAGGCGGTGCGCTGGGTGCTCCTGGACGACGTGGGCGAGCCGCGCCTCCACACCGACGTGCCCCTCTCGCTGGTGCGGCAGGTGGTGGAGGAGATGCTCACAGGCTCCGGCGGATCGCGCTGAGCGGGGAGCAGCTATGGCTGAGCACGGGGACAAGGGGCAGGCGAAGACGCTGCGGGTGGTGGTGCGCGGCGGCGTCCAGATGGTGGGATTTCGCCAGTTCGTCTGGGTGAAGGCCCGCTCGCTGGGCCTGTCTGGGTACGTGCGCAACGGCGGCGACGGGCGCAGCGTAGAGGTTGTCGCCGAAGGGCCCGTCGCTGTCCTGGAGGAGCTGCTGCGCGATCTGGAGCAGGGGCCCTCTATGGCCCGCGTGGAGGACGTGCAGGTGGCGTGGTCGGAGGAGACGGGCCGGTTCGATGAGTTCGAGGTCCGCTTCTAGCGTCTCTTCACTGCTACGATGACGCTCTTCGGGTCGTCTACCCCCTTCAGGGCGTGCACTATCCCCAGGACGGTGCTCGAGAGCAGCTTGCGGACGAACAGCGCCAGCGGCAGACGCACGCCATCGATGAAGAGGGCGGCGTCCTCCCCCGGCTCCACTACCAGAAAGCGCTGCCGGATCAGTTTCGCCAGGGAGGGGAAATCGTCGGCGGCAAAGCTAAGGATGTCTATGCCGGGCGGCCTGTCCCCGACTACGGCCAACAGCTCGTTCTTGTGGCAGAGCAGCTCTTCTCCCTCGGCGGCCCGGTGCGCCTCCAGCTTGGGATAGCTGCTGTGTCGAAACCCGTCGACGAGGACGATGTCGTACTCGTCTCGCAGCTCCCACACCAGGGCGTCCAGCGGCGGCTCCTCCTCCACACGCCGCATCGTGGTAACGGTGTCGGGCGAGCTCAGCATCACCATCTCGCTGCCCGCCGACGCGTAGCGGCCGGCCGCCTTCGCTACTCGATCCAGCCTTGGTCCCTTGCGGCCACGAGCGATGACTGCTACGCGCACGTTCTGGGTTGCAAGCTCGCGCACCAAACCCTCGATCACGGCCCCCCTGTCCGAGGCCGACCGTCCCACTATGCACAACACCGGTGGCATGCTCGTGAGCCCCCTTCCTATTCCTCGCCGCGAGACCAGTTCAGCATCATCACCGTGATCTCCTCGCCGGGGTCGACTGCGGGCACGTCCTCCGGCACGATGGCCAGGGCGTTCGCGGCGACCATGGAGGTGAGGATGCCCGACCCCTGAGGGCCGGTAAGGGAGGCGTAGTACCGGCCGTCCCTCTCGGTAACCACCGCCCGCGCATACACGCGTCGACCGTCGCGGTTCACGACGCGGTCCTGGACGATAGCGCGCAGGGTGGGGCGCTCCCACCCCTGCTTGCCCATCATCTTGAAGATGGCCGGGCGGGCGAACAGCTCGAACGATATCATGGAGCTGACGGGATTGCCCGGGAAGCCGATGTGGGGCACCCGCCGGCCGCCGCTGTCGAAGGTGCCGAAGGCCAGCGGCTTGCCCGGCCTCATGCGCACGGTCCAGAAGTCGATCTCGCCCTCGCGGGCCAGCACGTCCTTGACCACGTCGTAGTCGCCACGGGAGACGCCCGCCGAGGTGAGGAGCATGTCGGCGTCCAGGCCGCTGCGGATCTTCGCCGTCAGCTCCTCCACGCTGTCTCCGGCGATACCAAGCACCTTGGGAATGCCGCCGCTCTGACGCACCAGGGCCGATACGGCGTACGTGTTGCTGTCGTGTATCTTCCCTGGCGTTAGGGGCTCGCCCACCTGAACCAGCTCATCGCCCGTGGATAGGACGGCCACCACCGGCCTGCGGATGACTTTGGTTGTGCCGCGCCCCAGCGAGGCCAGCGCCCCGATGTGAGCCGGTCGCAGCATCATGCCCTTGGTCAGCACGCGGGCGCCCTTGCGCATGTCCTCGCCCGCGCAGCGGACGTTGGCACCCTTCCCAACAGCCGTGTAGATCGCCACCGAGTCCACCGGCTTGGCGAACGTTCCGAACCGGCGCTCCCCCGGCTCATCGGTATCCTCGAAGGGCACGACGGCGTCGGCGCCCGAGGGCATAGGCGCGCCGGTCATGATCCTGACGGCCGTCCCCGGCGCCACCTTGCCCGCAAACAGACGCCCCGCTGCCAGCTCGCCCAGAACCTTGAGGCGGACCGGCGTCTCGGCGCTGGCGCCCTCCGTGTCGGCGGCCCGGACGGCGTAGCCGTCCATCGCCGTATTGTCCAGCGGCGGGATGTCGTAGTCAGAGACGACGTCCTCAGCCAGCACCTGCCCCAGGGCCTCCAGGACGGGCCTCTCCTCGGGCTCCAGGACATGAACGTGGCCCAGGATTCTCTCCAGGGCCTCCTCGACACTGATCACTGACATCACCTATCTATCGTGCGCCTACCCAGGCGTGACGTATTCGCGGTCACTCCACACCTAATCATACACTAGTACGATGCATGAGGAACTTGGTCGGGCGGCGCCGCTCTGTGAGGAGAGGCGATTACCCGCCGACCAGACCGTCGCGTCTGGGCCGACACTCTCCAGGGAGAAGGGCGGTGAAGCAGGCGACTAGCTGAACCGTACCGCCAGACAGGTGGTAGTGCGCTGCACGCCTTCCACCCGCTGAATGCCCTCGGTGATGCAACTGCCCAGCTTGTCCAGGTCTTCGGCCTGTAACTGTACTATGATGTCGTAAGGCCCGGTCACGGTATCTACGGCGATGATCTTGGCATCCTGATGCTTGAAGTTGGTCAGCGCCTCGCTTATGGCCCTGGTCTTCCCGACCTCGGCCTCCACGAGAACGTACCCATGTACTGTCATCCTATCTCCTCCTGAAGATCAAATATGGCCTGTACCCCAGCTATCATACTGTCCTGTCGACGGTTGTCAAGCATGGCCGCTGCCCGACGGTCCTCGTCGGCGGCCAACGTACATTGACTTGCCCATCTCGATTTGCTATCATCCATTTCACGGGCGATTAGCTCAGTCGGCTAGAGCGCTGCCTTGACATGGCAGAGGTCACTGGTTCAAGTCCAGTATCGCCCACCATACCGAAAGGCGAAGACCAGGCGTGTAGCAGCGGGATGGCGCCAGAGAGGGGCGACCAGGCTGGAAGCGCCCCGCCCAAACGCTGTGAAGACCCCCTGCGAGCCGGGCGTCGAAAGCTCAGACATGGTGAGAGCGAGTAGGCGACCACGGAGGCACCCGTTAGCGGCCAAGAGAGTCCCGATGGACTGTCGGGAGAATTAGGGTGGAACCACGTGAGCGGAGCCTCTCGTCCCTAGGGCGAGGGGCTTTT